>DHLY01000030.1 GCA_002405525.1 Proteobacteria bacterium UBA4656
GCAATCCCCGGCGCTCATTGCACCCTGCGCAGTCCACTGGCGGCGCCGATCTCATTTGCCGAACCGCCGGGCGATCAGCCGCACCGGCTTCTGCCGGGGCTCTATCCCGGGCAGCGCCGCCAGTGCGCCAGGAGCTTCGAGCACCACCGCGCAGTCGACGCCGAGCCGCGCGCGCAGCAGCGCGCCGAAGGCCTCGCGCACCGCGGCATCGTCGGCAGCGCAGCGCGCCTCGACCCGCACCGCGAGTTCGTCACGTCCCGCCGCATCCCGCGTGGCCTCGCAGATGAACTCGCCGGCGAAGGCCGGGTGAGCCTCGAGGATCGGCGCCAGCGCCTGCGGGAAGACGTTGATGCCGCGGATCTTGACCATGTTGTCGCTGCGGCCGAGGAAGCCCTCGATGCGGCGCAGGTTCAGCCCCAGCGACGACGGCGTAGTGAGGGTGCGCGTCACGTCGTGGGTGTTGAAGCGGATGATCGGGTAGATGTCGTCCTTGTACAGACAGGTCACCACCATGTCGCCCTCGGCGCCCTCGGGCACCGGCGCACGTGAGTCGACGTGCAGGATCTCCACGTACTGCGCGTCCTCCATCAGGTACAGCCCGTCGTGGTCGGGGCCTTCGCCGGCGATCGCGCCGGTGTCGCCCACGCCGTACCAGTCGAACATCTCGACCCCGCCCCAGGCCTGCGACAGCGCCTCGCGCGACTCACGCCCGAGGTGGCCGGAAACCATGCGCAGCGGGATGTCGCGGCCGGGCACGAGGCCGGTCTCGCGCGCCACCTCGGCGAGCTTCTTGATGTAGTCGGCGAAGCCCACGATCACGGTCGCGCCGAGGTCGCGCATCAGCGCGACCTGTTGCGCCGAGCGCGTCTCCACCCCGGTGCCGGCCGAGCAGAACAGGCCCTGGGTGTAATGCGTCACGGCCTCGCGTACGTAGTGGCCACCGTTGATCATGCCGTGGCCGTAGACCGAGTGCACCACGTCGCCCGCGCGCAGGCCCTGCCAGCGGTACAGGCGCGCGAGCAGGATCGACTGCACCTCGCGCGTGCGCGGCGAGAACACCAGCGGCTGCGGCCGCCCGGTGGTGCCCGAGGTGGTGTGGAAGACCAGCGGCACGTCGCCCGCTGCGGTGCCGTCGCGCCAGCCGTGGAAGTCGCCGAGCGGTGGATGGGCCGCGACCGACTCCATGATCTCCTGCTTGCCGAACACCGGCAGGCGGATGATGTCGGCCAATCCCCGCACGTCTCCCGGCTCGATCCCGGCCGCACCCCACAGGCGGCGGTAGAACGGGATCTGCCAGGCGCGCGCAAGGCAGCGATGGAACAGCGCGTCCTGCCGCGCGAAGAGCTCGTCGCGCGACACCGCGCGGTGGCGGGCGACGAAGCCCTCGTCGAGCGGGAAGTCGGCGAGCAGCTGGCGGACATCGAAGGATTCGAGATAGGTCGGCGAGGCCATGGCGGTTCAGGCGGTGGTGCAGAGGGAGACGAGTTCGCGCACGTCAGGCACGCTGTCCAGCGCTTCGACCGCGGCCCACAGTTCATCGCGGCGCGTCGCGTCGAAGCGGCCGGGGCTGGCGTCGAGGCAGGCATCGAACTTGGCGCGCTGCGCGGCGCGGTCCAGCGGGTAACGCGGGGAGCCCAGCACGGCGGGCAGGTCCGCGCGCAGCACCCGGCCATTGCGCAGCGCGATTTCGAGCGATTGCGGCACCAGCGCGTTGGGGTCCTCGACACCGTTCGGGCGCCAGTCCACGATCGCCGCGCGCGCCAGCCGCGCGGGATCGGCGAGCGCGGGTGGATCGAAGTCTTCGACCCGCACGCCGCCGGTGACGAGCCGGGTGGCGACCAGATAGGGCAGGCACAGGCGCGCCCACGACGGCGCCATGCCGGCCGAGGCCGGCCGGCCCACCAGCCGGCGGATCAGCGGCGGGGCTTCCAGCGTGGCCCGCGCGACCTCGTCGCCGCCGAAGCCGTGCGCCTGCTGCAGGCGGTCGAGGCCATCGAGCGCGGCGTGCGCGGCGCGGCCGGTGGGGAAGGGCTTGTGGCTGACCTCCGTCATGCGGAACACACGCCCGAGGTCGTCGAAAGGCGACAGAACGAATTGGCCTTCGACCAGCGCGAAGTAGCCGAACGGCCCTTCGAGCGCATCGCGCGGGCCATCGAAGCCCGCCCGTGCGAGGTCGAGCGCGGTCACCGCGGCGCGCGCGTTGGCGCCGATCTGTAGCGGCAGGCCGGGCGTGCCCTCGAGGTGGGCCTGCATGGTGCCGCTCAACTGGCCGAGCAGCAGGCCGTAGGCGCGGCGCAGCGTGCCGGCGTCGAGGCCCTCGAGCCGCGCCGCGCCCGCCAGCGCGCCCAGCGCGCCGGCCATCGCCGGCCGGAAGAAGCGCATCGGTGAGCGCGCGCACAGTCCGACGGTGGCCGCGACGTCGACCGCGACGACCAGCGCATCGGTGAGCGCCGCGCCATCGACCGCCGCGCCGCGACGGCCGCGGCGCTCGGCCACCGCCAGCAGCACGCCGCCAATCACCGCCATCGGATGCACGACCGCGCCCTCGTGCACGCTGTCGAACTCCTGGTCGTGGATCTGGAAGGCGTTGCGGAAGGCGGCCTGCGCGGCGGGCAGGGCCTCGCCGCTGCACAGCACGCGCGACTCGCCGCGGCCGCCGTCCGTCAGCACGTGGGCCAGCGCGCGCGCCTCGGGGATGCGCGCGCCGCAGATGCCGACCGCGAGGGTGTCGACCAGGAACACGCGCGCGGCGTGCCGCGCCGCGGCCGGGATCGCCGCGCGATCGAGCGCCAGCGCGTGGTCGATGGCGCGCGCCAGCACGTCGCTCATCGTGCCTCCCGCAGCGCCGCGCCGAAGGCGTCGAGCGTGCCGCCGGTCGCGAGGCCGAGCGTGGCCTCGACCAGCCGTCCGGCCGCGGCATCGGACAGCCCGCCCCAGGCCATCAGGGTGCGCGCCTTGGCGACCAGGTCGGACTCGTCGAGCGGCCATTCGGGGTCGCCCCAGGCGTCCTCGGCGCCCGCTTCGAGCAGGTTGCCGTCGCGCAGCAGCACGCGCACGCGCGCGCCATAGTGGGCGGGGAAGCGGGCGCTGAGTGCGGCGTGCTCGGCCACCCGCACACGCGCGCGCAGCACGGGCAGCGAGTCGGCTGCGAGGCTCTCGGCGCGGAAGTGCTCGAGCCGCGGCGCGCCGTGCAGCACCACCAGCGCCGCGCAGTGCTGCAGGCTGAACTTGGCCTCGGCCTCGGTGCGCGGCGAGGGCTTGTCGCAGAAGCGCAGCGCGTCGGCATAGGTCGCCACCTCGATCCGCGCGATGGCCTCGGCCGGCAGCGGACCGGGCAGGGCGCGGCGCAGGGCGTCGATTGTCGGGTGCGCGTGGCGGCAGGCGGGCCAGGGCTTGAACGACACGGCCTCGACCAGCGACTGCGGCTCGTCGGCGTCGATGGCGCTCGGATCGGCTTGCGGCGCGGTGGCGGCGAACAGGCCCTGCGGGCCTTCCAGCACGTGCCGCGGCCCGCGCAGTCCGCGCGCGGCCAGCGAAGCGGCGACGAAGCCCGCGCGCGCGGCTTCCGCATTGGCCAGCGATTTGGTCGGCACCGGCTCGTGGCGCAGTTGCCACAGCGCGCCGGCGCGGATGCCGGCGGTGCCGAAGGCGTCGGCCAGTGCCTCGGCATCGAGGCCCAGGATCGTGCCGGCCGCCGCCGCCGCGCCGAAGGCCCCGGCGGTGGACGTGGTGTGCCAGTACCGGTAGTGCGAGGGCCCCAGCGCGCGACCGATCCGGATCGTGGCCTCGTAGCCGCGCACGATGGCGTCGAGGAAGGCACCCGCGTCGGTACCGCGCGCTTCGGCCGCGGCCAGCGCCGCCGGCACCACGATGGGCCCGGGATGCAGGATGGCGGCGCGGTGCACGTCGTCCATCTCCAGCACGTTGCCCAGCGCGCCGTGCCACTGCAGCGCGGCCTCCGGCCCGCGGGCGCCCACGCCGAACAGGCTGCACGGGCCCGGACCGCCTTCGCGCGCGAGCGGCCCGAGCGTCGCGGCCAGCGGATCGCGCAGCGCGCCGGCCGCGCAGCCCAGCCAGTCCAGCACGTGCCACGCGGCGCGCGCGCGCAGCGCCCCGTCGACCGGGCGCAGCACGCGGACGGCGAGGCGTTCGGTCAGGGTCGGCATGCTTTCATCGAGCCGCAGACGTCGCCGCGGCGCGGCGCAGCGCCGCCATCGCCAGGCGCCGGGGCCTTTCCAGACCGGCGCGCTGTCGCGGCCGCGCAGATGGCTGTGGACCGCCGCATGCTTCAGCGCAGCGCCCCAGGATTCATCAGGCCCCGCGGATCGAGGTGCGCCTTGACGGCGTCGAACAGCGCCAGCGCGGCCGGATCGCGGCCTTCGCGGTAGGCGTAGAACTTGCCCAGCTGGAAATGGGTGGCGCCGTGCGCGCGCAGCAGCGCGGCGGACTCGACCTTCAGGCGCGCCACCAGCGCGCGCGCGGCCGGGTCCGGGTCCTGCTCCCCGCAGCGGCGCAGGTGTTCGGCCTCGACCATGCGCTTGTGGTAGGCCGTGTGCGCGTCGGGCCAGTAGAAAACCGGTTCGATCAGCGTGCCCTGCTGGGCGACCGTGGCGAACAGGTAGCTGACCTCGACACGGTGCGCGCGCAGGGTCTCGCGCTCGCGCGCGAACAGCGCCTCGACCGCGGCGTGGGCGGTTTGCGCCCTCGAGTGCGGCACGATGCCGTGCACCGGGACCCAGCGCTCGCCGGCCGGCCCCAGCATGTTGTTGGGCGGGGTGAAGGGCTGGCTGCGCAGCACCTTCGGGATGGAGTTGTCGATCTCGCGACCGCCTCCCGCACCGAGCGCGCGCCGCGCGGCGGCCAGGCGCGCGGCGACCGCGGGTTCCGAATCGCCCTCGATCGCGACGTGCGCGCTGAACTTCGCGGGATCGAGGAAATCGCGGCCCGCCGCGACCAGCTTCAGCCCCTCGACGAGGCCGGCCTTGCGCACCACCTGGCCCAGGGTCTTCGCGTCGGATGCCAGGCTGGCGCGCTTCATGCGCATCTGCGCCAGCACCGGATCGAAGCCGAAACATTCGCTGGCGAGTCCCTGGCGCGAGACTTCGGCCATCGCGGTCAGCATCGCGGCCGCGCCGTCGTACTGGAAGCTCAGGTAGTCGACCGCCGCGGGGCGTGGCAGCAGGCGCAGGCTGGCCCGCGCCTTGATCCCGAGGCAGCCGGCGTCGCCGACGAACAGGCCGGTCAGGTCGGGTCCGAAGTAGCGCAGGAACGGCGCGCTGTTGCCGGCCGCGGCGCTGCCGGTGCGCAGCACTTCGCCGCTCACCGTGACCACGTCGATTCCCAGCACGCTGTCGCCGACCGAGCCGTGCAGCCCGGACCCGAGGAACACGCTGCCCTGCGACAGGGCACCGCCAACCGTGGCGCGCAGCCCCGACAGCGGCCCCCAGTAGGGCGTGCGCAGGCCGTGCGGCATCAGCGACGCGTCTAGCGCGGCCCAGTTCACCCCGGCCTCGACTACCACGTAGCGGTCACCGGCGTTGATCTCGACGATGCGGTCTAGGCGCGAGGTGTCCACCAGCACCGACTGCGGCCGCGTCGCGAGATAGGCGTCGGTGTAGGACAGGCCGCCGCCGCGCGCGACCAGCGGGACGCCGGCGTCGGCGAGTTCGCGCACGCAGCGGGCGAGCGAGGCCACGTCGGCCGGGCGCAGCACGGCGGCCAGCGGCGCGCCCTCGCCGTAAACGTCCAGCGCGTGGAATTCCAGTTCGGCGGCGTCGCGCACCACAGTGGTGGCGTCGTGCGCACGGACGAGGCGGTCGAGCACCGACGGGATGTCGGACAGGCAGGCGTTCATGTCTTGCTCCGTGGGTCGGCGGATCGGCGCGCGACCAGCGCGGCGATCCGCCCGGCGTGATCTTCCCCGGCCGCGGTTTCGATCGCCAGCGGCACCGGACAGGCCAGGATGCGCGCTTCGAGCCCGGGGTCGAGCAGGGCGGCGAACAGAGCGCGCAGGCGCGGACCGAGGCGCAGCAGTTCGACCGCGTCGGCGTGCACGCGCGCGGGGTCGGGGGCATCGACGAGGCGCCGCGCGGCGGCGGTAGGCGGCAGCCACGGCCACGACAGGTGGCGCTCGCGCGACCACTGGAAGGCGTCCAGCAGATGCGCGCCGGTGCGCTGCACGGCGGGGTCGGGCAGTGCGTCGAGCAAGCGCGCGATCTCGCCGGCGTCCAGCAACCACGGCGCGCGCAGCCGGACCTGCGCGACGCGGGCGGGTCGCGCTTCGGCGATCGCCAGCGCCAGCGTCGCCGCCGCACCTGTCGCCTCGACGACCAGCGGCGCGGTCGGCGTCAGCGCGTCGGCCAGCGTCAGCAGGGCCAGCGCCTGGGCCGGCGCGGGCGCGTCGGCCAGCGATTCGGCGGAAGCACCGTGACCCGGCAGGTCGACCTCGATCGCTGCGTCCGCGCCGCGCGACGCGGGACGGGGCGGTGCCTCGCCGGGCGCGTGCAGGCGCAGCGTCACCGCGCCGTCGCCGGGCGCCTGCCAGGCGGCCAGCGGCCCGATCACCGTGTCCACGATGCGTCTCCGCGGCGCGCGATCAGCCGGCGGGTCCAGGCGCAGTGCGGCCGGCGGCTCGCGCGCCAGCGTCGCGTCGAGGATCGCGTCGATCCGCGCATACAGCGCGGGCAGGCCGCCCGTGATGCGTTCGGCCACCACATGCGCCGGCAGCGCCGGCAGCCGCGAGCGGTGCGTGGCCAGCACGTCCTCGTCGCGGTACAGCAGGTGCGCCGGGCAGCGCAGTTCGGCGACCCGGTGGCGGTCGCCATAGCGCAGCGCAGCAGCATAGCCGAGCCGGTACTGGTCGCCGACCTCGAGTACGTCCATCACCGCGGCGTGGGTGGCCTGCGGCGTCGGCGGGTCGAGCGCCAGCGCGGCGGCCGCGCGGCCGTCGTACCACGGGAAATAGAACAGCTGCTCGCGCATCCGGCACCACAGCCAGCGCAGGTGCGTGCCGTCCCACGACGGCACGAACGGCGGCAGGTAGCGCTCGCCCATCGCCGCGCGCTCGGCGGCATCGAACGCGGCCAGTCCGTCGACGATCAGCACGCTGGCGCGCTGCGGCGCCATCCAGGCCAGGTGCATGCCGATCAGCCCGCCGGTGTGCATGCCGTACACCGCGAAGCGGTCCAGCCCCAGCGCGTCGGCCAGTTCCAGCGTCGCCTGCGCGAGGTCGGCGATGCCGGGCGCGGCCAGCGGCAGCGGGTCGGAGTCGCCGAAGCCGGGCGTGTCCGGCGCGACCACGGTGAAGCGCCCGGCGAGGCGCGGGATCAGCGGCAGCCACTGGCGCGAGTTCTGCGGCGACTGGTGCAGCATCAGCAGCGCCGGGCCCGCACCCGCGACGCGGCAATGCGCGGTGCGCGGGCCCAGGCGCAGGAAGTGGCGACCGATCGCCGCCATCAGCCGCTCCGGCCGGTGGCCGGCGTGCCGTCGACCCGCACCAGCAGCTTGCCGACGTTGGCGCCGCGCATCAGGTCGACGAAGGCCTGCGGGGCGGCGGCGAGGCCGCGCCGCACGTCCTCGCGCCAGCGGATGCTGCCGTCGCGCACTCCGGGGGCGACCTCGGCGAGAAAATCGGGCAAGCGATCGAGATGGTCGTAGACCACCAGTCCGGTCAGCGTCGCGCGCGTGCCGATCACCGGTCCGAGGTTGGGGCCTGGGGGGCGCTGCGCGGCGTTGTACTGGTCGATCAGGCCGCAAAGCACGACCCGCGCGTGCTTGCGCAGCAGTCCGATGGCCGCTTCCAGGACCCGTCCACCGACGTTGTCGAAATAGACGTCGATGCCGTCTGGACAGGTCGCGCGCAACTGCGCCTCGAAGTCCTTGGCGCGGTAGTCCACGCACGCGGCGTAGCCGAATTCCGTCACCGCCAGCCGGCACTTGTCCGGCCCGCCGGCGATACCGACCGGGCGCGCGCCGTCGCGACGCGCCAGTTGGCCGGCCAGGCTGCCGACCGCGCCGGCGGCGGTGGACACCAGCACCGTGTCGCCCGCCCGCGGGCGCGCGATCGTGCGCAGCCCGGCCCACGCCGTGAGCCCCGGGATGCCCAGCACGCCCAGCGCGGTGGTGGGTGGGGCGAGCCCGGGATCGACGCGCCGCACCGCGGCGGCCGGCAGGGCGGCGGTCTCGCGCCAGCCGCAGTCGCCGACCACGAGGTCGCCGGGCGCGAAACCCGGATCGCCGCTCTCGACCACCGTGCAAAGCCCCGTTCCGGGCACCACCGCGCCCACCGGCGGCCGTGCGGTGAGATAGCGCGCGCCCAGCAGCGCGCGCAGGTAGGGGTCGATCGACAGGCAGTCCACGCGCACCCGCAGTTCGCCTGCGGACGGCCGCGGGACAACGTCCTCGTCGAGACGGAAATCGTCGGCACGCGGTGCGCCTTCCGGATGGCGGGCGATCCGCACCACCTGCTGGCGGGGGGGCGAGGTCAAGGTCGTCACGAGGTCTTGCGACAGGAAATGCCTGAATGATATATCTTTAGGACAAATCGGGCAGCGGCGGCGCGCCGCGTTGCCCGGCGTGCAGGCAGTTCCGGTCGCGTGCCTGCGGCCGGTCGGGGACTCGCAGCCGATCCGGCGACTGTGCGGATCGGCGAAGCCTCCGCCGGCACTGCGATGATTCGGTGCGCCCACCACGAGCGGCCCGACCGAGGCCGAGGGGAACCACGATGAAACTGCCTTGCCGCCGCATGCTCAGCCTCGCAGTCGCCGCCGCGCTGCTGCCCGCCGCGGCGCTCGCCGCGCCCACCCCGGGTCCCGCCCCCGAAGCCGATCCTGCGCCGCAGGACGCGCAGACGCTGGAGGCGGTGACCGTCACCGCGCAGCGCCGCGAGGAGCAGCTGCAGAAGACCCCGATCTCGATCACCGCGCTGTCGGCGCAGGACCTCGAGCGCCGGCAGGTCACCCGCCTCGACGACCTCAAGTTCGAGGTCCCGAACCTGATCATCGAGCCGAACACCGGCACCACGACCGGGGCCAAGATCTTCCTGCGCGGCGTCGGCGCCGACGAATCCCTGTTCACCGCCGACCCGGCGGTGGCGATCTACATCGACGACGTCTACATCCCGCGCCAGACCGGCGCCCTGTTCGACCTCTACGACGTGGAGCGCGTCGAGGTCTTGCGAGGCCCTCAGGGCACGCTTTACGGGCGCAATGCGACCGGCGGCGCGATCCGCTACATCACCCGCCAGCCCAACGGCGATCCGTCCTTCGTGGTCAGCGGGCAGCTCGGCAATCTCGGGCGCGGCGATCTGCGTACCGCGCTCGGCGGCCGGCTCGGCGAGGCGCTGGACTTCTCCGCCGCGGCGCTGACCCGCAACCGAGACGGCTTCTCGCGCGACGTCACCAACAACCGTGACGTGAACGACCAGGAGGTCTACGCGATGCGGCTCGGGTTCTCGATGCCGCTGGGCGACTCGACGCGCGCCTCTTTCAACCTCGACGGCAACAAGGAGCGCTCGGGTCCCGCCTACGCCACCGGCGTGATCCGCGCCGGCGGCACGCGTCCGGTCCTCGATCCCGACAACGACTACTACACCCTGCAGACCAACGTGGTGCAGGGGCGCAACAACCTCGACCAGTTCGGTGCGGTGCTCACTCTCGAGAGCGAACTCGATTGGGCCACGTGGCGCAACATCGTTCACTACCGAAGCATGCAGAACCTGCTGTTCGGGGATTTTGACGGCACCGCGCAGACCCGGTTCCATCTGTTCCAGGATCAGGATCAGGATCAGAAGGGCTACGAGTCGCAGCTCATCTCGGCATCGGAGGGCCCGTTCACCTGGGTCGGTGGCCTGTTCTGGTTCAAGGAATCGAACAACCAGCCGACGCGGCAGGACATCTTCGCCACCGGCTCGACCAACACCATCAATCTCGACACCGATGCGCGGGCCGTCTACGGCCAGGGCACCTGGGCCTTCAGCGACGCCCTGCGCCTGACCGGCGGCCTGCGCTGGTCGTGGGAGGAGAAGGACTTCTCGGTCGTCTCGATTCGCGCCAACGGCACGCCGAACTTCAGCTTCGCCAAGAAGGACGAATGGAGCAAGCTCGACTGGCGCCTCGCACTGGACTACTCGATCAGCGACGACGTGATGGCTTACGCCAGTGCCGCGACCGGCTTCAAGAGCGGCGGCTTCAACGGCCGCGGCGGCTCCGCGGCGGCAATCACCACCGTCGACGAGGAAACCGTGCTGGCTTACGAGGTGGGCCTCAAGACCACCCTGCTGGACGAACGCCTGCGCTTCAACGCCGCGTACTACCGCAACCAGTACGACGATCTGCAGCTGACCGCCTTCGCGCCCGATGGCACGTCGCTGCTGCTCAACGCCGCCGACACCCGCATCCAGGGCTTCGAGATCGACGCCACCGCCCTGCTCGCGCAGGGGTGGACGGCCAATGCGTCGGTGGGAACGATCGATGCCGAATACACCGCCTTCAGCGCCATCAACCGGCCGATCTTCGAGGGCAAAGAGCTGAAGCAGGCGCCGGAACTGACCTGGACGGTCGGCACGCAGTACAGGATGGAGATGGCCGACGGCAGCCTCGTGATGGGCGTGCAGGCGCACTACACCGACGAGCATTTCCAGAACCTCGCCAACTCGCCGATCATCAAGACCGACGAGTACACCCTGGTCGATGCGCGCATTGCCTACGAGGCAGACGGCGGCCGCTGGATGGTGGCGCTGTGGGGCAAGAATCTCACCGACGAGGAGTACTTCACCGGCGCCTTTGACCTCGCCGCGCTCGGCTTCGCCGACGCGTACATGAACGTGCCTCGCACCTACGGCATCGATTTCCGCTATCGCTTCTGGTGACCTGTTCCCAGCCCCCGGGATCTCCCCAAGGTCGCCCTTCGTCGCCCGCCTCGCGCGGGCGACGTCGTTTCGGAGCAGGCAGGGCCCGGGGTGTAGGGCCCAGGGCATAGGGCCCGCGGTATGGGGACGATGGATGTGGCCGCGCGTTTTGGGCCCAGGGCCCGCTTTCGAAGCGCGCGCCCCGCGTTCGCAGTCACCGCTAGACTTGAAGCATGCCCCGCACCGCCGCGCCCCCGCCCCGCTACCGCGAGATTGCCGCGCGCTTCGCTGCCGAGGTCGCCGGCGGCGCGCGGCGGGTGGGCGACCTGCTGCCGACCGAGATCGAGATCTGCCGCACCTTCGGCGTCAGCCGCCACACCGCCCGCGAGGCCCTGCGGCTGCTCGAGCGCGATGGTCTGGTCGCGCGGCGGCAGGGCTCGGGCACCCGGGTCGTGCGGCCGGCCGCGCCGTTGGCCCAGCGCCGGCCGGTGCGTACCATCGACGACCTGCTGCAGTACGGCAATGCGACCCGGCTGGTGATCGACCGCCGTCGACGCCAGCGCGCCGGTGCTCAGGCGGCGGCACTCGGGGTCGCGCCGGCCGACACCGTTCTGCACCTGTCGGGCCTGCGCTACGCACGTGGCCGCCGCGCGCCGCTGGGTGCGACCGAAGTACGGGTACCGCTGGTGGTCGCGCCGGCCGACGGTGCGCTGCTGGACGCCGATCGCGCGGTTCCGGCTCTGGTGGCGCTGCTCGACCCCGGCCGCTTGCTCCGGGTCGAGCAGACGTTCGCCGCCGAGAACCTCGGGGCGGCGGCGGCGCGCCGGCTGGCCGTGTCGCCGGGCACGGCCGCGCTGCGCATCGAGCGCCGCTACATCGGCACCGATGGGCGGGCGCTGGCGCTGGCGGTAAGCATTCATCCTGCCGGGCGTTTCGCCTATCCGAGCGTGCTCGAGCGCGATCCGGGGCCGGGTCGCTGATCCGCGCCCGGCCGGCGGCGCGGCGACGACAAGGCCCGGCGCGCCCGGCTATACTTCCGCTGTTCCGCCGCCCGTGTGCGGCCGCTCCTCGCGGGATTTCCGACGTGCAGACCACCGACTCCGTCTTCCTCAGGCACTTCGCGCAGGTGATCGCGGCGCTCGCCGTCCTGACCGTGCTGCTGATCGTGGGATCCTGGAAGATCTACGACGCGCAGGGCTTCCACGAGGACAACCCCGCGCAGGTCGCCGAGGCCGCCAGCCGCATCGCGCCGGTGGCTGCCGCCTACTCCGGCGAGACCGGTCGGGCGGCGATTCTGGCCGCCGAGGCCGCTGCCCGCGCCGCCGCGACCGCCAGCGTGGCGTTCGACGGCGCACTGGATGCCGAATTGATCTACCGCAACGTCTGCACGGTCTGCCACGGTACCGGCGCCGGCGGTGCGCCGAAGCCCGAAAAGGCGGCGTGGGCTTCGCGGATCGCCAAAGGCCTCGAGACCCTGGTCAAGCACGCGGTGGAGGGCTTCCAGGGCGAGGCCGGCATCATGCCTGCCAAGGGCGGTCGCGCCGACCTCACCGACGAGCAGGTCAGGGTCACCGTCGAGTACATGGTGAACAAGTACCGTTGAGCGCGCGCCAGCGCCGCTCGTTCCCGGCGCCGCCTGCGGGCGGCGCCTTCGTTTCCGGGGTCCGCATGACGCCACGCCGGTTCCGCCTTTCGACCCTCGCCCTCGCGCTGGCCGCCGGGCTCGCCGGCTGCGGCGCCGGCGACGGGCCCGGCAGCGCGCCCGTGGTGCTCGCCGCCTTCGCCTGTGGCGAACGCGCGTCCCCGATCCACGCCATCCAGGGCGCGGGCCCGCGCAGCCCCTTCGAGGGCGTGGTGGTCGACACCGAAGGCGTGGTCACCGCGCGACTCTCGGGCCTCGGCGGGTTCTTCCTGCAGTCGGCCGATGCCACGGCAGATGCCGATCCAGCGACCAGCGAGGGCCTGTTCGTGCGCACCGCCGAGCCGCGGCGCGACCTCAAGGCCGGCATGCACGTGCGCGTGCGCGGCACCGTGACCGAGGAGGCCGGGGCCGATGGCGGCTCCGGGTTCACCGTAATCGCGCCGCTGAACCAGCTGGCGGTATGCGCTGAGTCCGTTGCGTTGCCCGCCGCTTCTGCGGTTGCCGAGCCGCCGCCGGAATGGGAGCGCTTCGAGGGCATGCGCGTGCTGCTGCCCGGGCCGGTCACCGTCACCGGCAACTTCGAACTGCTGCGCTTCGGCCGCGCCGAGATCTCGCTGGCGGGACGATTGTTCCATCCCACCGAACGCTTCTCCCCGGGACCGCAGGCGCGCACGCTGGCCGAGGCCAATGCGCGCGCGCGCGTGCTGGTGGACGACAATCTCGAGGTCGAGGATCCCCGTCGCGTGTGGTGGCTCGGCGGTCCGGTCGGGCCCGCGCGACCCTGGCGCGTCGGCACCGCAATCGACGGTCTCGCAGGCGTGCTCGACGAACGCGGCGGCCGCCACCGCCTGCAGTTGACCGCGGAGCCGACGGCGGTGCGTCAGGCGCCACGCCCCACCGCGCCGCCGGCGGTGGGCGGCACCCACCGCGTGGCCGCCTTCAACCTGCTGAACTGGTTCAACGGCGATGGTCGCGGTGGTGGCTTTCCGACCCCGCGCGGCGCACAGGATGCCGCTGCCGCCGCGCGCCAGCGCGACAAGCTGGTGGCGGCGATCGTCGCCATGCAGCCCGATGTCGCCGCGCTGATGGAGGTCGAGAACGACGGTCACGACCCCGACAGCGCGATCGCGCAGCTGGTGGCCGCGCTCAACGCGGGGCTCGGCGCCGCAGGCGACTACCGTCTGGTCGATCCCGGCGTCGTGCGCCTCGGCGGTGACCAGATCAAGGTCGGCCTGATCTATCGCAGTGGCCGCGTGCGCGAGGCCGGGCGCGCCGCCTACATCGAGGGCGGCCCGTTCAGCGACTACAACCGGGTGCCACTGGCGCAGGCCTTCGAACCCGTTGATGGCGGTGTGCGCTTCGTGGTGGTCGCCAACCACTGGAAATCGAAGGGTGGCTGCGACGAGGCCCAGCCCGCCGATCGCGACCGCGGCGACGGGCAAGGCTGCTACAACCCGCGGCGCGTCGACGCCGCGCGCGCGATCGCGGACTGGCTGGCGACCGATCCCACCGGCAGCGGTGGCGCCGGGGCGCTGCTGGTGGGCGATCTCAACGCCTACGGCCAAGAGGATCCGCTGCGGCTGCTGCGCCAGCGCGGCTGGATCGATGCGCTGCAGCGCTTCGCGGGCGAAACCGCCTACAGCTTCGTATTCGGCGGCGCCAGCGGGCGGCTCGACCATGCACTGGCCTCGGCATCGCTCGCGTCGCGGGTCGTCGGCGCCGCGGAGTGGCATGTCAATGCCGACGAACTGACGGTCTTCGACTACACCTCCGAACGCAAGGGCGAGCGGCGCCGCGCCCTGTACCGGCCCGATCCGTTCCGCTCTTCGGACCACGACCCGCTGGTGGTGGGGCTGGATCTGGTCGCGACGACTGGCGCGCCGTGATGGCGCGCCCGAGGGTATGGGGCCCAGGGTATAGGGCCCAGGGCCCAGAACGAACCCGGTCATGGCGGTTCGGGCGTCCGTCGCGTTGTCGGGTGCAGCTCGCGTCGGGAGTGGCGCCGTGGTCGCTTGGCGCAGCGATGGCCGGCGACCTTGCGCGCTCTCCACTGGGCCCTGGACCGTATACCCCCCGCCCTATTCCCTGCCCCTCAAGCCGTGCCCCGCCGGCCGCATCTCCGCCAGATCAACCCACAAGCACTCGAACGCCCGCTCCAGCGGCCGCTCCAGCGACTCCAGCAGCGGCAGCGCATGGGCCACCGGGTTGGCGCGCGACAGGCGCTCCGACAGGTGCATGAACACGGCCTCCAGTCGCTCGCGCTCGGCGTAGCCGGCCAGCACGTCGAAGCGCGCGGCGCGCGCGGCGAACAGGCGGAACGGTGCCGGCAGCCCATCCGGCGCGTCCGCCAACGTGGCGTAAATCTCGTCGGCGAAAGCGCGCAGCGAACGGCCGGTGCAGGCCTCGAAGGTGGCGGCCAGCCGATGGTCGAACCAGATGTCGAGCAGAATGCCCGCGTAGCGGCGGAACGGCGGCTCGAACAGTGTGCGCGCGGCCGCCACCGCCGGGTGTGCGTCGGTGAAGCCGTCGATCCGGCGATGCAGGCGCACGCCCGCGGCCACGCCCTCGGGCCAGCCGGGATCCGGCGCGCCGCGCCAGAAGTCGCCGAGCAGGCTGCCGATCCGCAGCGCCGGGTGGTCGCCGGAGAGCCAGGCGTGTGCGAGGTGGTTCATCGGCGCAGGATACGCGGGCGGGGACCGTCGGGGGCTCCGCTATCATCATGCCCATGAGCGATGCCGTCGAACCCGCCTTCCCCGCCCAATCCGGACCCCTGGTCCTGTACGGGCCCGCAGGCCGCATCGAGGCCCTGGTCGGCGTGCCGGATCCGGCCGTCGCGCGCCGCGCGGTGGCGATCATCTGCCACCCGCACCCGCTGCATGGCGGGACCCTGCACAACAAGGTCGTGGCGATGGTCGAGCGCAGCCTGCTCGAACTCGGCCTGCGCACCTTGCGTTTCAACTTCCGCGGCGTCGGGGCCACTGAGGGTGTGCACGACCATGGCGACGGCGAGACGCTGGATGCGATCGCGATCGGCGAATGGCTGGGCCGCGCCTGTCCGGGAGACGCCTTGTGGCTGGCCGGCTTCTCGTTCGGATCGATGGTGGCTGCGCGCGCGGCGCGTCACCTGCCGGCCAAGTTCCTGCTCAGCATCGCGCCGCCGATCGGCAAGTACCCGGTGTTCGACGCGCTGCCGCCGCCGCCCTGCCCGTGGCTGGTGGTGCAGGGCGAGGACGACGACGTGGTCGCGCCGCAGGCGGTGTACGACTTCATCGCCCGCCAGCCCGACCCGCCGACCCTGGTGCGCATGCCCGATACCGGCCACTTCTTCCACCGCAAGCTGCTCGACCTGCGCGGCGTGATCAAGCACGCTGCGCGCGATCACCTGCCGCCGGGGGCCTGACCATGGCAGCGAACGCCGGTGGTGCCGCAGTGCCGCGGCCTTCCGAGCGCTATGCGGCCGGCGTGGCCGGCGGCCGCTGGCAGGACGATCCCGCGCAGCGTGCGGTGCTGCCCGCGCTGGACCGTATCCACGCCGAGGTGCTGGATGCCGAGATCGACACCCTCGGCGCGCGGCTGGCCGCGCTGGTCGGGCGTCGCAAGCGCGTGCGCGGGCTTTACCTGCATGGTGGCGTCGGCCGCGGCAAGACCTTCCTCGTCGACCTGCTGCACGACGGCCTGCCGGACCGCCTGCGGCGGCGCGAGCACTTCCACCGCTTCATGGGCCGGGTGCACGCGGAACTCGCCGCGGTGGGCCACGTACGGGACCCGCTGGCCGAAGTCGCGAGGCGGCTGGCCGACCGGCCATTGCTGGTGCTCGACGAGTTCTTCGTCGCCGACATCGGCGACGCCATGATCCTCGGCGAGCTGTTGCGCCATCTGCGCCGCGAGGGCGTTTGCCTGGTCACGACGTCCAACATCCCGCCTGCCGGGCTCTACCGCGACGGCCTGCAGCGCGCCAAGTTCCTGCCCGCGATCGCGCGCCTGGAGCGGCATTGCCAGGTGCTGCACGTCGACTCCGCGGTCGATTGGCGGCTGCGCGCCCTCACCGCGGCGCCGGTCTACCACGTGCCGGCCGATGCGTCTGCCGAGAAGGCCCTGTCGGCCGCGTTCGGGCGCCTCGCACCGGGCGCGGAGCGCCCCGCCGGCACGCTGCTCGTGAACGCGCGCCCGATCGCGCTGCGCCGGCGCGCCGACGGCGTGGCCTGGTTCGACTTCGCCGCGCTGTGCGACGGTCCCCGCGCGGTCGCCGACTACATCGAGATTGCGCGCGGCCACCATACCGTGCTGCTGTCGGGCGTGCCGCGCTTCGACGGCGGCAACGACGACCCGGCCCGCCGCTTCGTGCATCTGGTCGACGAGTTCTACGATCGCAACGTGAACCTGCTGGTCTCGGCGGCCGCCGAACCCGGCGGCCTCTACGCCGGGCAGCGCCTGCAGCGCGAGTTCGAACGCACTGCATCACGGCTGATCGAGATGCGCAGCGCCGAGTACCTGTCGCGACCGCACCGGCCGTGAACCCTCGGTACCCGCAGGATCCGACGGTCAGGCGGGCGATTCGCATGCCCGCATGACGAAGTCCTCGAGGCTGATCGCCGGGTCGTCCGGGATCGGCTCCGCACGCGCGGACAGTTCGAGGAAGCGGTCGATGCGGAAACTGCGGTAGTCGACGCGCAGCTCGCACCATGCGGCCAGCGTCCACACGCGGCCCCAGTAGAACAGGCCCAGCGGCCGCAAGCGGCGCGTCGTCTGATGGCCGGCCTCGTCGACGTAGCGCGCATCGAGCAGCCGACGGTCGCGGATCGCCGCCCGCGCCGTCGCCAGCGTTTCGCGCGCGGCGTCGCCGAAGCCCAGGTCGAGCACTTCCATCCCGACCGCGCGCAGCTCCGGGCGAAGGCGCGAGGGCAGCACCGCGTCGACTTTGGCCAGCACGCGCTCGGCCGCCGCGCGCAGGCCGGGGTCGCCATAGCCGGACACCCAGGCCGCGCCCAGCGCCAGCGCCTCGAGTTCCTCGCGCTCGAACATCAGTGGCGGCAGTTGAAAGCCTGCCTTGAGCGAGTAGCCGACCCCGGGCGCGCCCCGGATCGGCGTGCCATGGGCGACGAGGTCGGCGATGTCCCGGTAGACCGTGCGTTCGCTGACCTCGAGCGCCTCGCCGAGCGCACGCGCGGTGCGCACCTTGCCGCGGCTCAATTGCAGCACGAGCCGGAACAGGCGGTCGGCGCGGCGCATGGTCGCGGGCCGCGCTCAGACGTCGGGGAAGCGGCACTTGCGCTCGGCGGTGTGCCGCCACCACGGCAGCGCCGGCCCGCCCTGCGCGAAGCGAACCGCGGCGATGAAGGTGTCGAGCACGCACGGGTCATGCCGCGAACCGGTGGCGGCGCACAGGGCCCGGTACAGGAACAGCGGGTCGCAGCGCGCAAGATCGCCCGGCCGGTGGATGCCCAGCAGGCGCAGGTCGGCCGCCATCGCCGGGCCGATGTTGGGCAGATGCTCCAGGCGGCTGCACTGTTCGATCCGGCGGGCTTTGATCATGCCGTCAGCATACGCGGGCTGCTGACAGGCCGCTGGCGGTGGCGCGCGACCCGCCTCGCAATCCTGACGGAATGCTGGCAGCAGCCGGGCAGGAGACTGCGCGTGCCGCCGGCGTCCCGCCCGGTGTGAGGAGCATCCCATGGACCCTGTGGTGACCTGGTTCGAAATTCCCGTCGTCGACTTCGAGCGTAGCGTTCGGTTCTACGAAAGCGTGCTCGAAACGACTCTGAAGCGCGAGAACGACCCGGCGATGGGCGAGTTCGCGATGTTCGCCGTCGCGCCGCCCGGCACCGCCGGCGCGGTGGCGCGCGCGGGCGCGATGCGCCCTGGCGCCGACGGCACGATCGTTTACCTGTGGTGCGGTGCCTCACTCGCCGCACCTTTGGCTCGCGCCCGGTCGGCGGGCGCCCTTGTCGCGACACCCCCGATGCAGCTTCCCCGAGAAATCGGCTGGGTGGCGCAGATCATCGACCCGGAGGGCAACCGGGTGGGTCTGCACGCGCGCGCCGCCTGATGCCCGGAGTCGGTCGCGCGCAAGCCCCGCGCGACCGACTGCGCCCGTCGCGGGGGGGGGGGTTGGCCTACAATCG
>DHLY01000010.1:0-20049 GCA_002405525.1 Proteobacteria bacterium UBA4656
AGCTTCGCGTCCTTGCGCAGCGCCTCGGCGCGGTCGGTCTGCTCCCACGAGAACGCGGTGCAGGTGACCGACTTGCCGCTCGCGCCGTCGGTGTAGCTCACCTTCTCCGGCGCGCGGCCGAAGTGGCCGTAGGCCGCCGTACGCAGGTAGACCGGATGCACCAGGTCCAGCATCTTGATGATGCCGTAGGGGCGCAGGTCGAAGTGGGCGCGGATCAGCTTCTCGATCTTCGCGTCCGGGATGCGGCCGGTGCCGAAGGTCGTGACCGAGATCGAGGTCGGCTCGGCGACGCCGATGGCGTAGGACACCTGCACCTCGCACTTGCGCGCGACGCCGGCGGCGACGATGTTCTTCGCCACGTAGCGCGCGGCGTACGCCGCCGAGCGGTCGACCTTCGACGGGTCCTTGCCGGAGAACGCGCCGCCGCCGTGGCGGGCCATGCCGCCGTAGGAGTCGACGATGATCTTGCGCCCGGTCAGGCCGCAGTCGCCCACCGGCCCGCCGATGACGAACTTGCCGGTCGGGTTGATGTGGACCTTGTGCTTCGGCAGCTTGTCGAGCCACTTCTTCGGCAGCACGGGCTTGAGGATGTGCTCGTACACGCCCTCGAAGATCTCCTTGTGCTTGATCCCGTCGTCGTGCTGCGTGGACAGCACCACGGCGTCGAGGCCGACGATGGCGTCGCCGTCGTAGCGCAGGGTGACCTGGCTCTTG
This sequence comes from Proteobacteria bacterium UBA4656, assembly GCA_002405525.1. Lineage (GTDB taxonomy): Bacteria > Pseudomonadota > Gammaproteobacteria > Xanthomonadales > Ahniellaceae > UBA4656. Next base: position 715 of record DHLY01000010.1, read on the forward strand.
GCGTCCGGGCGCAGCCAGGGCAGCTTCGACTTCTTCGCCTTGCGCACCTTGGCCTGCTGCTCGACGAGGCGGTGCGAGTAGTAGATCGGCGCCGGCATGAACTCGGGCGCCTCGTCGCAGGCGTAGCCGAACATCAGGCCCTGGTCGCCGGCGCCCTGTTCCTCCGGCTTCTTGCGGTCCACGCCCTGGTTGATGTCCGGGGACTGTTTGCCGATCATGTTGATGATCGCGCAGGTGTGGCCGTCGAAGCCGACGTTGGAGTTGTTGTAGCCGATGTCGTTGATCACCTTGCGCGCCAGCGTCTCGACGTCGACCCAGGCGGCGGTGGTGATCTCGCCGGCGACGATGGCAGCGCCCGTCTTGCACAGGGTCTCGCAGGCCACGCGCGCGCGCTTGTCCTGGGCGAGGATGGCGTCGAGCACCGCGTCCGAGATCTGGTCGCAGATCTTGTCCGGGTGCCCTTCCGACACCGATTCCGAGGTGAAGAGGTAACTGCTCATCGGGGTTTCTATCCTTCGATTCGGATGGACGGATGAAGCGGCGGCGGATGATACCGCCATCGGATTGCGTTTGCAGGGCCGCCGACGCGGGTCGACGCACCTTGGAAACCGCCAGCCCCGGCGCCATCCTGGTGGTAGCCCCGTCCGGAGCCAACCATGGGTCCTCAGACCGACGTCACCGCCCCCGCCTCGCGCCGTGTGGCGCGCCGGGTGCGCGGCATGCCGACGTCCGACGGTGCGGGTGTGCGCCTGACACGCGTGATCGGCACGCCGACGCTGCCCGACCTCGATCCCTTCCTGATGCTGGACGAGTTCGGTTCCGAACGTCCCGGCGACTACATCGCGGGCTTCCCCGACCACCCGCACCGCGGCTTCGAGACCGTGACCTACATGCTCGACGGCCGCATGCGGCACCGCGACAACCACGGCAACGAGGGCGTGCTGGTGCCCGGCAGCGTGCAGTGGATGACCGCCGGCCGCGGACTGGTGCACTCCGAAATGCCCGAGCAGGTCGAAGGCCTGATGCGCGGCTTCCAGCTGTGGATCAACCTGCCCGCGCGCCTGAAGATGACCGCGCCGCGCTACCAGGAGTACGCGCCGGAGCGCATCCCGTCGGTCGCCGCTGGGCCCGGCGTGCGCGCCAAGGTGATCGCCGGCGCGGTCGCGGGCGTGCGCGGGCCGATCGAGGCCGAAGCCACCGATCCGACCTACCTCGACCTGTGCCTCGACGCCGATGCCGCGTACGGACACGCCGTACCGGCCGGCCACAATGCGTTCGTGTACGTGTTCGAGGGCGCGGCCCGCGTCGGCGCCGACGACGCGCAGCGGGTGGTTAAGGGCGAACTCGCCGTGCTGGCCGACGGCACGCGCATCGACTTGCGCGCCGACGGCGCCCCCGCCCGCGTGCTGCTGCTCGCCGGCCGCCCGCTGCGCGAGCCGGTGGCGAAGTACGGCCCGTTCGTCATGAACACCATGGACGAGATCCGCCAGGCGGTGGAGGACCTGCGCGCCGGGCGTTTCTGAGACGTCAGCGGCCGCCGCGGGTTCAGATCACCCGCGAGAAATTCGCCACCTGCTGCTCGCGCGGACGACCGAGGTATTCGTCGAAGGCCATCGCGGCGATCCGCATCAGCAGGCGGCCGCGCGCGGTGATGCGCAAGGCACCCGCCCCCATGTCCACCAGACCGTCGCGGGCGAGGTCCCTCATGCGCTGCAGGGCATCGGCGAAGTGGCTGCGGAAGTCCAGTCCCGGGTGACGGCGCTCGATCGCGTCGAACACCACCTCGCCGTGGCACATCAGTTCCTGGATCACGTCGGCGCGCAGTTCGTCCTCTTCCGTGCGGACGTAGCCCCTGGCGATCGGCAGGCGGCCGGCGTCGATCGCGGCGTAGTAGGACAGCAGGTCGCGCGCGTTCTGCACATAGCAGTCTCCGACGCGGCCGATGGCGCTCACGCCGAACCCGATCAGGTCGGTATCGGCCTGCGTGGAATAGCCTTGGAAATTGCGCTGCAGGGTATGCGAGTCCTGCGCGCGCACCAGTTCGTCGCCCGGCAAGGCGAAGTGGTCCATGCCGATGTAGCGGTAACCGGCGGCGGCGAGCTTTTCCACCGCCGCGCCGAGCAGGCCGAGCTTGGTCGCCGGGTTGGGCAGGTCGGCGGCATCGATCTGCCGCTGCGCCTTGAAGGTTTCGGGCAGGTGGGCGTAACTGTAGACCGCGATGCGGTCGGGGCGGATCGCGGTCACGGTGTCGAGGGTGGCGGCGAAACCTTCCACGGTCTGCTTCGGCAAGCCGTAGATGAGATCGATGCTGACCGATCGGAAGCCGGCTGCGCGGGCCGCCTCGATCACCGCCGTGGTGCGCTCCACCGGCTGGATGCGGTTGATCGCCTCCTGCACGTCGGGGTTGAAGTCCTGCACGCCGAAGCTGACGCGATTGAAGCCGATCGCGATCAGTTCGCGCAGCAGGGCCTCGTCGGCGTGCCGCGGGTCGAGTTCGACGCTGAACTCGCGCTCCTCGCCGGTGGCGAGGTTGAAGCCCGCGCGCAGCAGGTCGATCAGTTCGCGCAACTGCGCGGCGTCGAGGTAGTTCGGCGTGCCGCCGCCGAGGTGCAGCTGGGTGACCTTGCGGTCGCGGTCGAACAGCCTCGACTGCACCTCGATCTCGCGCGCGAGGCGCTGCAGGTAGGCCTCCGCCTTGCCGCGGTCGCGGGTGACCACGCGGTTGCAGCCGCAGTAGAAGCAGGGGCTGGAGCAGAACGGGATGTGGACGTAGACCGACAGCCCGCGCGGGATCGGGTCGTCGTTGCTGGCCCGCGCATGGTGGCGCCAGGTGTCCTCGGCGAAACCGGCCTGGAAGTGCGGCGCGGTCGGATAGGACGTGTAGCGCGGGCCGCTGACGTCGTACTTGGTCAGCAGCGCCGGGTCGAAGATCGGGTCGTTCCGCATCGCGCGCTCCGGGCGCCATCGCGCAGGCGGTCGCCTGCCCATGCGGTGCAGCCTAGGCGCGGCCCGGGGCCCGCGCCTTGACCGTGATCAAGCGGCACCGATCCAGGCCACGGCGGGACCGGCTCAGCCGCGCTCGCGGGAGCGCACCCGCGCCAGGACCTCGGGCGGCGCGCTGCGCGGCGATCCGGCTCGGAACGGCGGCTGCGGGTCGTATTCGATGCCGAGCTGGATCGACTGCGCGACCAGGTCGCCGGCGATCCGCGCGGCCAGCGCCAGCGCCATGTCGAAGCCGGCCGACACGCCGGCGGCGGTCACCCGCTTGCCGTGGAAGACGTAGCGGGCCTCGACCGCGGTCGCGTCGAAGCCGGCCAGGCGGTCGAGGTCCTCCCAGTGGGTGGTCGCATCCACGCCACGCAGCAGGCCCGCGGCGCCCAGCAGCAGCGCGCCGGTGCAGACCGAAGCGGTCCAGGTCGACGTGCGATCGACGGCACGCAACCAGTCGAGCAGCACCGCATCGCCGGTGGGCACGCGCACCGTCGGGCCGCCGGGCACCACCACGATGGCCGGCGCGGCGACGGCCGAGAGTGGCTGCGCCTCGATGCGCAGGAACCCGGTGTCGCTCTCGACCAGGCCCGGCTCGCGCGCGACGAACACGGTGCGCGCGCCGGGCAGGCGTGACAGTACCTCGTAGGGCCCGATGGCGTCGGTGGCGGTGAAGCCGGGATAGACCGGGATGGCGATCTGCATGGCGCCCATTGTGCCGCGGGCGGGCGGGTGTGTTCGGACGAAGTGGGGTGGGTTTCCGACTGAGAGGGCCCAGGGCACAGGGCCCAGTGAAGAGCCGCTCCGAAGGCGGCTGCTCTGTACCCTGGGCCCTATACCCTCATCCGTAACGGGTACAGGGCCCAGGGTATGGAGCGTACGAAGCACTGCGTCGCAGCGGATTTTCTGGGCCCCGGGCCGTCCCACAGATGACACCCTCCCACCATCCCAACGACAATCGGCGGATCGAACAGCCACCGGGAGCCCCTGCATGTCCTTCCTCCGCATGTCCGACCTCGACCTGCGCGGCCAGCGCGTGCTGATCCGCGAGGACCTCAATGTGCCGGTGAAGGACGGCAGGATCGGGTCCACCCAGCGCCTCGAGGCCGCGCTGCCGGCGATCCGCGCGGCGCGCGATGCGGGCGCGGCGGTGATGGTGTTCAGCCACCTCGGACGGCCGAAGGAGGGCGTGTGGGACGCGGCGTCCTCGCTGGCGCCGGTCGCGGACTGGCTGTCGCAGGCGCTCGGCCAGCCGGTGCCGCTGGTGCGCAACTACCTCGACGGCGTGGACGTCAGGCCCGGCGAGGTGAAGCTGCTCGAGAACTGCCGCATGAACATCGGCGAGGACAAGGATGCCGAGGACCTCGCGCGCCGATATGCCGCACTGTGCGACATCTACGTCATGGACGCCTTCGGCACCGCGCACCGCGCGCAGGCGTCCACCCACGGCGCGATCCGCTTCGCGAAGGTCGCCTGCGCGGGCCCGCTGCTGGCGGCGGAACTCGACGCGCTGGCCAAGGCGCTGCAGCATCCGGCGCGACCGCTGCTGGCGATCGTCGCCGGGTCCAAGGTGTCCACCAAGCTTGAGCTGCTCGGCAGCCTCATCGAGAAGGTCGACCAGCTGATCGTCGGCGGCGGCATCGCCAACACGTTCCTCGCCGCGCAGGGTTTCGCGGTCGGCAAATCGCTGCATGAACCCGACCTGCTGGAGGCCTCGCGCGCCATCCTCGCCAAGGCAAAGGCGCGCGGCGCGGAGATCCCGCTGCCCGAGGACGTGGTCGTGGCGCCGGCTTTCGCCGCCGACGCGCCGGCCACGATCAAGCGTGCGGACGCCGTCGGCCCCGACGACCTGGTGCTCGACATCGGCCCCGCCACCGCCGCGCGCTACGCGGGGCTGATCGCGAAGGCCGGCACCGTGGTGTGGAACGGACCCGTGGGCGTGTTCGAGTTCGACGCCTTCGCCAAGGGCACCGAGGCCATCGCACGCGCGATCGCGGCCTCGCCCGCGTTTTCGATCGCCGGCGGCGGCGACACGCTGGCGGCGGTCGACAAGTACGGCATCGAACAGGACCTGTCGTACATCTCCACCGGCGGCGGCGCCTTCCTCGAGTTTCTCGAGGGCAAGGAACTGCCCGCGGTGGCGGCCTTGAAGGCGCGCGCGGCGCGGGGCTGACCCGCCCGGGAGCCGCCGGGCCGGCAGGCAGCGTGCATACGTTTGCGACCCCGCCGGGCGCGCGCCCGACCGGGCGCTGCATGTAGATTCGAGGCTTCCCCGTCGAATCCGCCCACATGAAACCCCTGCCGCGCCGCACCAAGATCATCGCCACCCTCGGCCCCGCCACCGACGCCGCCGGCGTGCTGGAGGGCGTGCTCGGCGCGGGCGTCGACGTGGTTCGGCTGAACTTCAGCCACGGCGACAAGGCGCACCACGCGCAGCGCGTGGCCCGCGTGCGCTCGATCGCGCACCGGCTCGGGCGCGAGGTCGCCGTGCTGGCCGACCTCGGCGGACCGAAGATCCGCATCGAGAAGTTCGGCGAGGGCCGGGTCGTGCTGGCCGGCGGCCAGCCGTTCACCCTGGACTGCCGCGACGACGCGCCGCCCGGCGACGAAAACCGCGTCGGTTGCAGCTACCTCGGCCTGCCGCGCGACGTGCGGGCCGGCGACACCCTGCTGCTCGACGACGGCCTGATCGCGCTGCGCGTCGAGGAGGTCGCCGGGCCCGAGGTGCGCACCGTCGTACTCGCCGGCGGGCGTCTTTCCGACCGCAAGGGGCTGAACCGGCTCGGTGGCGGGCTGTCGCTGGGCGCGCTCACCGACAAGGACCGCGCCGACATCCGCACCGCGGCGGAACTGGGCGTGGACTTCATCGCGATCTCGTTCTGCCGCTCAGCGGCGGACGTGCATGAAACGCGGGCGTTGGCGGAAGCCGCCGGCTCGCATGCAGGGCTGGTGGCCAAGATCGAGCGCAGCGAGGCGATCGAGAACCTCGGCGAGATCATCGACGCGTCCGATGCGGTGATGGTCGCGCGCGGCGACCTCGGGGTGGAGATCGGCGACGCCGAACTGCCCGGCCTGCAGAAGAAGATCATCCGCGAGTCGCTGGCGCGCAACAAGGTGGTGATCACCGCCACCCAGATGCTGCAGTCGATGGTCGATTCGCCGATCCCGACCCGCGCCGAGGTGCTCGACGTCGCCAACGCGGTGATCGACGGCACCGACGCGGTGATGCTCTCGCAGGAGACCGCGGCCGGCAGCCACCCGCAGCGGGCGGTCGAGGCGATGGCGCGAATCTGCCTCGGCGCCGAGCGCCAGTTCAGAATGGACACCGACTTCGAAGCCGCACCGCGCAACCTGCAGAAGGTCGACCAGGCGATCGCGATGGCGGCGATGTTCCTGGCCGAGCACATCCAGGTGCGCGCCATCCTGGCGCTCACGGAATCCGGCAGCACCGCGCGCTGGCTGTCGCGCTTCCGCAGCGAGGTGCCGATCTTCGGCCTGTCGCGCCACGAGGGCGCGCGCCGGCGCATGGCGCTGATGCGCGACGTGTTCCCCACCGCGTTCGACAGCCGCGGCCTGCCGCCGGCGCAGGCCGCGCGGGTGGCGATCAAGCATCTGTTCGACCTGGGCTTCCTCGAGGCCGGCGACCGCGTGATGATCACCTCCGGCGACACGATGGAGCAGCGCGGGGCGACCAACACCCTGCGCATGCTGGCGGTCGGCGCCGACGGGGTGGCGGAGGGCATGGGGACGCTCTGATCGCCATCGGCCGCCGTGCGTTGCACGCCACTGCGCGGCGCGGCGACAATCCCGCGATGGACGCCTTTCTGGAACTCATCCGCTTCGAACTGTGGCGCGATACCGCGGTGAGCATCGGCGCCCGCCTGTCGGTGGCGCTGCTCGGACTGGTGATCGGCCTGTGGCTCGCGCGCCGGCTCGGCAAACTGGTCGCGCTGGCGGTCGAACGGCGCGGCGGCGACCGCGTGCTGGCGAACTTCCTGCGCAGCGCGGTGCGCATCGCGATCATCGTGCTGGTGCTGGTCGGGGTGCTCGACCTCGCCGGCGTGCCGACCGCTTCGCTGCTGGCCGCACTCGGCGCCGCGGGACTCGCGATCGGCCTGGCGCTGAAGGACTCGCTCGGCAACCTCGCCTCCGGCGTGCTGCTGGTGCTGCAGCGGCCGTTCCGCGCGGGGGACTACGTCGACGTCGGCGGGCAGGCCGGCAAGGTGGAGCGCATCGACCTCCTGCGCACCCTGCTGGTCACCCTCGACAACCGCGAGATCACAATGCCCAACGCGCTGGTGATGAACCAGCCGATCGTCAACTTCAGCGCACGCGCCGAGCGCCGGCTCGACCTGCCGGTCTCGGTGGCCTACGAATGCGACCCGGTGCGCGCGCTGGCGGTGATCCGCGGCGTGCTGGACGCCCACCCGCGCGTGCTGCGCGACCGCGAGCCGCAGTTGCTGGTGCAGCGCTGCGCCGCCGGCGCCGTCGATCTCGCCGCGCGGCCGTGGGTGAAGACCGACGAGGTGCTCGCCGCGCAAAGCGAGATCCTCGCCGCGATCAGGGATGCACTGCAGCGCGAGGGCATCGGGATGCCGCAGCCGCAGCAGGTGCTGCGGATCAGGCACGACGGCGCGACAGTACTGGCACCGCCCTGACGCGGCGCCCGGATGTTGCGCGACAGGCGCCAGGCGCCTGAATCCGCTGCCGGAAATCCGCGCCGGGCCGGTAGCCGGGCGCGCCGTCGCGTCTTCGCGCCCGCGGCGCGCGGGCCGCGCGTCAGCTGCGCAGTTCCGGCAGGTCGCGGTAGAAGTCCAGCGCCTGCGGATTGGCCAGTGCGTCGGTGTTCTTCACCGGCCTGCCGTGCACGAGGTCGCGCACCGCCAGTTCCGTGATCTTTCCGGAAATCGTGCGCGGGATGTCGGGCACGGCGATGATCTTGGCCGGCACGTGGCGCGGGGTGGTGTTGTCGCGGATCGCCTTCGCGATGCGCTTTCGGAGATCTTCGTCGAGCACCACGCCCTCGCGCAGGCGCACGAACAGCACCACCCGCACGTCGCCGCCCCAGTCCTGGCCGATGCACAGCGATTCCAGCACCTCGGGCACGCGCTCGACCTGGCGGTAGATCTCGGCGGTGCCGATGCGCACGCCGCCGGGGTTGAGCGTCGCGTCCGAGCGGCCGTGGATCACCACCCCGTCGCGCGCGGTGAGCACCGCGAAGTCGCCGTGGCACCAGGTGTTCGGCACGCGGGCGAAGTAGGCGTCGTGGTACTTCGCGCCGTCCGGATCGTTCCAGAAGCCGACCGGCATCGACGGGAAGGGCGCGCTGCACGACAGTTCGGCCGGCTCGCCGCGCACCGGCTTGCCGTCGTCGTCGAGCATCTCGACCTTCATGCCCAGTCCGCGGCACTGGATCTCGCCCTTCCACACCGGCAGCAGCGGGTTGCCCAGCGCGAAGCAGGAGATGATGTCGGTGCCGCCGGAGATCGACGACAGCAGGACGCGGTCCTTGACGTTGCGGTAGACGTAGTCGAAGGACTCCGGCAGCAGCGGCGAGCCGGTGCTGAGGATGGTGCGCAGCGCCAGCAGCTTGTGCGTCTCGCGCGGCTTGACGCCTGCCTTCTCGATCGCCGCGATCCACTTCGCGCTGGTGCCGAACACGCTGATGCCGACCTCGTCGGCCAGCGTCCACAGGGCGTTTCCGTCCGGGTGCGAGGGCGAGCCGTCATAAAGCACCACGGTCGCGCCCACCGCCAACCCCGAGACCAGCCAGTTCCACATCATCCAGCCGCAGGTGGTGTAGTAGAAGATGCGGTCCTCGCGCTTGAGATCGGTGTGCAGCACCAGTTCCTTGAGGTGCTGGATCAGGGTGCCGCCCGCGCCGTGGACGATGCACTTGGGCACCCCGGTCGTGCCCGAGGAGTACATCACGTAGACCGGATGGTCGAACGGCAGGGCGGTGAACTCGACCGATTTCGCGTCGAAGGGGGCGATGAAGTCATCGAGGTGCGCGGCGCGAGGCACCGCGTCGATCGCGGCCGGGCGGTCGAGCCAGGGCACCACCACCACGCGCTCGATCACCGGGATCTTCGCCGCGATGCCGGCGACCTTGTCCAGACAGTCGAAGGCCCTGCCGCCGTAGGCGTAGGACGCGGCGGCGAACAGCACTTTCGGCGCGATCTGGCCGAAGCGGTCGACCACGCCGTTGACGCCGAAGTCGGGCGAGCACGACGACCACACTGCGCCCAGCGAGGTCGCGGCCAGCATCGCGAACACGGTCTCGGGCAGGTTCGGCATGAATCCCGCCACGCGGTCACCGGGACCGACGCCGGCCGCAGCCAGCGCCTGCTGCAGTCGACTGACCTGCTCGTGGACCTGGGCGTAGGTGTATTCGCGCGCGGGCCCTGCCTCGCCACGGCAGACCAGGGCCAGCCGGTCGTCGCGGTGGCGCAGCAGATTCTGCGCGAAGTTCAGCCGCACGTTGGGAAACCAGCGCGCGCCGGGCATGCGGCCGCCGTCGACCAGCACCGGTTCGCGCTCGCCGGAGGCGCGGATGCCGCAGAAGTCCCACACCGCGAGCCAGAACTTCCCCGGGTGCCGTATCGACCAGTCGTAAAGGTCGTCCCAGCCTTCGACCGGGGCATCATGCTGCTGCGCAACGAACTTGATGAATCGCGACAGGTTGGCGCGCTCGATGCGCTCCCTGCTCGGCTCCCACAGCGGACGGATATCGGTCATGCTGCCTGGTCGGATGGCCGCGCGGCCTGCGCGGGACCGGCCACCATAGCCGAACCCGCCGGCAGCGGCCAGCCGCCCGAAGGTCCACCGGCAGCAACAGCCGGCTGGCGACCGCGGCCCGGGCTTCCTACACTGACGCAGGGCGCGCAGGGTCGGCACGGCATGATTCAGGGGGAAGACGATGACGGTGCATGGCGGGACCGGGCGCAGCTGCCCGCGCCGCCGCCAATGCGCCGAGCGGCCGACGAGACCGTGGCCGGCGTTCCGATCGCATCCCCGGCGGGCGACGCTCTCCCCGACGCGCCGCCGCTGCCGAGACCCCTGCCCCCGCCGCCGCCGCCACTGCCCGACGCCACCGCCCCGGGGATCGAGCACCGTTTCCAGTTCCGCGGGAGCGCGCGCGAGTACTTCCGGATCTGGATCGTCAATCTGGCGCTGACCGTGCTCACACTCGGCATCTTCTCGGCGTGGGCCAAGGTGCGGCGCGAGCGCTGGTTCTATGGCAACACCTGGGTCGCCGGCGCGCCGTTCGAGTATCTCGCGCAACCGCTGCAGATCCTCAAGGGTCGGCTGGTGGCGGTCGCGGTGCTGGGCGCCTACGTGCTGGCCGGCAAGGGGCTGCCGCTGGCGCAGCCGCTGCTGCTGGTCGCGCTCGGCATCGCCACCCCGTGGCTGGTGCTGGCCGGCCTGCGCTTCCGGGCGCGCTACTCGGCATGGCGCACGCTCAACTTCCGATTCACCGGCGAAATCGGCGACGCGCTGAAAGCCTGGCTGCTGATGTTCATGCTGGCGGTGCCGACCCTGGGCCTGATCCTGCCCTACATGAAGTACCTGCAGCGCCGCTACCAGGTCGAGGAGCACCGCTTCGGCGGCCTGCGCTTCGCGTTCGCCGCGCAGCCTGGCGCGTTCTACGCCGTCTACCTCGTCGGCTGGGTGCTGGGCGCGGCCGGGCTGCTGCTCGGCAGCCTCGTCGGCGCCACGCTCGCCGCCCGACTGCAGGGCGCCGGCACGCGGATCGACGCGGACGCCGCGCAGGCGATGGGCTTCGCGACCATCGGGCTCGCCTATGCCGGGTTGTTCGTCGGCTGGGTGTGGATCGCGGTCGGGGTGAGCAACCTGACCTTCAACCGCGCCTCGCTGGGCGCGCACGGGTTCCGCAGCACGCTGCGCCGACGCGACCTGTTCGCGCTGTACCTGTCGAACACCGCGGCGATCCTGCTGTCTCTGGGCCTGCTGGTGCCGTGGGCCCAGGTGCGCATGGCGCGCTACCGCGCCGCGCACCTGGCGCTGCTGGCGCGCGGCGACCTCGATACCCTGCGCAGCGAGCGCCGCGGCCGCCGCGGCGCCACCGGCGCCGAGACCGCGGACGCGTTCGACGTGGACCTGTCGCTGTGAACGCGCACGGGCTGTACTACGACGGCGAACACGCGCGGCCGGTCGAGGTCCTCTGGTCGGCATCCGGCGGCGCGCTGCGCATCGAGGGCGAGGGCGTGTCGCGCCACGAGCAGGTCGCGGCGCTGCGCGGCACCACCCGGCTGGGCGGCGTACGGCGCGCGGTGTTCCTGCCCGACGGCGCGCAGCTGCACAGCGACGACCAGGGCGCGGTCGATGCGCTGTTCCCGCGTCGCGGGCTGGAGACGCTGGTCGATCGCCTGGAGCGCCACCCGGCCGCAGTTGCCGGCGGGCTGCTGCTGAGCGTGCTGGCGATCGTGCTGTTTGCGACCCACGGACTGCCCTGGCTGGCCGAGCGGGTGGCGCGCGCCATGCCGCCGGACGTCGAGGCGCCGCTCGGCGCGCAAGTGATGGCCGCACTCGATGCGCTGGCGCTCGAGCCCAGCACCCTCGATCCTGCGGAGCAGGCGCGCTGGCGCGCGGCCTTTGAAGGCTTCATGGCCGGCCGCCCCGACGCCGCGCGCCTGCGGCTCGAGTTCCGGGACCTGGGCGGCGGCGGGGCGAACGCCTTCGCCGTACCCGGCGGCACCATCGTGTTCACCGATGGCCTGCTGCGCACGATCCGGTTCGACGAGGAGTTTCTGGCCGTGCTGGCGCACGAACTGGGCCACCATGCCGACCGCCACGTGCTGCGCACGGTGCTGCAGCAGTCGGCAGTGGCGGTGCTGCTGGCGGTGTTCACCGGAGACGTCGGATCGGCCACCGGCGTGACGGTCGCGATCCCCACCTTCCTGCTCGACAACCATTACTCGCGCGACTTCGAGCGCGAGGCCGACGCGTTCGCGTTCCGCGAACTGGCCGCGCGTGGCATCTCGCCGGCCTGGTTCGCGGTGGTGCTGTCGCGGATCGCCGGCGCCGCCGATGGCAACGGCGAGGACGAGCCCGACCACGACTACGCGTCCTCCCATCCGGCCACCGGCGACCGCCTGGCCGCTGCGCGCGAGGCAGGCCGCGGCGCCGCCGTGTTGGACGTGGCGCAGGCCGCCGCCCGCGCGGGCGAGACGCCCGGCCGGCCGCAATGGCCCGCGCGGGTCGCGGTGTCCACGCCGGAACTCGCAGGCTGCTGGGCGGGGCGGCTCGACGACGCGGAATGGCCCTACGAGTGGTTCGCCGAGCGCGCCGCCGACGGAGGGTTCGTGGTCGACTTCCGCGGCTTTCCCGACACCCCGTCGGAGGACTTCGAAGCCCGCGAGCAGGGCACGTGGGCGGTGGAGGACGGCGTGCTCGCGACCCACTCCTGGCAAACCGGCGACGGCACCGGCGGAGTCGGCGGTGACGCCGTGTGGACCTATCGCATCGAGGCCTTCGACGGCCGGCGCCTGGTCTACCGCGCCATCGGCGACGGGAACTTGCTGTTCGAGGCCGTGCGCGCGGACTGCAAGGCGCGGCCGTTCGGCTGAAACTCCGGCCGCGGGCCGCCCCGCATTCTCAGCCGACGGCCAGGGCGGCCTTGAGTTCCGGCACCGCCTTGAACAGGTCGGCAACCAGGCCGAAGTCGGCCACCTCGAAGATCGGCGCTTCGGCGTCCTTGTTGATCGCCACGATGGTGCCGGCGTCCTTGATGCCGGTCAGGTGCTGGATTGCGCCGGAGATGCCGATCGCGATGTACAGCTCCGGGGCGATGATCTTGCCGGTCTGGCCGACCTGCATGTCGGACGGCACGTAGCCCGCATCCACCGCCGCGCGCGAGGCGCCGACGCCCGCGCCGAGCGAATCCGCCAGCTCGTAAATGATGCCGAACGCGTCGGCCGAGCCCAGCGCGCGGCCGCCGGATACCACGCGGCCGGCGGTCTGCAGATCGGGGCGGTCGCTGGCGCCGGATTTCAGTTCCACGAACCGCGTGTGCGAAGGCAGCGCGACCGACACCGGCGCCGCATCGACCGCGCACGCAGCCTGCGTCCCGGCAGCCGGGAACGATGCGTTGCGGACCGTTCCGACCACCTTGCGACCGGGCGACGCCTGGACCGTGATGATCGCGTTGCCGGCGTAGATCGGCCGCTGGAAGGTGTGCGCATCGACCACCGCCATGATGTCCGACACCATCGCCTCGCCGAGCAGGGCGGCGACCACCGGCATGAGGTCCTTGCCGAAGGTGGTGGACGGTCCGAGTACGTGGGTGTACGCGCCGGCCAGGGCCACGACCTGCGGCGCGAGGACGTGCGCCAGCGGGTTGGCGTTGGCCGGGTTCGCCACCGCGAGCACCTTGCCGACGCCCTCGACCGCCGCGGCCTGTGCGGCGACGGCCGCAGGGTCGGTGGCGAACACCGCGACGTGGACCGCGGACGGCGCCATCCGCCGCGCCGCGGTGACGCACTTGGCGGTGCTGGGGTTGAGCCGGCCGTCGGCGTGTTCGGCGATGATGAGGATCTGGGTCATTGGCTTGAACTCGCGTCGAATGCGTTTGCTTTCGACCAGGGCCCAGAGAAGAGCGGTCACCGGCTCTTCACTGGGCCCTGGCCCGTCAAAGGAGGCCCTTGGCCTTCAAGGCCGCCACCAGTTCAGGCACGTCCTTCACCATCACGCCCTTGGTGCGCTTGGGCGGCGGGGCGTAGGCGGTGATCCGGTGGTGGTCGCCGTCGTCGACCCCGAGGCTGTCGAATGCGATCGTCTCCAGCGGCTTGGACTTGGCCTTCATGATGTCCGGCAGCTTGATGAAACGCGGTTCGTTGAGGCGCAGGTCGACAGTGATCACGGCCGGCAGGTCGACCTCGATGGTCTCCAAGCCGGCGTCGACCTCGCGGGTGACGCGGGCGACGTTGCCGGACACCTCGACCTTGCTGGCAAAGGTCGCCTGCGGGCGGCCCCACAGCGCGGCCAGCATCTGGCCGGTCTGCGAGCAGTCGTCGTCGATCGCCTGCTTGCCCAGGATCACCAGGCCGGGCTGCTCCCGATCGACCAGCTTCAGTAGGCTGCGCGCTGCCGTCAGCGGCTGGATCGGCCGGTCGGTCACCACGTGGATGGCGCGGTTGGCGCCCATCGCGAGGCCGTTGCGCAGATGGGGCTGGGCGTCGGCAGCAGCGATGGTGGCGACCACCACGTCGCTGGCCACGCCCTTCTCGCGCAGGCGCAAGGCTTCCTCCAGCGCGATGTCGTCGAACGGGTTGGCGGACAGCTTCACGCCCTCGGTGACCACGCCGGAACCATCGGGCTTCACCTGGATGCGGACGTTGTAGTCCACCACGCGCTTGTAGCCGACGAGGATCTTCATGCCGGGGCCATCATGTCGGGAGCGGGAGACCGCGATTGTACGGGCGCAGCCGGGGCCGCGCACCTTCCGCGCCGCGACGGCGATCAGCCCAGCCGGTCGCGCAGCGCCTCGGCGAAGCGCAGGGCGGAACCCGCGCCGCAATCGAAGAACAGCGAAGGTTCGACCAGCTCCAGTTCCAGCACCCGGGGCTCGCCGTCCGGGGCCGCGAGCAGATCCACCCGCGCGTACAGCGGCGTCTCGCCCGCGATCGCGTTGAAGGCGGCCTTCGCTACCCTGCCCTCGTCCCGCGACGGCTCGCGCGGGCGGATGTCCTCGGTGGCGAACAGGCCCTCGACCGCTGCCGCGCCGGGGCGCAGCAGCGGCCCCTTGCGGATGGCATGGCTGACCCGGCCGTCGATGTAGACGATCGCCGTCTCGCCATGCTCGTCCACCGCCGGAAGAAAGGGCTGCAACAGCACGCTGCGGCCCTCGGCCAGAAGGTGCTCGACGTGCAGGCGGGCGCGCTCGGCCTCGCGGCGGGACAGCCGCAAGGCGTCCCTGGACCCGGCGCCGACCGCCGGCTTGGCGACGATCTCGACCGGCGGCGCGAGCGTATCGCCGCCGAACTTCCCGGCGAGCGCAGCCTCGACCGCCCGCCGCGAGTCGTCGCCGGGCTCGACGAAGGCGGTCGGCACCACGGGCACGCCGACGCGGCCGAGGTCGGCCAGATAGTGTTTGTCAGTGCTCCAGCGGACCAGTTCACGGCGGTTGAGCAGGCGCGTGGCCTGAGAAACGGCGTCCACCCAGTGCAGGAACCGCGGCAACCGGAAGACGTAGTCCCAGGTCGACCGCAGCACCACAGCGTCGTACTGGTCCCAGCGCACCGCCGGGTCGTCCCAGCAGACCGCCTCTGCGTCGAGGCCCACCCCGGCGCACGCATCCAGCAGGGCCGGCATGTCGCCGTCCAGCGGCAGGGCTTCGACACAGGTGGCGAGGGCGACGCGCTTCACACCCCTCACTGTAAGCAGGGACGGGCAACCTCGCACGTGCCGGAGGTCAAGGCTCCCGCGTACCGGGGCGGCCGCGCGCCGGTCCTGCGGCGATGCCGGATCGGCTACAGGTTCTGGTAGTTCGGCCCCGCGCCGCCCTCGGGCGTGACCCAGTCGATGATCTGGTACGGGTCCTTGATGTCGCAGGTCTTGCAGTGCACGCAGTTGGCGGCGTTGATCTGCAGGCGCCGGCCCGCTGCATCCTCGACCATCTCGTACACTCCGGCCGGGCAGAAGCGCGTGCAGGGGTTGGCAAACTCCTTCGCGCAGCGGTCGATGCAGATCGAGGTGTCGGCCACCTTGAGGTGAACCGGCTGGTCCTCCTCATGCTCGGTGGCCGCGAAGTAGACGCCGGCCAGGCGGTCGCGCGGGGCGAGGCTTCGCTCGACGAACCCGCGGTCGGGCGCCAGGAAGGAATCGATCTTCGCCAGGCGCGCATGGTCGGGCGCGCGGTTGCGCAGGGTCCAGGGCGAGCGGCCGGCGGTCAGCGTCTCCCAGCCGGCGTTCGCCAGCCCCAGCCAGAGTCCCTTCTTGAAGCCAGGCTTGATGTTGCGCACCTTGCGCAGCTCCGCGAACACCGCCGAGTTGCGCAGCGCGGCGTCCCAGCCGACCACGCTGCGGGTGCGCGCCACGTGCTCGGCCGCCAGGATGCCGGAACGCAGCGCCTGATGGACGCCCTTGATCTTGGGCATGTTCAGCGTGCCGGCGTCGCAGCCGACGAGGATCGCGCCCGGCATCTCGACCTGCGGCAGCGCCTGGATGCCGCCTGCGGCCAGCGCCCGGGCGCCGGCCGACAGGATGGTGCCGCCCTCGATCTGGGCACGGACCAGCGGGTGGTGCTTGAACTGCTGGAACAGCTCCCAGGGCACGAGTTTCGGGTCGGTATAGTCGAGCCCGGTGACGTAGCCGACCGCCACGCGATCGCCATCGAGGTGGTACATGAAGCTGCCGCCGTACGTGCCGCCGTCCGCCGGCCAGCCGATGGTGTGGATGATGCGCCCGGCCTGCGCGCGGCCGGGCGGCAACTGCCACAGTTCCTTCACGCCGATCGCGTAGGACTGCGGGTCGCTGTACTTGTCGAGTTCGAAGCGCCGCACCAGCTGCTTGGCGAGGTGGCCGCGGGCGCCCTCGGCGAGCACGGTGATCGGCGCGCGGATGTCGATCCCCTGCGTGTAGGCCGGCTTGCGCGATCCGTCCCTGGCCACGCCCATGTCGCCGATGCGCACCCCGCCCACTGCGCCCCGGTCGTCGAAAACGGGCTCGCTGGCGGCGAACCCGGGGTAGATCTCCACCCCCAGCGCCTCGGCCTGCGGCGCCAGCCAGGCGCACATCGCGCCCAGCGAGACGATGAAGTTGCCGTGGTTGTGCATCTGCGGCGGGGTCGGCAGCCTGAAGTGCCGGGCGCGCGTGAGCAGGTAGAATTCATCCTGCGCGGCGGGCACGCAGATCGGCGGCGGGGCCTTTCGCCATCCGGGCAGAAGGTCGTCCAGCGGCCCGGGTTCGATCACCGCGCCGGACAGGGTGTGCGCACCGACCGTGGATGCCTTTTCGATCACGCACACACGCATTTCGGGCGCGACCTGCTTGAGGCGGATCGCGAACGCGAGCCCGGCGGGGCCGGCGCCCACGGTGACGACGTCGTACTCCATCGCTTCACGTTCGCTCATGGGGCGCATTCCGCGGTCGGGACGCCCGATTCTGTGGCAAGGGCCGCGATGCGGCAATCGAGGAACGATGACGATCGCCCCCCGGACCGCCGGCGACGGCTCGACGACACTCGCCGACGGCCGCCGCCGGCGCGGGCGCCCGACAGGCCTGTCGGGGTCTCGGCAGCCCCCGCCGCGGCCCGCCGGCTGGACCTGCAGGACCTGACCCGGTGCTCGAAGACCTGTCGCTGCCCGGCGCCGAGCTGCGTTGGGCGCCCCGTTTCCTCGCCCCGGCCGAGGCCGACGCGCTGCTCGCGTCGATCGACGCCGAGGTGCCGTGGGAGCGCCACCACGTGCGCCTGTTCGGACGCGAACTGCCGGCGCCGCGCCTGTCGTGCTGGATCGGCGATCCCGGTGCGGCCTACACCTATTCGCGCGTGCGCTTCGAGCCGCGCCCGTGGACGCCGGCGCTGGCCGCTCTGCGCCGCCGTCTGGAGGCGGCGGCCGGCGCCGCGTTCAACAGTGTGCTCGCCAACCGCTACGCCACCGGCGCCGACAGCATGGGCTGGCACGCCGACGACGAACCGGAACTCGGCCCGCGGCCGGTGATCGCCTCGCTGTCGCTGGGCGCGATGCGCCGCTTCGTGCTGCGCCCGAAGGCCGGCGGCGCGAAGCGCGAACTGCCGCTTTCCCACGGCAGTCTGCTGCTGATGGCCGGCGACACCCAGGCGAACTGGCAGCACGCGCTGCCCAGGATGGCGGGTGCCGCGGGCGTGCGGATCAACCTCACCTTCCGCCGCATCGTGTCGCCGTAGGCGCGCGCACGCGCGCGACCACGCCGCCGCAGGTGGCGGCCGACTGCGCGTCGCGCGATCGCGCGCACGCGCGCCTACGGCTTGCCGCGCGCGCGGTCGGCCTCGCCCTCGGCCAGCGTCCAGCCGGCGATCGCCGGCAGCACCTCGGCGCTGGCGGTGCGGAACGCGGCGACCACCGCGGCGATGCCGCCGCCCTCGACCGGGGCCGATCCCTCGAAGGCCTGCGCGGCGACCACCGCGCCCTCGGGCCAGCGCAGCAATCGCGCCGACACCGCCACGCGCGCGGTGTCGGCGCGCCCGCGCTCGACGTGGAACGCGCGCAGTTCCAGCAGCAAGCGATAGTCGGCGCGCAGGCCGTCGGTGCCGCGGCCGACGCCGGCGATGCGGCCGGAATCGGCCAGCGCGCGCAGCAGCAGGCCCTGCACCATCACCGGCGCGCGCTCACCCCAGCGCGCGCCGCGATAGACGCCGAACTCGCCGTCGCCGGGCGCGAGCACGATCCGCGCGCCGTCGAGCGGTTGCGCGGCGCCCGGTTCGTCGATCGCCAGCTGCCAAGCCACCGCGGCCCCGGCCGGCGCCGCCGGCACGGCGTCGATGCGCCAGATCGACATCGTCTCGCGGGTGTCGAACAGCGCCGAGCAGGCGGACAGCGCCAGCGCCAGCAGTGCGACGGCACCCGTGCGCACGGCGCGCAGGTAACGCGCGCGCAGCCGTGTCGCTGCGGGCGATGCGTGTGCGGAAAGAATGGCTTTCATCGCGCGTCGTACTCCTTCAGCTTCTCCGGCCCCTGGATCAGCGCCGAGGGGTCGTTCTCCAGTTGCTCGGTCAGGCGCTGCAGGTGGCGCAGTGCGACGCGCAGTTCGGCCAGCGCGGGTGCGACCTGGCTCGCGCCCTGGTTGGCCAGCCCGGACACCGCGGCGCGGTTCTCCGCGACCACCGCCTCGGCGGCATCGGTGAAGCGGCGCGCCGAATCCAGCGAGGCGCGCGCCGTACGCAGCAGATCGCGGCCTTCCGCATCGAGTAGCGCATTGCCGTTGTCGGCGAGTTGCTCCAGTTTCGACAGCATCGCCTCCGAACGCGACATGGTGGCGCGCAGCGCGCGGCTGGCCTCGCTGAGGTCGGCGATCGCGGTGCCGATCTCGCCGGCATGGGCGGCGGTCTCGCCGGTGATCGTCTCGATGTGGTCGATGGTGGCCGCGACCTTGTCGATGTTCTCCTGCCGCATCAGCATCGACAGCCGAAGCAGCAGTTCGTTGACGCTGGTGACGATGTCCTCGCTGGAGGTGAGCAGCTTCTGCAGCGCGCTTTCCTTCGCGTAGATGCGCGGCACCTCCTGGCCTTCCGCCGCCAGCAGTTCCTCAGAGTCCGGCGTGCCGCCGGACAACTGGATGATCGCCACCCCGGTCAGGCCGGTGAAGGTGAGCTTGGCGATGGTGTCGGCCTTGACCGGCGTGCCGCCG
>DHLY01000010.1:20389-20587 GCA_002405525.1 Proteobacteria bacterium UBA4656
CCGAGCACGAGGATGCCCAGCGTGAAGGCGCCGATCAGCACGTAGCTGGCGCGGGTTTCCATGGCTCAGGGACTCCCTTGGATGAGCGTTGCGTCGCGGCCCTGCTGCACCGCGGCTCCGCGGCCGCGTGGGCCCTGGAAACAGCCGCGGATCCAGGGGTGCGGATGGCGTTCGACCACGTCCACGGTGTCGGCGACG
>DHLY01000010.1:20870-39595 GCA_002405525.1 Proteobacteria bacterium UBA4656
CCCGAGGTCGGCTCGTCGAGGAACAGGATCTCGGGGTCGAGCGCCAGCGCGCGCGCCAGACCGGCGCGCTTGCGCATGCCGCCGGACAACTGGGCGGGATACTTGTGCGCCGCATCGGCCGGCAGGCCGGTCAGCCGGATCTTGAGCAGTGCCAGTTCGTCCAGCAGATCGGCCGGCAGGGCGTAGTACTCGACCAGCGGCACCTTGACGTTCTCCGCCACCGTCAACGACGAGAACAGCGCGCCGTCCTGGAACAACAGCCCGAAGCGCCGCTCGAAAGGCTTGCGCGCCTCGGCATCGAGGAAGGTGGTGTCCTCGCCGAACATGCGGATGCGCCCGCCGTCGGGGCGCTTGAGTCCCAGGATCGCGCGCATCATCACGCTCTTTCCCGCCCCCGAACCGCCGATCACGCCCAGCACCTCGCCGCGGTAGACCGACAGGTCCACGCCGTCGTGCACCACCTGGCGGCCGAACACGTTGCGCAGGCCCTCGACCTCGATCACCGCTTCGCGGGGGGCGCTCATATGTCGAGTTCCATGAAGAACATGGCGAAGACCGCATCGAACACGATCACCAGGAAGATCGACTGCACGACCGACGCCGTGGTGTGCCGGCCGACCGACTCCGCGCTGCCCTCGACCTTGAAGCCCTCCAGGCAGCCGACCGCGGCGATCAGGAAGGCGAACACCGGCGCCTTCGACATGCCGACCCAGAAGTGACTGACGTCGGTCATCTCGTGCAGGCGCGAGATGAACATGCCGGGGGTGATGTCCAGCGCCAGCACGCCGACGATGCCGCCGCCGACGATGCCCATCAGCATCGCGATGAAGGCCAGCAGCGGCAGCATGACCAGCAGGGCGAGCAGGCGCGGGATGACGAGCAGTTCGATCGCGTCCAGCCCGAGCGCCTGGATGGCGTCGAGCTCCTCGCGCGCCTTCATCGAGCCGATCTGGGCGGTAAACGCGCTGCCCGACCGGCCGGCGAGCAGGATCGCGGTCAGCAGCACGCCGAATTCGCGCAGGAAGGAGATCGACACCAGTTCGACCGTGAACACCTCGGCACCGAAGTCGCGCAGCGCCGTGGCGCCGACGAAAGCCACCACTGCGCCGACCAGGAAGGTCAGCAGGGCCACGATCGGCACCGCATCCAGCCCGACCTGTTCCATGTGGAAGACGGTGCTGGTCCAGCGCAGGCGCCGGCGGCCGGCCAGCACCTGCGCCAGCGTGGCCACGGTCAGCCCCACGAAGCCCAGGAACTCGCGTCCCTGGGCGAGGAAACGCCACACCGCCTGGCCGATGCGCAGCAGCATCAGGCGGAACTCGAAGTGCGGCTCGCGCGCCGGGCGTTCCGGCTCCAGGCGCGAAGCGACCAGCCGCAGCAGGGCGGCATCGGCCTCGCGCAGGCCGTCGATCGCGTGCGCATCGAACGGCTGGCCGCTGCCACGCAGGGTGCGCAGCAGCAGCAGCGCGCCGGCGGTGTCCATCGCGCTCACCGCGCCGGCGTCCACCGCGACCGGACCGTTGGCCAGCCGCGCCGCGGCGGCGCGCGGCAGCAGGGCGTCCAGCCGCGCCAGCGTCCAGGTGCCGGACAGCCGCAGCCGCGCCCCGCCGGCTTCCACCGCGAGGTCGGGCGGACCCGGGATGGGGGATGCCGAGGCCATGCCGCAAGGCTACCCGAGCGCGGCCGCCGCCGGCACCCTGCCGTTCGTTGGCCGGCCCGGCGGGCGGCGGATACACTCCGGGGTCCTGTCCAGCCCGCCTGCCGCCATGCGCCTGTCGAAGTTCCACCTCGCCACGGTCAAGGAAGTCCCCGCCGACGCCGACGTCGTCAGCCAGCGACTGATGATCCGCGCCGGGATGATCCGCAAGCTCGCCGCCGGCATCTACACCTGGAGCCCGCTGGGCCTGCGCGTGCTGCGCAAGGTGGAGGGCATCGTGCGCGAGGAAATGGACCGCGCCGGCGCGCTGGAGCTGTCCATGCCCTCGATTCAGCCGAAGGAGCTGTGGGAGGAGACCCAGCGCTGGGCCAAGTTCGGCGGCCAGCTGCTCAAGATCCGCGACCGCAAGGACGCCGAGTTCTGCTACGGCCCCACGCATGAGGAAGTGATCACCGACTTCGCGCGCAACGAACTGCGTTCGTACAAGCAGCTGCCGATCAACTTCTACCAGATCCAGACCAAGTTCCGCGACGAGATCCGCCCGCGCTTCGGCGTGATGCGCGCGCGCGAGTTCCTGATGAAGGACGCTTACTCCTTCCACCTGGATCCCGAGTGCATGGCGCGCGAGTACCGCAACATGTACCGCGCGTATGCGCGCATCTTCACGCGCCTCGGCCTGCGCTTCCGCGCGGTGATGGCCGACTCCGGCGCGATCGGCGGCAACGCCAGCCAGGAGTTCCACGTGCTGGCCGATTCCGGCGAGGACGCGATCGCCTTCTCCGACGGGTCCGACTACGCGGCCAACCTGGAGAAGGCCGAGGCGCTGGCGCCGGAGTATCCGGAACCGGCATTCTTCGATGAGATGCGCAAGTTTGCCACTCCGACCCAGACCACCTGCGAGGACGTCGCGGCGCTCAAGGGCGTTTCGCTTTCGGAGACTGTCAAGTCCGTGGCTGTTGTCGGCGAGCAGGGCTTCGTCTTGGTCCTCGTCCGCGGCGACCACTCTGTAAACGAGGTCAAGCTGCAGAAGGTCGATGGACTGTCCGAGTTCCGTCTCGCCCGTGAGGATGAGATCCTCGACTACCTGGGTTGCCAGCCCGGCTTTATTGGGCCCGTGAATCCGAGGAAGAAGATCACAATCGTCGTGGACCGGAGTGTTGCGGTAATGCCCTCGATGATCTGCGGTGCCAATGAGGCACCGTTTCATCTGGAAAACGTCAAGCTCGGGCGCGACTTCCAGCAGGATTGGGTGGCAGATGTGCGCAGCGTGGTGGCGGGCGATCCCTCGCCCGACGGCCAGGGCACGCTGTCGATCGCGCGCGGCATCGAGGTCGGCCACGTGTTCCAGTTGGGCCAGAAGTACGCCGAGGCGCTCAAGGCCACGGTGCTGGACGCCAACGGCAAGGCCGCCGTGATGTACATGGGCTGCTACGGCATCGGCGTGAGCCGCATCGTCGCCGCCGCGATCGAGCAGAACCACGACGACAACGGCATCATCTGGCCGGACGCGATGGCGCCCTGGCGCGTCGCGGTGTGCCTGATCAATCCCAAGAACGATCCCAAGGTTGCCGAGGCCGCCGAGTCGCTCTACCGCGACCTCGCGGCCGAGGGCGTGGAGGTCGTGCTCGACGACCGCGGCCTGCGGCCGGGCGTGATGTTCGCCGACATCGAACTGATCGGCATCCCGCACCGCGTGGTGGTCTCCGAACGCGGTATCGCCGCCGGCACGTTCGAGTACCGGGCGCGGCGTGCGGCCGAGGCCGAGGCGCTGACGCGGGAGCAGGTTTTTTCGCGGCTGGGCTTGTAGCGGCGTGGCGGACGCGGGCAACCGCGTCGGACAGCAGCGCGAGCGCTTCGGATGTTTCGTCCACCGATCGGCCTCCCCGCACAGCCGTGCGCCCGGAACCGCCCGCGTCGCGATGATCGGTGATGACCGGACCGCACGCAAGGCGGTCCACGGCGGCGCGCATGGCCCCGATGCGTCGCCCGCTCCGCGAGCGTGCGGTCAGGACGGCCCCGGACCCGACGACGCAATCCATCCGCGCAGCGTGCCACGGACCGCCCGCCAGCCCCCGGCCCCCGCGCCCGCCATGAAGCCGGGATTGCGCAGGCACCGCGGCGAACCGGCCATGCCGGACGGCGCCGCGATGAGAGACACATCAGGACTTCCGGTTGAACAACCCCTTGACCTTGTCGATGATCGCCGGCGTCTTGTCGGCGACGTCCTTGACCACCCGGTCGAGCTTGACCTTGAGACCCGCATCGCGCTGCGCACGCTCGGCCTCGGGCGCCTGCTGGAAGATCTTCGACTCCCACTTGCGCTTGAGCTGTTCCTGCTGCACGCGGGTCGCCAGCTGCTTGCGGAAATCCTCGGGCAGGGGTTCGCGGAACAGGCTGTTGGGTTCTCCGGTGACGAAGCGGCCGACCTCGTCGAACAGTTTCTCGTCGAACTGCTGCGCAGACACCGTCTTGGCGATGGTGCCGAACCCGTCCAGGTTGGTGAACGAAAGTCGCGCCACGCCGCTGTCGCCGTCGGCAGCGGCCGCGACGCAGAGCGCCACCTTGCCGCGCGCGCGGAAGGTGGCCTGCACCAATTCACCCGATTCGTCTTTCTTGGTCTCCGAGATGCCGGCCAGCCGCACCTTCTGGAAGAACCCGTTGAGGGTACGGATCCTGGCGGCGCCGCTGACCTCCACCACCGGGCATTCGTCGGTGGCGACCACGGCGGACATCCGCAAGACGACCTCCCGCGACAGCGCCGACGGGCTGTTGGCCCGCAGCTCGTATTCGTGCTCGACGTCGGCCACCACGCCGCCGTAGCCCGGCAACTCGAAGCGGACCTGGATCTTCGGCTTGAGGAAGACCAGGTTGGCGGTGAGCCGCGCGAGGTACTCGTGGAACGCCTGCAACCCCGGGTCGAGCCGGGTCCGGAACGCCTCTTCGCGCTCGACCTTGGCGCGCTCGACATCGCCGAGCGAAGCCTTGCGGCGCTGCGCTTCCTGTTCGAGCTCATCGAGCAGGCCCATGTCTGCCACCGTCACGCGGGCCGTCGTGCCGGCCACCCCATCGGTCACCTTAGCGCAAAGGACCTCGTCCGGGCAGCAGCCGCCCCGCCCGATCGAAGCGCAAAGCGGTAACATCAAGTCACGGATCGCCACTACCGATCGTCCGGAACGTTTCCCATGGATCTGCGCAAGCTCACGCCCGCCGAACTCGACCACCTGATCGTGAAGGCGCGCAAGCGCCAGGACGCACTGGCGGCGAAGAAGATCCCGCGCGTGCGGGCGAAGATCGAGGCGCTGCTGAAGGCGGAGGGCCTGGCCCTGGCCGACGTCTTCAGCGCCAAGGTGCCGTCCGTGCCGGCGACCACGCCGCGCGCGAAGAAGCCCACCCGCGCCGATGGCAGCGCCCGCGGGCGCAGCGTGCCGCCGAAGTACCGCAATCCCGCCGACCCCGCGCAAACCTGGGCTGGCCGCGGGGTGCAGCCGCGCTGGTTCCGCGAGGCGCTCGCCGCCGGCAGGACCACCGAGGACCTGCTGATCCGCTGAACGTCCGCTCAGAGCCCGCGAATCATGCCCGTGCGTGCGTGACCGGCGCAGGGGCCAGCCATGGCATGTCTGAGAGGCTGTCTCTTCACGGCCTCTCAGGACAGGCTGCGCCGTGGCGCGACGACCACGTTCCCGAACAGCAGGCCCGCGACCAGCGAAACCAGCAGCACCACCAGCGAAAACGCGGTATCGAGCCCGAGGTAGACATCGCGCTCGAACACGAAGAACAGGCTGCGCAGGCCAACGCTGCCCGGCACCAGCAGGATGATGCCGGGTACGCGCACCAGCGCGCCGGGACGGTTGCGCCAACGGCCGTAGGCATTCGACGCGCAGCCGATCACTAGACCGGCGAGAAACACGCCGAACTCCGCGCCGAGCGTCGCGCCGCCGATGCGCGTGCTCAGGTAGCCCAGCCACGCCGACGCCATCACCAGCGGCCAGTCGCGCAGGGCGGCGCGGAACAGCACGCAGAACGCGAGGCTCGCGACCGCCAGCGCGACCCAGTCGGCGCCCGGCGGCAGCGGCGCAACCGGCATCGGCGCGCGATCGAGTCCCAGCGCCTGCGCGACCTGGTTGGCAGCAGCGATGCCGAATCCGAGCTTGAGCAGCACCGCGGCCGCGCCCGCCAGCCGGGCGATGCCGGACACCAGGTGCTGGGTCGCCAGTTCGTTGACCGCGGTGGTGAGCATCAGCCCGGGCAGCAGGACGATCAGGGCGGCGATCGTGACCGGGGTGACCGAAAGCGGGGTCCAGAACGCATTGGCGAGGTAAATCGCCAGCGCGGCGAGGAAACCAACCATCGCTTCGAAGCCCGCCGCGAGATTCGGCCGACCCGGCAACAGCAGCGACAGGCCGCCGATCGCCGCGCCGATCGCCGCCGCCACCGCCGCATCGGCGCCCGCACCGTCCAGCAGCACCGCGACCGCGCCCGACGCGAGGCCGTAGCTGCCCGCCATCGCGGCGTCGGCCAACGGGCCGCGCCGTGGCGCCAGTTCGCCGAGCGCGGCGTGGCCGGCGGCGATGTCCATCGCGCCGCCGGCGACCTGTTCGGCGATGCGATCGACGTGCGCCAGTTCGCGCAAGTCGACGTCACCGGGGGCCAGGCGCAGGACCTGGGTGTGCCCGGCCAACGCGCTATCGCCGTCGCCGCGGTCGGCGACGGACAGGATCACCGAGGTCGGCGTGGACAGGCTCTGGCAGCGCAGCGACAGGCGCGCCGCTACGTGGTCGATCGCCGATTCGAGGCGCGGCGCCGAGGTGCCGGCCTGATGCAGCCGTCGCGCCAGTTCGCACAGGAACCGGACGCGGTCGTCGAAGCGCGGCGCGGGGTGCTGGACATCCATGGCGGTAGCCTAGCGCCTGCGTGGCTCCCATAATCGGGCGTTTCCGCGACGCCGGGAGCGCCGCGCACGCATGATCGGCAAGGGCGAAGCGTTCTCGATCCTGTCCGCCCTCGCCTGGGCGATCGGCGTGATCCTGTACAAGCGTCTCGGCGAACGCCTGCCGCCGCTGGCACTGAACCTGCGCAAGAATGCCCTGGTGCTGGCCGCCCTGCTGCCCCTGCTGCTGGCGGTGCATGGCTTCGGCCTGCCGGCGCTGCAGCCGGCCGAGGTGGCGATCTGCCTCACCTCCGGCCTGATCGGCATCGGTCTCGCCGACACCCTGTATTTCCGCGCCCTCAACGAGGTCGGCGCCGCGCGGATGGGGATCGTCGGCAACTTCTTCAGCCCGTTCGTGATCGTGCTGGCGTTCTTCTTCCTCGGCGAGCGGCTGAGCGCGGTGCAGCTGGCGGGCTTCGCGCTGGTCACCTTGGGCGTGCTGGTGATCGGCGCCGCGCGCGGGCCGGCGGTCGATGCGGCCGCACTGCGCAGGGGACTGGCCACCGGGGTACTGGCCGTGCTGCTGATGGCGATCGCGGTGGTGATGGTCAAGCGCGTGCTCGAGCATGCCGACCTGCTGTGGGTCAGCACCATCCGGCTGCTGGGCGGCGTTGCCGGCATGCTGGCGATCGGCGCCTTCGTCGGCGGCGCGCGCGCGCCGGTGCCGCTGGACCGTCGCGGCTGGGCGATGCTGCTGGTCGGCGCGTTGGTCGGCCAGCTGCTGTCGATGCTGCTGTGGCTGGGCGGCTACAAGTACACCTCGGCGAGCGTGGCCGCGGTCCTGAACGAGACCGCATCGGTGTTCATCGTGCTGTTGGCGTGGCTGCTCCTCGGCGAACAGATCACCCGCCGCAAGGCCGCGGGCATCGGATGCACGCTCGGCGGCGTGGTCCTGATGCTGATGCCCGCTGGCCACTGAAGGGCGCGCCGGCGGCGACCTCGAACCCGGGAGGTCCGCGCGGGAAGTCCGCGGCGGGCGCCGGCGATTCGCGGACCACCGGCGTTCAGCCGGCCGGTCGGACCGGGCAAAGGGTGCGGACCTGCTCGCGCGCGATCGCAAGCTGCGCCTCGTGCTCCTCGACGGTGAGCATCTCGCCGGTCCCGTCGCCGTCCTTGTCGATCGATACGAAGGGATTGTTCTGCAGGGTGGCGAGGTTCGCCCGTGCCTTGTCACAGGCCGCGCCGCGCTGCATGACGGCCGCGGCGTCCATGCCGGCATCGACGTCGGACCCCGGCTCGGCCGCGGCGGCGGCGACCGGAGGCGGCTCCGGGTTCACGGCCACGCGGTCGGACCGCGTGCCCTCCGGTGGCGGCGTCGTGGTGTAGTGGGTCACGCCGTCGGCGTCCTTCCACTTGTAGAACTGCTGCGGCCACGCGCTGCCGGCCATGACCAGCAGGGCAAGGGCGGTGCAGACGACGATCGGGCGCATGGCGGTGCCTCCACGGGAAACCCGGCGTGAATAGCACCGCCCGACCCGCCCCGCAAGGGGACGCCAGCGGTGTCGCGGGCCGGGCCGGCGCTTCGGCTAGACTTCGAGGGTCATCCTCCCCGGGTCGCCACCATGGAGCCGTCCGAGGTCCGCCCGTCGAAGCCGCGTCGCGGCATCTACCTGCTGCCCAACCTGTTCACCACGGGCGGCATGTTCGCCGGCTTCTATGCCGTCATCGCCGCCATCGACGGCCGCTTCGAGCAGGCCGCGGTGGCGGTATTCGTGGCCGGCGTGCTGGACGGGCTCGACGGGCGCATCGCGCGGCTGACCCGGACGCAGAGCGAGTTCGGCGTGCAATACGACTCGCTGGCCGACCTGGTGTCCTTCGGGCTGGCGCCTTCGCTGGTGATGTACATGTGGTCGCTGGAGCTGCTCAAGGGCTACGGCCCGACCCTGGGCAAGGTCGGCTGGGCAGCCGCATTCCTCTACGCGGCGTGCGCCGCGGTGCGGCTGGCACGGTTCAACACGCAGGTCGGCACGGTCGACAAGCGGTACTTCATCGGCCTTTCCAGTCCGGCTGCGGCCGGGCTGATGATGTCCTTCGTGTGGACCATGGGCGATCGCGGCGTCGACGCCTACCGTGTCGCGCCGCTGGCGCTCGCGGTGACGCTGGCTGCCGCGGTGCTGATGGTCAGCCGCGTTCGCTACTGGTCGTTCAAGGCCGCCCCGGCGTCGGAACGCATGCCCTTCCTGTGGCTGCCGCTGCTGCTCGGGGTGGTCGTGCTGCTGGCGATCGATCCGCCGCTGGTGCTGCTGGCGGTGGCGGTGGTCTACGTCCTGTCGGGTCCGGCACTGTCCCTGTGGGCCCTGCACCAGCGGCGACGCCCGTCGGCGGCGCAGTGAACGCTCTCGCCAGCGGCGCGCAGACGGACGGCGGCTTCGAGTCGCGGCTGCTCGGCGTCCTGGCAGACCTCAGCCAGGCGCTGGCGGTGTCGGTCGACATCGAGCAGACGCTGGCGCAGGCCGTCACCCGCATCGCGGACTGCATGCAGGCCGAGGCGGCCTCGGTGTTCCTGCACGACGCGGCGTCAGGGCAGATCGTCTGCCGCGCCTGCGCCGGACCGGTGGACGTGACCGGACTGCGCCTGCCCTCGGGCGCCGGCATCGTTGGCCGCACCCTTGCCGCCAGGGCGCCGCAGATGGTCCGCGACGCGCAGCGCGACCCGGACTTCGCCGGCAAGGTGGACGCCAAGACCGGCTTCACCACCCGTTCGGTACTGTGCGCGCCGCTGACCACCGCGCGCGGCACGATCGGAGTGATCGAGATCCTCAACAAGCGCGACGGCGGACTGTTCGACGAATCCGACCGCGACATGCTGCGCGTGCTGGCCGCGCCCACCGCGCTGGCGATCAGCAACGCCGCCCTGGTGGCGGAGATGGTCGACCAGACGCGGATCCGCCGCGAACTGCAGCTCGCCCGGCAGATGCAGCGCTCCCTGCTGCCGAAGCGCCGTCGCGACGGCTACCCGGTGCTCGGCGTGAACCGCCCGGCGCGCGAGATCTCGGGCGATTTCTACGACTTCTTCGACCTTCCGGACGGCCGCATCGCCTTCGCGATCGGCGATGTCTCGGGCAAGGGGCTCGATGCCTCGCTGCTGATGGTGCGCACGGCGAGCCTGCTGCGCTGGGCCGGCAAGGACGAGCTGGCGCCCGGCCAGTGGCTGGAGCGGATCAACGCCGAACTGTGCGAGACCGTCTCCGGCGGCATGTTCGTGTGCGCGGCGGTCGGCTATTACGACCCGGCGAACCGCCAGGCCGTGTGGGCCAACGCCGGTTTCCCACCGGCGCTGCTGCGCCGGCCCGACGGCACCTGGCGCGAATTCGCGGCCGAGGGGCCGCCGCTGGCCATCGTGCCCGGCGTGCACTATCCCGAGCAGGCGGCGGAACTGGGCGAATGCAGCCTGTACTTCTTCTCCGACGGTGTGACCGACGTGCGCGACGCGGACCGGCAGACCATCGGACTGGAGGGCGTTCGCGACCTGTTCGACCGCCACGGGGGTCACGGTCCGGCGTCGCGACTGCGCGCCATCGTGTCCGAACTGCGCCGCCTGCGACTGGCCGACGACACCACCCTGCTGCTGGTGGAGGATCGCCACCGGTGAGCGCGCGCCCGCTGCTGCGGATCGACCTGCCGGCGGTCCCGGACTCGCTCAAGCCGCTGCGCGACGCGGTGTGCGCGGCGATGGATCGCGCCGGCGTGGCGCCCGGCCTGCGCGACCGGCTCAAGCTCGCCATCGACGAGGCGGCGGCCAACGTGATCCGCCATGCCTACGGCAACTGCGGCCAGGGTCGCCTGCGGCTCGAGCTGCGCGCGACCCGAGGCAGCCTGCGCTTCGCCCTGCGCGACCACGCCCCGCGCGTGGATCCCTCGCGAGTGCGACCGCGCGACCTGTCCGAGTGCCGGCCCGGCGGACTGGGCATCAACTTCATCGACGAGACCATGGACCGCTGGCGGCTGCGCCCCCTGCGGCGCGGCGGCAACCTGCTGGTGATGCGCAAGCGGATCCGGTCGCACGGGGACGGAGGAATCTAGATGGCAAACCAATGCACGACCGAAAGCCTCGACGGGCTGCTGCTGGTCCGGGTGGCCGGCGAGGTGGACCTGTCGTGGTCGCAGTCGATCCGCAAGGCGGTGCTCGACGCGCTGTCGCGCGCACCGGCCGTGGGCGTCGACCTGTCGCGCGTCACCTACATCGATTCCTCGGGCATTGCGGCCCTGGTCGAGGGCTTCCAGACCGCGCGCGGCAAGGGCCAGCGCTTCGCCCTGGTCGCGGCCAGCCCGCAGGTCCGGGCGGTGCTGCAGCTGGCGCGCCTGGACCGTGTGTTTCCCATGGTGGACACGGCCGAGGCGGTCAGGGCGTAATGGGAGAATGCGGCCGGCGCCGCGCGTGGAGGGGGAGTCGAGGGCGTGGCGTTGCAGGCGATCCTCAAACCGATCAACCGGCTCGGCCGCGGCACCGCGGCCGCGATGGCCGAACTCGGCTACGCGGGCGCGATCCTGGCCGAGAGCATCTATTTCACCGTCGTCGGCTGGCGCCACGGTCAGCCGGTGCGGCCGGCGGCCATCTTCGAGCAGATGCGCCAGGTCGGCATCGACGCGATCCCGATCGTGCTGCTGCTGTCGTTCACCGTGGGACTGATGCTGGGCATCCAGTTCGTCAGCGCATTCTCGGAGTTCAACGCCGAGAGCCAGGTCGTGATGGCGGTGGCCAAGTCGGTGACCCGCGAGTTCGGGGCCCTCATCACCGGGATCCTGGTCGCGGGGCGATCCGGGTCGGCGTTCGCCGCGCGGATCGGGTCGATGAACGTCTCGCAGGAGGTCGACGCGCTGTACGTGATCGGCATCGAGCCGGTGCGCTACCTCGCCGCGCCCGCGCTGGTGGCGATGCTCGTCATGCTGCCGACGCTCACCGTCCTCGCCAACGCGGCGGCGATCATCGGCGCCGCGCTGTACTGCTCGCCGGTGCTCGACGTCAGCCCCGTGGCCTACGTCATCCAGACCCTGCACGCGCTGGAGCTGCGCGACGTCTGGGAGGGGCTGTCGAAGAGCGTGGTGTTCGCCGTGATCATCACCCTGGTCGGCATCTCCACCGGCTTCGGCGTGGCCGGCGGCGCGGAGGGTGTGGGCCGGGCGACCACCCGCGCGGTGGTGCTGTCGATCACCCTGCTGGTGGTGGCCGACATGGTGTTCTCGTTCTTCCTCAACCGGTGAGCGGAATGGGCGCGCAACCCGTCATCGACGTCGAGCGGCTGAACGTGTGGTTCGGCAGGCGGCAAATCCTGCACGACGTGGACTTCCGCGTGATGCCGGGCGAGATCCGCGTCATCATGGGCGGCTCGGGAAGCGGAAAGTCGACCCTGCTGCGCCACCTGCTCGGGCTGCTCAAGCCGCGATCGGGCAGCGTGCGCATCCTCGGCACCGACATCGCCGCCGCGTCGGCAGCCGACGTCCTGCGCCTGCGCCGGCAGATGGGTGTCAGTTTCCAGGGCGGCGCGCTGTTCACCTCGATGACGGTGGGCGAGAACGTCGCGCTGCCGCTGCGCGAGCACACCGACCTCGACGAGAACACGGTGCGCATCATGAGCCGGCTCAAGCTCGAGGTGGTCAATCTCGGAGGATTCCAGGACCTGATGCCCTCGCAGCTTTCCGGCGGCATGATCAAGCGCGCCGCGCTGGCGCGCGCGATCGTGATGGACCCAAGGCTGCTGTTCTTCGACGAGCCGTCGGCGGGACTCGACCCGGTGGTGTCCGCGGAACTGGACGAATTGATCCTGCAGTTGCGCGACGCGATGCGGATGAGCATCGTGGTGGTCACCCACGAACTGGAAAGCGCGTTCAAGATCGCCGACACCATCACGGTGCTCGACCGCGGGCATGTGCTGCTGACCGGCACGGTCGCTGAGGTGCGCGCCAGCGACAACCAGCGCATCCAGGACCTGCTCAACCGCAGGCCGCGCCGGGTCGAAGTCGACACCGACGAATACCTGCGCCGGCTCACCGAGGCCGAGGCGGACTGAGCGATGCGGCCCGACCCGACGACACGGAGGGGGAAATGAAGCGCGAGAACATCAACTACACCCTGGTCGGCCTGGTGGTGCTGGCCGCGCTGGGGATCCTGATCGGCACCCTGTTCGCGATCACCGGCCGCAGCGGCGCGACGGCCAGCTACCTGGCCGCCTACCGCAACGTCACCGGCCTGTCGTATGGCGCGCCGGTGTTCTACGAGGGCTTCCGCATCGGCCAGGTGGAGACCATCACGCCGGTGCGCGAGGGCGGCCGCACCTTCTACCGGGTCGAACTGACGGTGCGCCGCGACTGGCCGATCCCGGCCGACAGCGTCGCCCAGCTCGCCGCCAGCGGGCTGCTTGCCGACATCTCGATCGCGATCCGCGAGGGCACGTCCGCCGAGCTTCTGGCCCCGGGATCTTCGATTCCCAGCCGCGAGGGCGCCGACGTGTTCGCGGCGCTGAACGAGCTGGCGGGCGAGGTCACCGACCTCACCCGCACGCGGATCACGCCGCTGGTCGACACCCTGTCCCGGCGCGTCGATTCGATCGCTCAGAACCTCGACGCGCAGACGCCGCTGCTGCTCACCGACGCGGCAGCGCTGCTGCAGCGCCTCAACGACGCGGCCGAGTCCGTCAACCTCGTGCTCGGGCCGTCCAACCGCGGCAACATCGACGCCACCCTGGCCAGCATCCGCCGTGTCGCAGCCGACCTCGAGGGCACCCGGGAGCGTCTGGACCAGTTGCTGGCCGATGCCGGCGCGATCGCCGCCGAGAACCGGCCGGTGGTGCGCGATTCGATCCGCGACCTGTCGCAGATCACCACCGCGCTGGCGCGGCGGATCGACGCCATCGCGCACAACCTCGAGTCGTCGAGCCGCAACGTCGACGAATTCACCCGCGAGATCCGCAAGAGCCCCAACCGTCTGCTGCTCGCGCCGAAGGCCGACGAAGTCGTGGTGGAGGAGGAATGACCATGCGCTTCCGAATGCTGTCCCTGATTGCCACCGCGACCCTCGCCGGCTGCGCCGCCGCCCCGGTGCCGGAGCTCAACCACTACAAGATGCCGGATCCGGTGATCGAGCCACGCACGGAGCCCGCGTTCGCGATGCCGGTGGTGGTCGACACGCTGCTCGCCGACGGCCTGCACGGCGAGCAGTCGATCCTCTATGCGTCGAAGCCCGGCGGCAGCGTGCGCGCCTACCACTACCGGCGCTGGAACGACCCACCGGTTCGGCTGCTGCAGCGGCGCCTGATCCGCATGCTGCGACAGGGCAATGTCTCCCCCGTGGTGGCCGATCGCCTGCCCACCCGCGCTGCCGCGGTGCGGATCAGCGGCGTGGTCGACCGCTTCGAACGCGTGCAGCGCGAAGACGGCTGGTATGCGGAGGTGCGGGTCGAGCTGCGCGCCGATGTCGGCGAGGAGGCCCTGCCGGCGGTTCTGCGCAGCTACGAGGCAGCCGTCCCTGCGGGCAGCGAAACGATCGAAGATACGGTTCGCGCGTTCGCCGGCGCCACCGACCAGGTGCTCGGCGCGTTCATCGAGGACCTCGTGCGGGTGGAGCCCTGAGCGTGCCACGCCGGGGATCGCGGCGGAGATGGACGCGGTGAGCGCGCTGCCGGTCGCGCTGCGACACCGAGCACTGGCGCTGATGGGCGTCGACCTGTACGTCCTGCGCGCCGATCGCGCGATGGCGGGCGGACGCCGCGCCGGGACCGGCGCGCCCCGGGTGGCCTTCGTGCTCGCCGAGGACGGCGGCTTCGATGGGCCCCACGGCCCGCTGCTGCGCCACCTCGCGCTGGCCCTGGGCCTCGACCCTGCTGCGATTGCGCTGGGGGCGCCGCGCCCCGATCTGCCCTGCGTGTGCTTCGGTGCCGAGCCCGGCGAAGCCATCGACGTGGTGCTCGCCCCGCCACCGGCGGCGCTGCGCGCCAGCGCCGCCGCCCGCCGCGCGCTGTGGCCCGCGCTGCGCGCGCTGGCGCGGCGGCTGGGACCCTGAACATGGTGGCCGTGGTGCGCCCGGCGCCGCCGAGCCTGCGACCGATGCGCCCGGAGGACGTCGCCGAAGTCTCGCGCATCGAATCCAGCGCCTACGAGTTTCCCTGGACGGAGGGCATCTTCCGCGACTGCCTGCGCGCCGGCTACGGCTGTTGGGTGCTGGCGCTGGACGCGGAGATCGCCGGCTACGGCGTGCTCAGCGTCGCCGCCGGCGAAGCGCACCTGCTCAACGTCTGCGTCGCGCCGCGGCTGCAGGGAGAGGGCCACGGCCGACGCCTGATGAAGCGCCTGATCGACCTCGCGCGCTGGCATCAGGCGCAGCGCATCTTCCTCGAAGTCCGGCCGTCCAATCCGCGGGCGATCCGGCTCTACCACGACCTCGGTTTCAACGAGATCGGCCGCCGCCCCAACTACTACCCCGCGCGCCAAGGCCGCGAGGATGCGCTGGTCTTCGCGCTCGAACTGCTGCACGAGCCGGGTAGCTAGGGAGCCTCTGAACGAGTCCCGGCGCCGGTGTCGATCGCCTTGGGCATGGGACCACCGTGCGCGGCGGCAGCCGCCGTGTTGCAGCGACGCGCGGAAAGAAGCGCGGGCGCGGGAACTCGTTCGGGGGCTGCCTCGCGGCGTCGCGCCGACCAGGCATCCTTCTATCGCGACACAGCGATATACTGGCGCCCCGACCCGCCGGCGCGCCCCGATGCAGCTGTCCTTCGAGTTCTTCCCACCCAAGACCGACGAGCAGCGCACGCGGCTGGACAAGGCGGCCGCGAGGCTCAAGGCGCGCGCGCCGGAGTACGCTTCGGTGACCTTCGGCGCCGGCGGTTCGACGCTGTCCTACACGCCGGAGACGGTGCAGCGCCTGCGCGACGTCCACGGGCTGGACGCCGCGCCCCACGTGTCCTGCATGGGGGGCACGCGCGGTGAACTGCGCGACCTGCTGGCGCGTTACCGCACGCTCGGCTGCCGTCGCCTGGTCGCGCTGCGCGGTGACCTGCCCTCGGGCATGGGCGGCTTCGGGGACTTCCGCTACGCCGCCGACCTGGTGGCTTTCGTGCGCGCCGAGCACGGCGACTGGTTCAGGATCGAGGTCGGCTGCTACCCCGAGGTACACCCGCAGGCCGACGACGCGCTGGCCGACCTGCGCCACTTCAAGGCCAAGGTCGATGCCGGCGCCGACGGCGCGATCACGCAGTACTTCTACAACGCCGACGCCTACTTCCGCTTCGTCGACGACGCGCGCGCGCTGGGGGTGGAGGTTCCGATCGTGCCGGGCATCATGCCGATCGCCAACTTCACGCAGTTGCGGCGGTTCTCCGAATCCTGCGGCGCCGAGATCCCGCGCTGGGTCATCAAGCGCATGCAGGCGCTGGGCGACGACGCCGGCGCGGTGCGCGAGTTCGCCGCCGACCTCGTCGCCGGCCTGTGCCGGCGACTCGCGGCGGGCGGCGTCGGGTCGCTCCACTTCTACACGCTCAACCTCGCGCGGCCCACGCTGTCGGTGCTGGAGCGGCTCGACCTCCGGCGGCCCGTGCAGTGAAAGCCTCTCCGCCCGGCCATGGATGGTCAGCGTGCGGATTCCGTTCGGGTTCTGAATGTCCGATCGAGTCGGCAACCGCGCCGGGCTCGAGACGGGAAGACCGCGCAGGGTGCAGGTTCCTGGGCAACCGATGGGTGGCGGCGAGACCGCAGTCCCGACTGCTCGCAACGCGCGCGGCCGTCTGCCGAGGGCGGAAGGCGGCCGCGCGTTGACGGCGGCGGCAACCCGGGCCGCGCTCGGCCAGCGGGCGCCGGCAGGCACTCGGACCGGTGACGCGAGCGCCGCCGCGCGTGTCGTGTGGCATCATGCGCGCCCTCGTTTTCGCCGCCCGCGGAGCCGCCCATGTCGCAGCGCTATCCAGCCACCATCTGGCACAACGGCACGCTCAAGCCTTGGGCCGAAGGCACCACCCACGTGATGGCACATGCGCTGCACTACGGATCATCGGTGTTCGAGGGCATCCGCGCCTACGACCTGTCGGACGGTACCGCGATCTTCCGCCTCACCGACCACATGAAGCGCCTGTTCACCTCCGCCAAGGTGTACGACATCGCGATGCCCTACACGCTGGAACAGTTGAACGAGGCCTGCCGCGCGGTGATCCGCGCCAACGGCTTCGGCAAGTGCTACCTGCGACCGGTGGCCTTCCGCGGGCTGGGCGGCTTCGGTCTGTCGGCCGACACGCCGACCGACGTCGCGGTCGCGGCATGGGAGATGGGCGCCTACCTCGGCGCCGGCGTCCTGGAGCAGGGCATCGACGCGATGGTGTCGTCGTGGCAGCGCATGGCGCCGAACACCATCCCGACCGGCGCCAAGGCCGGGGGCAACTATCTCTCGGGCCAGTTGATCGCGCGCGAGGCGCGCCGTCTCGGCTTCGGCGAGGGCATCGCGCTGGACACCAACGGCCTGATCAGCGAGGGCGCGGGCGAGAACCTGTTCCTGGTGTTCGGCGGCGAGCTGCACACCACGCCGGTGAGCGCGGCGATCCTCGACGGCATCACCCGCGACAGCATCAAGAAGCTCGCGCGGGACGCCGGCATCACGGTGGTCGAACGGCATATGCCGCGCGAATACCTCTACTTCGCCGACGAAGTGTTCATGTGCGGCACCGCCGCCGAGATCACGCCGATCCGCTCGGTCGACGGCAAGCCGGTGGGCGCCGGCCGGCCGGGCCCGCTGACCGGCCGGCTGCAGGAACTGTTCTTCGGCCTGTTCAGCGGCGCCACGCCCGACCGCCACGGCTGGCTGGAGCGGGTGTGAGCGGCGCCGCGCGGACCATCGCTCACCAGCGGTGGAACTCCGCGCGGCAGCCGTTGGCGACCCACACGTAGGTATTGATCCCGAGGTCGTCGAGCAGCACGCCCCACGACTCGTTCCAGGTGCAGGCCGCGCGGCTCAGCACGCGACCGGTCCGCACGCCGCGGTCGATGCGGTTGAACTCGCAGTACACGGAGTCCTTCAGGTGGGACTCGCAGGTGAAGCGCTCGCCGCGCGCACTGCAAAGCGCGCGCGGCATCCCTTGTCGACCACGATGGCGTGGTCCTTGATCCAGAAGGACTTGCCCTCCTCGCACTCGACGAAACTGGCGCGGCCGACGAACACCACGCCGGCCGAGGTGTCGGCCGGACAGCGCTGGCGCTGTTTCTTCTTCGACTCGCACCACACGAGTTCGACCGCGCCCGCCTTGCCGTTGAGCAGGGTAAGGTCCTCCACCGATGGCTCGTCGGGCTCGCCGGCCGGCGCCCGCGGCACCCAGCCCGGCTCGCGGCGCATCGAATCCAGCAGCGCGACGGCGTCCTTGCGGCAGCGCGCGATGTCGTCGTCCGAATCGGCGACCATCGATACGACATGGCGCAGGCGGTCGTCGAAGTCGACGATCGCGACCAGGGTCCAGTGGTCGTCGACCGGTTCCTTGCCGCCGAAGCGGCCCTCGCCGACCACGTAGCCCCCGCCGGAAGCGATGGCGGCGCGCGTCGGTTCGGGCACCTTCGCCTCGTCGTCGGCGCTCGCGGCCCAGACGGCCGCAAACTCCCCGCAACGCGGTGTCGACGGGCGCATAGCCCTCGGACACGTGGAACGCGCAGCGCTGGCGGGACACCGTTTCGAGCACGTAGCCGTGGCCTTCGGCAGAGCGTTGACCGTCGCGATCGTATCCGGCCGGCACCGCATAGCGCGCGCCGCCGGCCCCCGCCTGGCCGAAAGCAGCGACCGGCGCCAGGCACGCCAGCAAGAGCACTCGCGCCGGTGCGGCGCACAGGACACGGATGACGGACAGGGCGCACCCCTGCGCAGCCGCGTTGCGGGCTGCCTGTGATGGGATACGCCGTTCGATGCCGCCAGGCCTCACCCCGTGGCTGCCGGACGCCACCCGGCGGCATCGTGACGGATCGCAACAGCCGGCTGGACGCGCCCACCGGCGTGCTAGTGTTCCGATTCCACCCACACGGAGTCACCCATGCTTCGCCTCGCCTTCGCGACCGCCTTCGTGCTCGCCGCCCTGCCCGCCGTCGCCACCGACTACACCTTCACGGTCGAGAACAACGCCAACCAGCGCATCGTGGAGATCGAAGTGTCCGAGGACGACGCGTCCTGGGCCCCGTTCGACATCG
>DHLY01000010.1:39738-39938 GCA_002405525.1 Proteobacteria bacterium UBA4656
GACATCGGCTCCGGCATCGCCTCGGGCGCGTCCGCCGAACTGGTCTGGGACCAAAGCACCGAGGGAAGCGACTGCGCGTGGAAGTTCCGCGCCACCTTCGAGGGAGGCGACACCCTGTACTCCGACTGGGTCGACTTCTGCGAAGACGAGGTGGTGATCTCGTTCGAGTTCGAGTGATCCCGGCGCGGGGGGGGGGGGGG
>DHLY01000010.1:40168-54620 GCA_002405525.1 Proteobacteria bacterium UBA4656
GCGAGCAGCACGCTGGCCGCGGCGATGGCCGCCGCGGCGGGCAGGTGGATGTAGCCCCAGGTCGCCGCCGGCAGATCCGCGGCATCGCGACCGCCCCAGGCGTATCCCGCCGCGGACGCCAGCGCGATCGCGAAGCCGCAGGCCGCCGAGGTGCCGACCGCGCGCACGGGCACCGCTCCGAACCGGATCAGCAGCGGCACCGTCATCGAGCCGCCACCGATCCCGACCAGGGCCGACACCGCGCCGATCATGCCGCCCCAAAGCGTCAGCGACCGGCCGGCCGGCACGGTGCCGGCGTCGCCGTCCGCCACGACCCGGCGGGTCGCGAGCTGGATCGCGGCCGCGAAGCAGAAGGCGGCAACGCCCAACCGCAGCACCAGATCCGGTAGCCGGTCGGCGACCAGCGCTCCGGCCGCGCCACCGACCAGCAGCCCCGGCACCAGGGCATGAACGGTCGGCCACATCACCGACCCGCGCGCGAGGTGCGCACGGGTTGATGACAGCGAGGTGGCGAGGATGGTGGCCAGGGAAGTCGCCAGCGCGACGTGGATCACCGCGCCCGGCGGCACGCCCTGACCGGGCAGGATCCAGGCCAGGGCAGCGACGATCACCAGACCGCCGCCGACCCCGAGCAGGCCGGCCAGCAGCCCGGCGGCCGCGCCGATCGCAAGGAAGGCGGCCAGCGCAAGCAGACTCACCCGAAGCGCCCCGGATTCTGCACACCGCTCCGCACTAAGATCCCCCTCCGCCCCGAGCTTGCAAGCCGCACCGCATGGACGTCCGCCGCCTTTTCGTCGCCCTGTTGCTGTCCGGCCTGGCCGCTGGCGCCGTCGCGGCCGAGCCCACGTCGGCGCAGCGCCGCGAATTCATCGCCGCCCTGGAGGCCGCTCGCACCGGCCCGCCCGGGCGCTGGCAGGAACTGGCCCGTGGCCTGCAAGACTACCCGCTCGCGCCATGGCTCGAGCACCACGCGCTGGCTCGCGACCCCGAGCGTGCCGACCCTGCGCTGGTGCAGGACTTCCTCGCCCGCGAACAGGGCACGCTGGCGGGCGAGCGCCTGCGCAGCCTGTGGCTGCACCGGCAAGCTGCTCACCGGCACTGGGACCGGTTCCTCGCCGTCTGGGCGCCACAGGACGACGTCGGCCTGCGCTGCCGGCATGTCGAGGCGCGGATCGCCCGCGGGCCGAACGACGGACTCGCCGCCGAGGCGCGCACGCTGTGGCTGGTCGGCGAGTCGCTGCCGACCGACTGCGATCCGATGATCGCCTGGCTGCGCGGGCAGGACGCGCTGGATGCCGCCATGGTCTGGCAGCGGATCGAGCTCGCCGCGCGCGCGCGAAACGGCGGACTGCTCGCCGCGCTGGCCGCATACCTGCCGGAACCCGCCGCCGCGGAGGCCCGCCGCTACGCCGTGCTGGCGCGCGACCCGGGTCGCGCGCTCGCGCAGGCCGGCGTCTGGGCCGATACCCCCCGCGCGCGCCGCCACGTCGCGCTGGCGGTTGCATCCCTGGCGCGCCGCGACCACGTGCTCGCGGGGCGGCGCTGGGATGCGCTGGCATCGCGCTTCGACTTCGACACCGCCGATCGCGCGCTGGCGATCGGCGCGATCGCCCTGCACAAGGCGGCCGGATACCAGCCGGACGCCGCCGAATGGCTGTTGCGCCTGCCCGCGGATGGCGTCGATCCCGCGGTGCGCGAATGGGGTCTGCGCGATGCGCTGGCGCGCCGCGACTGGACGGCGGCCCGCGGCGCGCTCGACGCGCTCGCTCCCGCGCAGCGGCGGGAACCGCGCGCACGCTGGCTGCACGGGCGGCTGCTCGAACTCGAAGGCGAGCCGCAGGCCGCGCTCGCCGCCTGGGACCCGCTGGCCGCGGAGGCGAACTTTCATGGATTCCTGGCCGCCGACCGACTGGACCGCGATTACCGGATCTGCGCCGAGCCCGCGGTCGGAGACCCTGCGCTGGCGGCGCGGGCGGCGGCCGACCGCGGCGTGGCGCGCGCCCTCGAGTGGCACGCGCTCCGCCGGATGGAGCAAGCGCGCCGCGAGTGGGACTTCGCGCTGGCGCGGCTGGACGGCGCGGCGCGGCCGGCAGCCGTGGCGCTGGCCGCAGCGCGGGGCTGGATCGATCGTGGCCCGCTGACCCTGCTGCGGCCCGATGAACAACGCCACTATGCGCTGCGATTCCCGATTGCCCACCGCGACGAGGTCGAATCGCACGCGCGTCGCCTCGGGCTGGACGCCGCGCTGGTGCTGGGCCTGATCCGCGCCGAGAGCGCATGGGTGACCGACGCCCGCTCCGCCGCCGACGCACGCGGGCTGATGCAGTTGCTGCCCTCGAGCGCGAAAGCGCTCGCGCGGCGCGAGAAACTGCCCTTCGCAGGACCGAACGACCTGTATCGCCCGCCGGTTGCGATCGCCCTCGGCACCCGCCATCTCGCCGACGACCTCGCGCGCTGGGACGGCCGCGAGTGGGCGGCGGCCGCGGCCTACAACGCCGGACCCGCGCCGGTCCAGCGCTGGCTGGACGCGCGCGGCGACCTGCCGACGGACCTGTGGATCGAAACCATCCCGTTCCGCGAAACGCGCGAGTATGTGCCGCGCGTGCTCGCCTTCGCGACCCTTTACGATTGGCGCCTCGGCCGCGAGCCGGAGCGCATCTCGACCCGCCTCGGACTGCCCGCCACCGCCGCCACCGCCGCGGTCGCCTGCGCGGCACCGCCCCCCTCCACGCCATCGACCGCCACGCCATGAGCAAGAACCCCCGCCCCATCGTCGTCCTCGGCGGCACCGGCTTCGTCGGCAGCCACCTCGTGCCGCGGCTGGCTGCCGCCGGGCATCCGGTCCTCGTACTGTCGCGCAACCGCGAGAAGCAACGGCAGCTCGCGGTGATCCCGCAGGTGACGGTGCGCAGCGCGGACGTCCACTCGCGGTCGGTGCTGGCGCAGCACTTCGCCGGCGCCGAGGCCGTGGTCAACCTGGTCGGCATCCTCAACGAGGCGGGCTTCGACGGCTCGGGCTTCCGCCGCGCGCACGTCGATCTGCCGCGCACGGTGATCGGCGCGATGGCCGATGCGGGCGTCAGCCGCCTGCTGCACATGAGTTCGCTCAAGGCCGGCCGAGGCGACAGCCATTACCTGCGCACGCGCGGCGAAGCCGAGGCCCTGGTCCGCGCCTCCGACACCCGGTGGACGATCTTCCAGCCGTCGGTGATCTTCGGACCCGGCGACGGCCTGTTCGAGCGCTTCGCGGGCCTGCTGCGACTGGCGCCCCTCATGCCGCTGGGCCGGCCGGACGCGAAACTCGCCCCGGTCTACGTCGGCGACGTCTGCGAAGCCTTCGTGCGCGCGCTCGGCGCCCCCTCCACCATCGGCCGTACCTACGAACTCTACGGTCGCGCGATGACGCTGCGCGAGATCGTCGCCTACACCCGCGCGCAGCTCGGACTGCGGCGGCCGATCATCGGCCTGCCCGACGCCCTCGGTTGGGCGCAGGCGGCGCTGCTGGGGCTGGTGCCCGGCAAGCCGCTGTCGCTGGACAACTGGAGGTCGCTGGCGGTGGACTCGGTGGGCACGGTCGACGGGCTTGCCGCGCTGGGCATCGTGCCGACCCCCGTCGATGCGGTGGTGCCGCGGATGCTGCGCGGCGAACTCGGCAGGCAGGACGAACTCGACCGCTACCGCAGCCGCCGCGACGGCGGCTGATCGCGCGCGACCGGCGGCTGGCGTACAGTCGATCCGGGTCCCGCGGACGCAGTCGACGATGCAGGCTTACCTGGTGGGCGGTGCGGTGCGCGACGCCCTGCTCGGGCGCCCGGTCGTTGATCGCGACTGGGTGGTGGTCGGGCAGACCGCACAGGCGATGCTCGAGCGCGGCTTCCGGCCGGTGGGGCGAGACTTTCCGGTGTTTCTGCACCCCGCGACGAACGAGGAGTACGCGCTCGCGCGCACCGAGCGCAAGAGTGGCCACGGCTACCATGGATTCGTTTTCCACGCCGATCCGTCGGTCACGCTGGAGGACGACCTGCGCCGCCGCGACCTCACGATCAACGCCATCGCGCAGGCGCCGGACGGTGGCCTGGTCGATCCCTTCGGCGGCATGCACGACCTCCAGGCGAGAGTGCTGCGCCACGTCTCGCCGGCCTTCGTCGAGGACCCGCTGCGCGTGCTGCGGGTGGCGCGCTTCGTCGCTCGCTTCGCGCCGCTGGGATTCCGCGTCGCCGACGAGACCCTGGCCCTGATGCGCGCCGTAGCCGGGGCGGGAGAACTCGCGCACCTGGTCCCGGAACGGGTGTGGGCCGAGACCGAGAAGGCGCTGCGCGAGCCGCGCCCGGGGCTGTTCCTGCGCGTGCTGCGCGAGACCGGCGCACTGGCGGTGCTGCTGCCGGAAGTCGACCGCCTGTACGGCGTGCCGCAGCGCCCCGAGTACCACCCGGAAATCGACGCCGGGCTGCACCAGGAGATGG
This sequence comes from Proteobacteria bacterium UBA4656, assembly GCA_002405525.1. Taxonomy (GTDB): domain Bacteria; phylum Pseudomonadota; class Gammaproteobacteria; order Xanthomonadales; family Ahniellaceae; genus UBA4656. Next base: position 44,632 of record DHLY01000010.1, read on the forward strand.
TCAGCGACATGGCGGCGCGCCTCGCGCCCGGCGACAGCCAGGTCGGCCTGGCCGCCCTGCTGCACGACCTCGGCAAGGGGATCACGCCGGCCGAGCAGTGGCCGAGGCACATCGGCCACGAGCACGCCGGCCTGCCGCTGGTCGAGGCGGTCTGCACGCGACTGAAGCTGCCCGCCGAGCATGCCGCGTCGGCGCGCCACGCCTGCCGCCACCACCTGCAGGTGCACCGCGCCGCGGAGTTGAAGCCGGGCACGGTGCTGTCACTGTTCGAGGCGATCGACGCCTTCCGCCGTCCGGACCGCCTGCGGGTGCTGCTGCTGGCCTGTGAAGCCGACCAGCGCGGCCGCCTCGGACGCGAGGAATCCGACTATCCGCAGGCCCGCTACCTGCGCGCCTGCTTCGAAACCGCGCGCGCGGTCACCGCCACGCCCTTCGTCGCGCGGGGCCTCGCCGGCAAGGCCGTTGGCGCCGCGATCCAGCAGGCCCGGACCGCTGCGATCGCGCACCTGCGCGAGGTGCACTTCAAGTCCTGAACGCCGCGCGCGGGCGCTCGAGCTGCGGCGGGATCCCGCACGCCGCCAGGCCCCGGGCCCTCGAACCTCACCGCGCCGCCGCGTCCGCGGCCATTCCGGGCGCGGCCTGCGCGAAGTCGCCCGCCAGCGCCTTGTACAGAGCGGCCAGTGCGGTGGCGCGCTGCGCCACCGCGGTCGCATGCTGGTCCTCGAGGTCGAGCTGGGTACGCTCGGCATCCAGGACCTCGAGGGCGTCGGAGGCCCCGGCATCGAACCGCGTCCGCGCCAGCGCCGTGGCATCGCGGCCGCGCTCGACCGCCTGCGCCAGCGCGCTCGCGGCGCGGTTCGAGGCCCGATAGCCTGCGAGCGCGTTTTCGGTTTCCTCCAGCGCCAGCAGCAGCACCTCGTCGTAGCGCGCGAGCGCCAGCGCGGCGCGCGCCTCGCTGGCCCGCACGCGCTGCCGCACGCTGCCGGCGTCGAGGAAACTCCACGACAGAGAGGGGCCGAAGTTCCAGCGCTTGGCGAAATCCTCGCCGAGGTCGCCGACCGCCTGTCCGGTCCAGCCACCGGCGCCGAGCAGGCTCAGGCGCGGAAAGAACTCCGATACCGCGACGCCGACGCGCGCCGTGGCAGCGGCGAGCTCGCGCTCCGCCTGGCGCACGTCAGGACGCCTGCGCAGCCAGTCTTGCGGCTTGCCGATCCCGACCAGGGCCGGCATCGCCGGCAGCGCCGCAGGAGGTCCCAGCACCTCGCGAAGCGTCGCGACCGGCTGCGCGGTCAGCGCCGCGAGCCGCTGCTCCTGCCGCGCCACCGCCGCCTCGGTGCCCGGCAGGCGCGACGCGATGGCGAGGCCCAGCGCGTTCGACCGCGCGACGTCGAGATCGGAACCGCGGCCGGCGTCGCGTCGCAGTTCCAGCAGGGCGAGGTTCTCGGCCAGGTTCTCCACGTTGCGGCGCTGCACGCGCAGACGTTCCTGCTCGGCGCGCAGGTTGAAGTAGGCCTGGGCGACCTCGGCGATCACCGACTGGCGCGCGGCGGCGAGCGCGGCGGCCGCCGCCTCCTCGTCGGCGCGCGCCGCACGGCGCAGGTTGCGCGCACGGCCGAACAGGTCGATCTCCCATTGGACGTCGAAGCCAGCGCGCAAGGTGTCGGTGCGTCCGATGTCCTCCGGGATGAAGGGATCGCGCCCGCTGGGCTGGCTGCGATCACCGGAGGCGGACGCCGTGACCACCGGCAACAGCGCGAAGGTTTCCAGCCCGCGCAGCGCGCGCGCCTCTTCGAGCCGCGCGGCGGCCTGCGCCAGCGTACGGTTCTGCGCGAGAGCGCGATCGATCAGCGCACCGAGCACCGGATCGTCGAACGAGGCCCACAGCGCGGACGCCGGCTGCGCCGTCGCATAGTGGTCGGCGTTGGCCTCGGCGAACGCCGCAGGCGCGGGCGCGTCGGGGCGCAGATAGGGCGGCCCCACAGCGCAGCCGGCGAGTACCATTGCCAGCGCCGGCGGCAAACCGCCCCGCGCGCGGCGAAGGAAATCACGCATGGCTCACCTCCGCGGCGCGCTTGCGCTCGAATCGTTGCGCAAGGCGCCGGATGACGACGTAGAACACCGGCGTGAAGAACAGCCCGAAGAAGGTCACCCCGAGCATGCCGAAGAACACGGTCACGCCCATCACGTGGCGCACCTCGGCACCGGCGCCGGAGGCGAACACCAGCGGCACCACGCCCATGATGAAGGCGAACGAGGTCATCAGGATCGGGCGCAGTCGCAGGCGGCAGGCCTCGACCGCGGCATCCACGATGTGGCGCCCCTGGTCCTCGAGTTCGCGCGCGAACTCCACGATCAGGATCGCGTTCTTGCACGCCAGGCCCATCAGCACCACCAGCCCGATCTGGGTGAACACGTTCATGTCGATGATGGTCGGCGGCGCCGCGGTCATCGGATCGATCCAGCCGAGCAGGATCTGCGCCACGAACCACAGGCCGTTGGCCTGATTCAACACCCAGATGCCGGCCAGCGCGGACAGCAGGCACATCGGCACGATCAGGATCACCGCCAGCGGCAGCGACCACGATTCGTAGAGTGCCGCCAGCACGAGGTAGACGAACAGCACGCACAGCGGCAGCACCAGGAACTGCGCGATGCCCTGGTTGACCTGCTGGTAGGTCAGGCCGGTGAACTCCAGCGCCATGCCGCGCGGCAGCACCCGGTCGGCGGTCTCGCGCGCGATGCGCACCGCGTCGCTGGCGCTCACCGCGGCAGGGTCTAAGGGGCTGGCACTCAGGTCGGCTGCGGGATAACCGTTGTAGCGCACCACCGGGTCGGGCCCGAAGCTCGGCACCATCGACACCACGCTGCCGAGCGGGACCATCTCGCCGCGCTCGTTGCGCACCTGCAGGCGCGCCACGTCGCCGACCTCATCCCGGAACGGCGCGTCGGCCTGTGCATAGACTGCGAAGGTGCGCCCGAACAGGTTGAAGTCGTTGACGTAGGCGCTGCCGAGGTAGACCTGCAGGGTGTCGTAGACGTCGGTCAGCCGCAGGCCCGACTCCTTGACCTTGGTGCGGTCGACCACGGCGTCGATCTGCGGCACGTTGGCCTGGAAGGACGAGAAGGCCGAGCCGGGCCCGAATCCGGGCGACTGGCTGACCAGGCCCGCCAGCGCCTGGGTCGCGGTATTGAGTTCGCCGTAGCCGGCACGCTGGCGGTCGACGACGTAGGACTCGACGCCGGCAGCGTTGCCGTACCCGGATACCGGGGGCGGCATGAAGGCGAAGGCCAGGCCATCCTGGATCGTACCGAACTGCGCGGTCAGCTCGCCGGCGATCGCCGCGGCCGGCTTGGGCAGGTCCTCCGGCTCATCGAGCCCGATGAACATCACCCCGACGTTCGGCGTGCTCACGAAGTGGATGGCATTGAGGCCGGGGAACTGCACCACGTCGGCCACGCCCGGGGTGGCCATGGCAATCTCGCCCATGCGCTGCATCGCCGCTTCCGTGCGCTCCAGGGTCGCGCCCTCGGGCAACTGCACCCCGGCGAACAGATACTGCTTGTCCTGCGTCGGGATGAAGCCGCCGGGCACCTGGGTGAAGCCGAGCACCGTCACGCCGAGCAGTACGCCATAGATCGCAAGCAGTCTCGGCGCGCGGGCGATGGTGCCGCCGATGCGGCCGCCGTAGCGCTCGCTCGAACGCTTGAAGCGCGCGTTGAAGGCGGCGAAGAAGCGGCCGAACAGACCCTCGATGCCGCGCGCCAGCACGTCCTTCGGCGCGCCGCGCGGCTGCAGCAGCACCGCCGCCAGCGCCGGGCTCAAGGTCAGCGAGTTGAACGCCGAGATCAGCACGGAAGCCGCGATGGTGACCGCGAACTGGCGGTAGAACTGCCCGGTCACGCCGTCGATGAAGGCGATCGGCACGAACACCGCGGCCAGCACCAGCGAGATCGCGACGATCGGGCCCGAAACCTCGCCCATCGCCTTGTGCGCGGCGGCCAGCGGTGACAGACCCTCCTCGATGTGGCGCTCGACGTTCTCCACCACCACGATCGCGTCGTCGACCACGATGCCGATCGCCAGCACCAGGCCGAACAGGGTCAGCACGTTGATCGAATAGCCGAGCAGCAGCAGGACCGCGAAGGTGCCGACCACGGACACCGGCACCGCCAGCAGCGGGATCACCGAGGCGCGCCAGGTCTGCAGGAACACCACCACCACCACCACCACCAGCAGCACCGCTTCCAGCAGGGTGCTGACCACCGAATCGATGGATCTGCGCACGAATACCGTCGGATCATAGGCGACCTCCCACGACACGCCCTCGGGGAAGGTCTGCGCCAGTTCCGCCATCCGCGCGCGCACCGCGTCCGACAACGCGATCGAGTTGGCGCCGGGCGCCTCGAAGATCGCGATCGCCGCGGCCTGCCGGTTGTTGAGGTAGGAGTCCAGCGCGTAGGTATTCGACCCCAGTTCCACGCGCGCCACGTCGCGCAGGCGGGTGACAGCGCCGTCGGCGCTGGTCTTGAGGACGATCTCGCCGAACTGCTCCGGGGTCTCCAGCCGCCCGCGCGCGTTGACCAGCAACTGCACGGCGGCGCCGCCCGGCTGCGGCGATGCGCCGATCGCCCCGGCGGACACCTGCACGTTCTGTTCGCCGATCGCACCCACGATGTCGAGCGCGGTCAGGCCGCGCTGCGCGGCCTGGTCGGGGTCGATCCAGACCCGCATCGCGTAGTTGCCGGCGCCGAACGACTGGGCCTGGCCGACGCCGCGCAGGCGCGCGAGTTCGTCGCGAACGTTGAGGGCGGCGAAGTTGGACAGGTACAGCCCGTCGTAGCGCCCGTCCGGCGACACCAGGTGCACGACCATGGTGATGTTGGGCGAGCTCTTGGCGGTGGTGACGCCCAGCGCGCGCACCGCCTCGGGCAGGCGCGGCAAGGCCTGCGCGACGCGGTTCTGCACCTGCACCGCGGCGAGGTCGATGTCGGTGCCCAGCGCGAAGGTGACGCTGAGCGACAGCGTGCCGTCGGACGCGGCCGCCGACTTCATGTAGATCATGCTCTCGACGCCGTTGATCGCCTCTTCCAGCGGGGCGGCCACGGTGTCGGCGATGGTCATCGGATTGGCGCCGGGGTAGATCGCGGTCACCTGCACGGTCGGCGGCGCGACCTCCGGATACTCCGTCACCGGCAGGTTGGGGATCGCAATCAGGCCGGCGATGAAGACGAAGATCGACAGCACCGCCGCCAGGATCGGGCGATCGATGAAAACGCGCGAAAGATCGGTATGGGCGGAGGCCATGGCTCAGCCCCCGCCGACTTCCGCGGCCGCGACAGGCACCGCCACGACGGTGTTCGGCGCGTCCATGGGCACCCTCAGCGGCACGATCGGAGCGCCCGGATGGAAGATCTTGCGCATGCCGTTGACCACCACCTGCTCGCCGGCCGCGAGCCCTTGCTCGACCACCACCAGGCCATCGACCACCGGCCCCAGCACCACATCCTTGCGCAACGCCCCGAGGAAGGCCGGCCCGCCTTGCGGTGGCGCGACCTGGCCGACGATGAAGACGTAGCGGCGGTCCTGGTCGGTCAGCACGGCCTGCGGATGGACCAACAGCGCGTCGCGCGCGCCGGCGTCCAGCAGCTGCACGCGGGCGAACAGTCCCGGGGTGAAGCGGCCGTCGGGGTTGGCCAACTCGGCGCGCGCGAGGATGGTGCCGGTCGCGGGATCGAGCGCGTTGTCGACGAACACCACGCGGCCTTCGTGCGGGAATCCGGTCTCGTCGGCCAGCGCGACGCGCACCACGCTGCCGGCGCCCCCCGCGCCGGCGGAGGCGCCCTTCGGCGACCTGCTCTGCAGCCGCAGGTAGGCGCGCTCATCGCTGCGGAAGGCAACGAGGACCGGATCGAGGCTGACCACCGTGGTCAACACCGGCTCGCCGGCGCCGACCAGGTTGCCGACGCGCAGTCGCGCGAGGCTGGCGCGGCCGGTGATCGGCGAGGTGACGCGAGTGAAGCCGAGATTCAAGGCGGCCTGCCGCGCCTGCGCCTCGGCGGCCTCGAGGTCGGCCTGGGCGCGGCGCAGTTCGCCGCGGCGCTGTTCGAGTTCCTCGGTCGACGCCGCGCGCGCAGCGGCGAGCGTCTCGGAGCGCGCCAGTTCGGTGCGCGCGACCTCGGCCCGGGTGGCGGCGCTGGCGACGGCAGCCTGTGCGCTGTCGGCGGCGGCCCGGTACTCCCGGTCGTCGATGGTGAACAGCAGTTCGCCGCGCTCGACCAGGGAGCCATCCTCGAAGTGCACGCCGGACACGTAGCCCGCCACCCGGGGGCGGATCTCCACCGACTCGATGGGCTCGATGCGGCCGGTGAATTCGTCCCACTGCGCGACGGGCCGGGCGACCACGGCGGCGACGTTGACTTCGGTCGGCGGCATTTGTGGCATCCCGCCGCCGCCGCAGGCGGCGAGCAGAGCGGCGGCGACCGAACCGGCGAAGGGGCGCATGGGACGCGGCACGCGTGGACGGACCTGGGTGGGCATCATGGTTTCCTTCCTTTGCCGGAGGCGGCGGATTTCTTGATCGTGCGCTTGCGAATTCGGCGCGTGGCGGGCGCGGCTGCCGCGGCGCGGTCCGGCGCGGACCCGGCGGCGGCGAGCGACTCCAGCAGGGCCACGAAGCGACGCCGCGCGGCAGACGGCAGGTCGAGGAAGCCGAAGGTCTCCATCCAGAACAGGCCGTCGGCGGCCATGCGCAGCATCAGGTGCCGCAGTTCAGCGTCAGTCCAGCGGCACGCGCCGACCTGCGCGCGATAGAAGTCGCGGCACGAGGCCAGCAGTCCCGGGTCGTGCGCCACCGCGCCGAGCATGCCGGACACGAAGCGCCGGTGATCCGCGTCGTCCTGGGTCGACGACCGGATGTAGGCGACCAGGTCCGGCTCCGGCCCGCATGCGCAGGCTGCGCGATGCGCGGCCAGCGTGCGCTCCCAGTCCTCGCGATCGCGCTCGACCAGGGCGCGCAGCAGGTGGTCCTTGGTCGGAAAGTGGTAGGTGATGCCACCACGGGTCACCCCGCTGGCGGCCACCACTTCCTCGAAGGTGAGCGCCGCGGCGCCGCGATCGCGCACCACCCGCGAGGCAGCGGCCAGGATTGTCGCGCGGGCTCTGGGCGAACGAGGCACGCCATAACTATACAGAATGTTCTGTACAGATATCGACCGGGAACGCGCGACCGGCGACAGGGGCGCCGCAGGACGGCGGCGCGCGTCAGCGCGGGCGGTCGATGCGCGCGAGCACGCCACCGAGCGGCGTCAGTCCGAGGGCTGCGCCGGCCGCGATCCCGGCGACGTTGGCGGCGAGGTCCCACGGATCGGCGCTGCGCCAGGGGGTCAGCGACTGCGCGAGCTCGATCGCCGCGCCCAGTGCGACGAAGCCGCAGGCGCGGGCCAGCAGGGCGCGCGGCACCGCCGCGAGCTGCGCGTACCACAGCATGATCGCGAACCAGCCCAAGGCATGCTCGATCTTGTCGGCGCCCTCGACAGGGATTGGCGATCGCGGCATCGGCAGCAGGCAGACCACGACCGTGGCGGCGAGCGCCAGCCGCCCGAACCGGCGCCAGAGCGCGATGCGCGGCAGCCGGCGCAGGCCGCTCACAGGCGGAAGCCTTCGTCGATGGCGAGCCAGGGCAGGCGCGCGGCATCGAAGCCACGCAGGAAGGCCAGTGCCTTGAAACGCTCGCCCATCTCGCCGGGGAGTGCCAGCGTGCGGATCTCCTGCGCCAACGAAAGTCGGGCGACCGCGCCGGCGACCGCGCCGGTGTCGGCGATCTCGGCCAGTCCGGCCGCGAGCAGGAAGCGCGCCTGGCTCGCGTAGCAGGCCGGCACAAAACCCGCCGCGTACCCGGCCTCGGCCAGCGCCGTGAAATCGACGAAAGCGGTCAGGTCGCACAGGCCCGGCATCCACAGCGGGTCGGCGTGCGCGCGGTGGCGGTAGTGGCAGACGAGGGTGCCCATGGCGCGCTGCGGCAGGTAGTACTCGCGGCGCGGGTAACCGTAGTCGATGAACAGCGCCACCCCCTCGGCCAGCGCGCCGGCGACGGCGGCGAACCACTCCGGCAACCGCGGCAGCACCTCGGACACATAGGGCACCGGCAGCGCATCCGGGTCCTCGATCGCCCGCCCGAACGCCGCCCAAAGGCCGGGGTCGGCCGCGCGCTCGACGAAGCGCAGGCCACCGTCCGGTGCGGCGTCGACCGCGCGTGCGAACAGGCCCTGCGCGCCGCGCCAGCAGAACATGCGCACCGGCAGCGCGTCGACCACCTCGTTGGCGAACAGCGCGCCGCGCCAGGGCGCGGCGGGCGGCGCATCCAGCCAGCGCACTCGCGCGGCCAGCGCGGGCGCACGCGCGGCCAAGGTCGTGGCCTGGCGCTGGCGCAGGTCGGCGCTCGTCTCCAGCACCAGGTACTCGTCCGGCAGGGTGTCGAGCCGCGCCCATTCGGCCAGCGCCGCGGCGGCGAAGGCCCCGCTGCCGGCGCCGATCTCGAGAAAGCATCGCCCTGCGCCCAGCGCCGGCGCCAGCGCGCGCGCCACGCAGCGCGCGAACACGGCGCCGAGTTCGGGTGCGGTGACGAAGTCGCCGGCGGCGCCGAACTTGGTTCGCCCCGCGCTGTAATAGCCGAGCCCCGGTGCGTACAGCACGCGCTCCATGTAGCGCGCGAAGTCCAGCGCGCCCACGCGCGAGATCTCCTCGCGCAGCAGCGCGGAGAGCCGCGCGCTGTGCGCGGCTTCGTCGGGCGAAGGCAACGGCAGGTCGAGGGTGCGGCTCATCCGATCACGCGCCCGGCACGGGAACCGCCGATAATCGTGGAATCCGCCGTCGAAGGGAAACCGCATGGCCGCCAACGAACGCCCCGTCGCGCTGGTCACCGGGGCCGCGCGCCGCGTCGGCCGGGCCATCGCCCGCAGCCTGCACGCGGCCGGCTACGACCTCGCCCTGCACTACCGCAGCGCACGCCGCGAGGCCGAGCAGCTGGCCGCCGAGCTCGAATCGCGCCGCGAGCGCTCCGTGCTGCTGCTGTCCGGCGACCTCGCCGCCACGGCGGAACTCCCGGCCCTGGTGCAGCGCGCGGTGCAGCGCTACGACCGCCTCGACGCCCTGGTCAACAACGCCAGCGCCTTCCACCCGACCCCGATCGGCGCGGCCACCGAAGCGCAGTGGGACGAGCTGTTCGCCTCCAACGCCAAGGCGCCGTTCTTCCTCGCCCAGGCCGCCGCGCCGCACCTGCGCGCCGCGCGCGGCGCGATCGTCAATCTGGTCGACGTCTACGCCGAACGCCCGCTGCCCCGCCACACGATCTACTGCATGGCCAAGGCCGCCAACGCGATGCTGGTGAAGTCGCTGGCGCGCGAGCTGGGACCGGAGGTCCGGGTCAACGGCGTGGCACCCGGCGCGGTGATGTGGCCGGAGGCCGGCAAGAGCGCCGCCGAGCAGGACGACCTGCTGGCGCGCACCGCGCTGCGCCGCGCCGGCAGCGCCGAGGACGTGGCCGGCGCCGTGCTGTTCCTGCTGCGCGACGCGGGCTACGTCACCGGGCAGATCCTGGCCGTCGACGGCGGGCGGCTGCTGGCGATCTGAGCGGGCGCGGCGCGCCGGCGGTCACTTCGGCGCGAAGGCGCCCGCGAGCAGGCCCTGATCGAAGCCGGGCGCGGCCGGCGCACCGGTCGCGTGGCGGTAGAGCGCCGCGGCGTAGATGCCGGACAGCGCGGTCTGCACCAGCGCCACCAGGATCACGGCGACCACGGTGCCCGCGATCGCGACCACCAGCAGCCCGGTGCTCTGGCTGGCCGCCGAGCCGGCGATGAAGAGTGCGCCGATCAGGATCAGCATGAACTGCAGCAGGCCGAACACCAGCCCGATGCCACCCTGGCCGATCACGTTCTCGCCCCACGAGCGCTTGAGCAGGCGCGCACTTTCCTGCACCGCTTCCAGCGGTCCG
>DHLY01000010.1:54860-56991 GCA_002405525.1 Proteobacteria bacterium UBA4656
CGCGCCCGCGCGCTCCTGCAGCGCGCGCAGCAGCATGCCGACGGTGGCCGCGATCACCGCGTAGCCGAGAATCGGCCCGAGGCGCGAGAAGGCGATGCGGAAGCCGTCGCCGACCGTGGGATCGCCGCCCTGCAGGCGGATCATCGCCGCGCCGACCAGCGCCGACTGGAAGAAGAACATCACGAAGTACTGCGCGACATAGAAGCAGAAAGCCCAGCCGATCAGCAGCGGATCGGCGTCGCCCTCCGCCACGCGGTCGAGCCCGTCGAAGGCGCCGAGCCCCACCATCGGCAGCACGAAGCCGGCGGCAACGACCAGCGAGGCCACCGAAGCCACCAGCGGGAACACCAGCAGCTCCTTGTCCTGGGCCAGCACGCCGGCGCTGGCCTTGACCAGCGACCAGCTGCGCGAGAAACGCTCGAACATGGACCGGCTCCTCCGCGCCCGATGCGCGAACGGTCATTGAAACGCGCGGGCCCCTGCGGCGCAAGATCCCGGAAGTCACCCTGGGGCGGCCGGCTCACAGCCTGTAAAGAAACCCACATCCTGCGGGTTTTTCCAGTCGCGAGTCATGCACTGGCGCGCATGGCCCGCCTGAGAGCCTGTTTTTCACGGCCTCTGCGTGCCTGTGAACAAACCCACATCTCAATCGAGGTCGGGCGCGCGCGTGGTGGCCTCCCCACCCCGCTGCTGCGGGAACCGGGCCCACAACTCGGCCAGCGTGCGCCCGAGCACCGGATGCACCACCTGGCCCGCGATGTCGGCCATCGGGCGCAGCACGAAGGCGTGCTTGACCAGTTCGCCGCGCGGCACTTCGAGGTTGCCCGGCCCGCGCAGCACGGCGCCGCCGAACAGCACGAGGTCGACGTCCAGCGTGCGCGAGGAAAAGCGCGGCATGTCGCGGCGGCGGCCGTGGCGGTCTTCCAGCGCGTGCAGCCACGCGTCCAGCGCCGCCGGATCAAGGTCGCTGTCGATGCCGACCGCGAGATTGAGGAAATCCGGGCCCTCGAATCCGACCGCCGGCGTGCGGTAGACCGGAGATACCACCAGCGCGCCGAAACGCGCGCGCAATTCGTCGAGCGCAGCGCGCAGGTGGTGCTCCGGTTCGAGGTTCGAACCCAGCGACAGCCAGGCGCGGATCGCGCTCATGGCGGGTCCCGGTCGCGGCCGAGCAGCGCACGCAGCGGATCGAGCAGCGCACCGTAGGCGGCGGTCCGCGCCGTGTCGCGGCGCAGCGGCTGGCGCACCTGGGCGGCCGACGCCGTCCGCACGCTGCGCTCGGCTTCGTGGAAGCGCAGGCAGGCAGGGTCGAACGGCAGGCCGCAGAACGCCAGCAGTTCGCGCGTCTGGCCTTCGGGATCGTCCACGAAGTCCTCGTAGCGCTGGATGCGGAACCGGTCGGGAAAGCGGGCGGTCAAGCGCCGCGTCGCGCGTTCGTAGTCGCGCCAGTAGGCCGCGATGTCGCCGAAATCATAGGCGAAACCGACCAGATCGCGCGCGAAGTACTGCTTGTAGCACGACCATGCGGTTTCCAGCGGGTCGCGGTGCAACGCCACCACCCGGGTTCCGGGCAGCATCGCCAGCGCGGCGCCGGCGAGCAGCCAGTTGGCCGGCATCTTGTCGGTCGCGGTCGGTTTGCGCTCGCGCCAGCGTGCGCTGCGCCGCAGGTAGTCAGCACCCATGCCGTCCCAGTCGGCGGGCGTCGCGGTCGCCACCCATTCCGGGAACGGGATCCCGCGGCGACGCGACTGCGCGTCCACGACCTGGTAGAGGTAGGGCAGTTCGCTGGCGCCTTCGACCTGCGGATGCGCGGCGAGCACCTGCTCGATCAGGGTCGTGCCCGAGCGCGGCAGGCCGACCACGAACAGCACCTCGGCGCCGCGCGCCGAAGCGGCTGCGGCGACCGGCGCATCGAAGGCTCCCAGCACGGCGTCGACCTGGCGCGAGAACGCGGCCGCGTCCCACGGCCGGACGCGCCGCGCCAGCGCGTTGGCGCGGCCCAGCGCGGCGAATGAGTCGGCGTGCCGCCCGGCGTCCTCCAGCGCCCGGCCGAGCGCGAAGCCCAGCCGGCAACGGTCCTCGTCGTCCCCGCGGCAGTTGGCCTCGGAGCGCTCGCGGGCGACGAGTTCGT
>DHLY01000014.1:0-1103 GCA_002405525.1 Proteobacteria bacterium UBA4656
CCCCCGAACACCCGCCACGCGAACACCGTGTAGGCGAGGATCACCGGCAGCACCACGCAGGCGCCGGCGAGGATGATCATCAGCGACTCCGGCGCGCTGGCCGCGTCCCAGATCGTGGTTCGGTCGACGACCAGGTAGGGGAAGAGGCTGTAGGCCAGCCCGTAGAAGGCGCAGACGAAGATGCCCACCGCGCAGGCGAAGGGCACCCAGGCGCCGTATTCGTTGCCGTCGGCCAGCCGCTGCGGCAGGCGCGCGAGCGCGCGCCACAGGATGAAGAACAGCAGCGCGGTGGCGAGCGGGATCGGCAGCAGCATGAAGAACTCGGGCAGCGCGAACCACTTGCCGGCGATCCGCTCGCTGACCAGCGGGGTGGCGAGCGACACCGCGCCGATGCCCGCGCCGGTGAGCCACTTGGCCTGCTGCGCCCAGCGCACCGCGGCTGATTGCAGCGCGCCGTGGGTCTTCATCACCAGCCAGGTCGCGCCGAGCAGCGCGTAACCGGCCGCGAGGCCGGCGCCGATGAACAGCGCGAAGGCCCAGGTCGCGGCATCGTGGCGGAAGCCGACGATGGTCAGGCCCAGCATCACGCCCTGCGAAACCGCCGCCAGCAGCGAGCCGCCGAAGAAGGCGAAGTCCCAGGCCGGCTTGTGCTCGGCGCGTGCCTTGACGCGGAACTCGAAGGCCACGCCGCGCAGCGACAGCCCGATCAGCATCAGCGCCACCGGCAGGTAGAGCGCGCCGAGGATCTGCCCGTGCGCGAGCGGGAAGGCCACCAGCAGGATGCCGACGCCGAGCACCAGCCAGGTCTCGTTGGCGTCCCAGAACGGGCCGATCGAGGCCACCATCAGGTCGCGGTCGGCCTCGGGGGCGGCGCGCAGCAGGATGCCGACGCCGAGGTCGAAGCCGTCCAGCACCACGTAGGCGAGGATGGCTACGCCCATCAGGGCGAGGAACACCACCGGCAGCCAGCCCTCGGGCGTGCCCAGCTCAGGCATGGACCGGCTCCGGCCGCGCGGCGGGCGCTGCATCCGGCGTGCCGGACTTCTTCGCGAGGTGGAACACCACGCTCACGTAGGCGCCGATCAGCAGCGCATACAGCAGCA
>DHLY01000014.1:1293-31657 GCA_002405525.1 Proteobacteria bacterium UBA4656
GTGCGCAGCACCCCGTGCACCAGCCACGGCTGGCGGCCGATCTCGGCCACGTACCAGCCGGCGACCGTGGCCACCCAGCCGGAGAACGACATCGCGACCAGGGTCTGCGCCGTCCAGCGCGGCAACTCACCGCCGCGGCGCAGGCGCCAGGCCGTGTAGGCCGACAGCACGATCATCAGCAGGCCCACGCCGACCATGATCCGGAACGACCAGAACACCGGCGCGACCGGCGGATGCGCGCCCTTGAACTCGTCGAGCCCGCGGATCTCGCCGTCCAGTTCGTGGGTCAGGATCAGGCTGGCGAGGTTCGGGATGCCGATTTCCGCGTGGTTGGTGCGCGCTTCTTCGTCGGGCAATGCGAACAGCAGCAGCGGCGCGCCACGCTCGGTCTCCCACACGCCCTCGATCGCCGCGATCTTGGCCGGCTGGTGTTCGAAGGTGTTGAGCCCGTGCAGGTCGCCCAGCACCGCCTGCGCCGGCGCGAGCACCACGCCCAGCCACACGCCGGCGCGCAGCGCCGCGGCGACCGCCGGTGTGCGCTGCCCGCGCAGCCACTGCCAGGCCGAGATGCCGGCCACCAGGAATGCCACGGTCAGGCCGGACGCCATCAGCATGTGCGTGAGGCGGTAGGGCATCGACGGGTTGAAGATGATCGCGCCCCAGTCGGTGGCGTGCGCCACGCCGTCGCGCAGCTCGAAGCCGGCCGGGGTCTGCATCCAACTGTTGAGCACCAGGATCCAGAACGCCGACATCGTGGTGCCGAAGGCCACCAGCACGGTGGCGATGGTGTGGATGCGCTCGCCCACGCGCTCGCGGCCGAACAGCATGATGGCGAGGAAGGTCGCTTCGAGGAAGAACGCGGTCAGCACCTCGTAGGCCAGCAGCGGGCCCGCGATGTTGCCCACCGTCTCCATGAAGCCCGGCCAGTTGGTGCCGAACTGGAACGACATCGTGATGCCACTGACCACGCCGAGCGCGAAGGACAGCGCGAACACCTTCACCCACAGGCGATAGGCGTCCATCCACTTCTCGTCGCGCGTGCGCAGGAAGCGCAGCTTGAAGAACAGCAGCAGCCACCCGAGCGCGATGGTGATCGTCGGGAACAGGATGTGGAAGGTGATGTTGGCGCCGAACTGGGCGCGGGCGAGCAGGATCGGGTCCATCGTCTACTCCTTCGTCTACTCCTTGGCGGCGCGTGCCGGGCGCAGGGCGCGCACCTTGTCGCCGAACTCCAGCACCTTCTGTACCCGCGAGCCCATCCGCATCAGGCGCTTGAGGGTGTCGGCGTCGAGCCGCTGCACGTCGCTGAACCATCCGGTGACCAGCTCGATCAGGTCGTGCATCTCGCGCATGCGGCGTTGCGCGTGCGCGTCCTCGGCGCCTTGCGGGCTTTCGAGGATCGCGTCGCGCAGCATGGACAGGGTCGGATCGACCTCGCGTTTGCGCCGCTCCTCGGCCAGCGTGCGGAAAATCGCCCACACGTCGTCCGGGGCGCGGTAGTACTCGCGGCGGTCGCCGGGCTGGTGTTCGAGGCGCACGAGACGCCAGGATTCGAGCTCCTTCAGGCCCATGCTGACGTTGGAGCGCGAGAAGGACAGGGCTTCCGCCATCTCGTCGGCATTGAGCGGCCGGGGGCTGACGTAGAGCAGGGCGTAGATCTGCCCCACCGTGCGGTTGATGCCCCAGCGGCTGCCCATCTCTCCGAAGTGGAGGACGAAGCGCCGGGCCAGCGGGCTGAGGGTCACGGCGGGTTCCTGAAGGTTCAAGAAGTTCTGAAAGTTTAAGATTCTGACGTTGTGATGCCGTGAAGGACGCGTCGCCGGTGGCCCCGGGTTCAGGGAGAATTAACCGCCCGGCCCCGACCCTGCGCCCCATGCCGAACGTGCGCGCGCTCCGCCTGCTTGCCATTGCCCTGCTGCTGGCTGCGCTGATGTCGCCGGCATCGGCGCAGCGCGCGATCAGCCTGCAGGACGCGGTCGACCGCGTGCAGCGCGAGACCGGCGGCAAGATCCTTTCCGCGGAGACGGTGCGACAAGGGCGCGCCAGCGTGTATAGGATCAAGGTGCTGACCCGCGAGGGCCGGGTGCAGGTGGTGACGGTGCCGGCCGCCGGCAGCGGCCGCGCCAACGACCGCACCCCGCCGCCCGAACCCGACGACGATCGCTGAACCGACGAGGAAGACGATGCGCATCCTGCTGGTGGAAGATGAAGTCCCGCTCCGCGAGACCCTGGCCGCGCGGCTCAAGCGCGAAGGCTTCGCGGTGGACGTGGCCGGCGACGGCGAGGAAGGGCTCTACCTCGGCAGGGAGATGCCGGTGGACATCGCGGTCATCGACCTCGGCCTGCCGAAGATGAGCGGCATGGACCTGGTCACCGCGCTGCGCAAGGAGGGCAGGAAGTTCCCGATCCTGATCCTCACCGCGCGTTCGTCGTGGCAGGACAAGGTCGAGGGGCTGAAGACCGGCGCCGACGACTATCTGGTCAAGCCCTTCCACGTCGAGGAGCTGCTGGCGCGCCTCAACGCGCTGGTGCGCCGCGCGTCCGGGTGGACCCGCTCGGTGCTCGAGTGCGGTCCCATCGCGCTCGACACCACCGCGCAGAAGGTCACCGTCGAAGGCGCGCCGGTGGACCTGACTTCCTACGAGTACAAGGTCCTCGAGTACCTCGTGCTGCATGCCGGCGAACTGGTGTCAAAGGCCGACCTGACCGAACACATCTACCAGCAGGACTTCGATCGCGACTCCAACGTGCTGGAGGTCTTCATCGGCCGCCTGCGCAAGAAGCTCGACCCGGAGAATGCGCTCAAGCCGATCGAGACGGTGCGCGGGCGCGGCTACCGCTTCGCCATTCCGCGGTCGAACTGAAACCCCTTCGATGGGCCTGCGCGCGGAACCCGGCAGCGGGGCGAGCGACCTGCGGGTCGAGCGGGACACGGCCACTGCGTCCGCCCCGCCCGCCCCGGATCGCCGCACGCGCCGGCCGGTGTCCCTGCAGACACGCTCGCTCGCCGCCGCCAGTCTGGCGCTCGCGGCCTTCCTCGGCCTGTCCGGCTTCGCGCTCGACCAGGCCTTCTACGAGACCAGCCTGCAGCAGTTGCGCGACCGCCTGCAGGGCTATGTCTGGTCCTATCTGTCGGGCTCCGACGTCACCGTGAGCGGTCGCCTCGTGCTGCCGGAGTTCCCGCCCGACCAGCGCTTCGACCGCCCGCAATCCGGCCTCTATGCCGGCGTGACGGGCGATGGGATCGTCTGGGAGTCGCCGTCCGCGCTCGGCCGCGAGCTGCCTTTCGACCTTCGCCTGCAGCCCGGCGAGGTGCGCTTCGCCGGGCCGCTGGAGACCAACATCGGCGGCGTCTACGTGTTCAGCCAGGGTGTGGACTATGCCTACGGCGACGGCACGAAGAGCGTGCGGCTGACCTTCCACATCGCCGAGCACGAGAGCGCGCTGGAGCGCCAGATGGGGGTGTTCCGGCGCACGCTGTGGACCTGGCTGGTGATCCTCGGGCTGATGCTGCTGGCGGTGCAGCTCGGTGTGTTGCGCTGGAGTCTGACGCCGCTGCGGCGGGTCGAGCGCGACCTGGCCGAGGTCGAGCGGGGCAAGATCGAATCCCTGCCTGGCCACTATCCGCGCGAACTCGAGGGCCTCGCCGGTACGCTCAACGCATTCATCGAGAGCGAACGCTGGCAGCGCACGCGCTACCGCAACACGCTGGGCGACCTCGCGCACTCGCTCAAGACGCCGTTGGCCGTGCTGCGCAATCAGCTCGAGTCCGGCGAGGACGGCGAGCGCCTGCACGCGACGGTCGACCAGCAGGTCTCGCGCATGGACCAGATCGTCGCCTACCAGCTCTCTCGCGCGGCCACCTCCGGCCACAGCACTTTTGCCGCCGCGCTGGGGATCGCGCCCGCGGCGGAGGAGATCGTGCGCAGCCTGGAGAAGGTCTACGCCGACAAGAACGTGCTGTGCGAGTTCGAGGTCGACCCCGCGGCCGCTTTCCACGGCGAGCGCGGCGACCTGATGGAGATGCTCGGCAACCTGCTCGAAAACGCGTTCAAGTGGTGCAGTCGCCGGGTGGTTCTGACCGCGCGCCGCGTCGGCCCGATCGGCGCACGCCGGCCGGGGCTGGCGCTGCTGGTCGAAGACGACGGTCCTGGTATCGCCCCGCAGGACGTCGAGCGCGTACTCCAGCGTGGCGTGCGCGGCGACGAGCGGGTCAAGGGGCACGGCATCGGGCTCGCCATCGTGCAGGACATCGTCAAGGCGCATCGCGGTGACTTGACGGTCGACCGCGCGCCGGAGCTGGGCGGGGCCCGCTTCACGGTGACGCTGCCGGCCGCCTGAGCGCATTCGCAGCGACGGCCGTTGCGGTGCGCCGGGATCAGCCGCCCGCCGTGGTGCAGGCATGCCCTGGCCCACGGAACCGAGGCCGGCCGGTCGACGGGCGGCCGCGGTGCCGCTCGCGACGCGGGTTGCCGCGCAGGCGCGGTGCCGGCCCGCCGGCGCATGCGGCCGGCAAATGCGCGGGGCCGCCGCTGGCCGATGCGCGGCTGCCACTTCCCCGACGGCGGCGGGCCGGGTACATTGCAGCGCGCGCGGGTGTAGTTCAATGGTAGAACTGCAGCTTCCCAAGCTGCTAACGTGGGTTCGATTCCCATCACCCGCTCCACATTCGCGAAGGCCCGCTTCTGCGGGCCTTCTTCATTGCGGCGGTTCCGCGGCGCCGGCGCTCGGTTTCCGCCGGTTGACACCGGCGCGTAGCACTCCGGCGCGACCATCGGGCATTCCTTCGGGATGCCATGCATGTCGCAGCGCCGCCTTGCCGCAGCACCCCGGGCCGCCATGCGCGGCGCGCCACGCCTCGCCCTGGTCTGGTTGCTCGCGGCGGCCGGTGCCCAGGCCGATGCCGGGCCGGCCGCCAAGGAGTTCTCGCCCGACTGCCTGCCGGCCGCGCTGCCCGTGCAGCCGACCGGTGCGACCGCGAGCCGCGAGGTCGTTGATGCCGACGGCGGCCGGCTGCGGGTGACGCTGTGGCGGGTCCCGTGCACGACCGACGATGCCCAGGCGATCCTGACGTTCGTACCGGTGTCCGGCCGCCCACGTGTCGGCGCGGTCCGGGTCGCGCAGGCCGGCCGGATCGCGAACTTCCCCGACCTCATCTCGTCGGTCCAGCCGCTCACCTTCCTTTTCGGGCCGCTCGACACGCCGACCAGCGCGCTGCTCAGTGTCACGCTCGATCCGCCGTTCGACGACGATTGCGCCTTCGAAGTGCAGTACCTGCCACCCGGCGCGAGCGCGGCGTTTCCGCTGGCGCTGGGCGCCGAGCCCGGGGCGGCCTGCGTCCTGTCGTTCGGCGCGGCGGGCGCAGCGCTTTCGCAGCGGCTCGCCGGGACGTGGTTCGATCCCGCCCGCGCGGGCGAGGGCGTTGCCACCGACTTCTTCGTGGCCGAAGGACAGCGCATCGCATTCCTGTCCTGGTACACCTACGAGGGCGGCCAGCAGCGCTATCTGGTGGGTAACGCCCCCTACGCCCAGGGTGACCGCAGCGTGAGGCTGGGGCTGGTCGAGACCGGCGGCGCGCAGTTCGGCGCGGCGTTCCGACCCGAAGCGGTTACCCGGCGGGCCTGGGGCGAGGCGACGTTGTCGTTCCCGGACTGCGGCCGTCTGCTGCTGTCGTGGCGGCGCGCCGATGGCCTCGCGGGCGAGCTGCGTCTGGTGCGGCTGGGCGGCGCCGACGGCGTGGCCTGCCCCTGAAACGGCATCGGCGCCGTCCGCGCTGCCGTACACTGGCGCCCTGAGCGGGGGGCACCGTGGCCGGCGATGCGAATTCAGACAGTCCCGTCCTGGTGGGCTGGCGCGAGTGGCTGGCGCTGCCGGACTTCGGCATCGGCGCGATCAAGGCCAAGGTCGATACCGGCGCGCGCACGTCTGCCCTGCACGTCGAGACCCAGGAGGAGTTCCAGCGCGGGGGCACACGCTGGGTGCGCTTCACCATCCTGCCCACATCGCGCCGCCGCAAGCGGCCGCACGTGTGCGAAGCGCCGGTGGTGGACGAACGCCCGGTGACCGATTCCGGCGGCGACCGCCGCCTGCGCCTGTTCATCCGCACCCATGTCGTGATCGGTGCGCATCGGTTCGAGATCGAGACCAACCTCACCAGCCGCCGCGGGATGATGTTCCCGATGCTGCTCGGACGCACCGCACTCGCCGGCCGTCTGCGGGTCGATCCCGCGCAGTCCTACCTGCTCGGACGGCCGCGGGCGCGCTGCAGGAGGAATGCCGCATGAAGATCGCGATCCTGTCGCGCAACGCCAAGCTGTATTCCACTCAGCGCCTGGTCGAGGCCGGCCGCGCCCGCGGCCACCAGGTGCGCGTGCTCGACCCGCTGCGCTGCTACATGCGGATCGACTCCAAGCAGTTGGTGATGCACTACAAGGGCAAGGAGATCGCCGACTACGACGCGGTGATCCCGCGCATCGGCGCCTCGGTCACCTTCTACGGCACGGCGGTGGTGCGCCAGTTCGAGATGATGGGCACGTTCGTGGTCAACCGTTCGGATTCGATCCTGCGCGCGCGCGACAAGCTGCGCTGCCTGCAACTGCTGGCGCAGCAGGGCATCGGCCTGCCGGCCACCGTGTTCGGCGACAACCCCGACGACACCACCGACCTGCTGGCCATGCTCGGCAAGCCGCCCCATGTGGTGAAGCTGGTCGAAGGCACCCAGGGCACCGGCGTGGTGCTGGCCGAGAAACTATCCTCCTCGCGCTCGGTGATCGAGGCTTTCCGCGGCCTGTACGCCAACTTCCTGGTGCAGGAGTTCGTCAAGGAGGCCAAGGGCGCCGACCTGCGCTGCTTCGTGGTCGGCGGCAGGGTGATCGCGGCGATGAAGCGCCAGGCCAAAGCCGGCGAGTTCCGCTCCAACCTGCACCGCGGTGGTCACGCCGAGAAGATCGTGCTGACGCCCGCCGAGACGGACACGGCCATCCGCAGCGCCGCGGTGATGGGATTGTCGGTGGCGGGCGTGGACCTGCTGCGCTCGCGTCGCGGTCCGCTGGTGCTGGAGGTCAATTCCTCGCCCGGCCTGGAGGGTATCGAGGGCGCGACCGGCGTCGATGTCGCCGCCGGCATCGTCGAATACATCGAGCAGCGGCAACGCAGGCGCGCGGCGAAGGCGCGCCGCGCCGCGGCTGCTCCCTGATCTCGCGCGACGCGCGGCGCGCCGTCGTCGCCTGGCATTTAACCCGCGCTTAATGCCGGTGCGTCTAGGATTCCGCCGGCTGTAGTTCCGCGGTTCCGGTCCTGCCGGATGCCTCGGACTACGGCAATCGGGGCAGTAGCTTGGGCCCGGGTCAGGCGCGTTCCCCCAATGGCGCCCCCCGGGCTTTTTTTGTGCCCGCCATTCGCGCGCCCGGTCGCGCCTTCGCCAATCCGCGCGCGGTTGATTATGCTTGGCGCCATGCACATCCTGGTGGTCGAAGACAACTCCGACATCGCCGCCAACATCGGCGACTACCTGGCCGAGAAAGGCCATGTGGTCGACTTCGCCGGCGACGGGGTCACCGGCCTGCATCTCGCCGGCCGGGAGGACTTCGACGCCATCGTGCTCGACCTCACGTTGCCGGGCATGGATGGGCTCGAGCTGTGCCGCCGCCTGCGCCAGGAGGCGCGCAAGACCACGCCGGTGCTGATGCTCACCGCGCGCGACGCGCTGGAGCAGAAACTCAGCGGCTTCGAGTCCGGCGCCGACGACTACATGGTCAAGCCTTTTGCCCTGCAGGAGCTGGAGGCGCGCCTGACCGTGCTCGCCCGGCGCGCGCGCGGGCCGCAATCGCGCATCCTCAAGGTCGCCGACCTCGAATACAACCTCGACACCCTGATCGTGACCCGCGAAGGCAAGCTGGTGCAGTTGAACCCGACCGGGTTGAAGCTGCTGCAGTCGCTGATGGAAGCCAGTCCGTCGGTCGTCACGCGTCGCGAACTCGAGATGCGGGTGTGGGGCGAGGAACTGCCCGACTCCGACTCCCTGCGCGTGCACATCCACGGACTGCGGGCGGCGATCGACAAACCCTTCGGCAAGCCGCTGATCCACACCCGCCATGGGATCGGTTATTCGCTGGTCGATCCCGATGCGCTTCCGAAGCCGGCTTAGAAGCCGCATCATCCTCGCGTTCCTGGTCTTCGGCACCGGTCTGACCGCCACCTTCGCCGGCATCACCCTGGTGATGCGCGAATGGCTGGAGGAGGAACTGATCGAGTCCACCCTGCAGCGGGAGGTGGATCGCTTCGTCGAGTTCAAGCGCGACAACCCGGACCCCAACGCGCCGTTCGTGTTCTCGACCGACATCAAGATCAACGTGTTCAGCCGGAGGACCTTCGCCAGCGTGCCGTTCGAGTGGCGAGACTTCCAATCCGGGGTCTACGAGATCAGCGAGTACCGCGACGGCGCGATGCGCACCTTCAAGCTGGCGGTGCGCAAGGCCGACGACCTGTGGGCCTTTCTGCGCTACGACATCACCGACCAGCGGCGTACGCGCGATGCGCTGGTCTGGGGCCTGGTGTTCGTGGTGCTCGGCTTCGCCGCGGCGAGCCTCGCGATCGCCTTCTGGCTGTCCTCGCGCGTGCTGCGCCCCGTCACCGACCTCGCCGCGCGCGTGCGCGGCTTCGAGCGCGGCAAGCAGCCGCCGCCGCTGGCGCCGCAGTTCGCCGAGGACGAGGTGGGCGAACTGGCCGCCGCGCTGGACGACTACGCGCGGCGGCTCAACGAACTGGTGGTGCGCGACCGCGAGTTCAACGCCGACGTCAGCCACGAACTGCGCACCCCGCTGGCGGTGATCCGCGGCGCCACTGAACTTCTGCTGGCGCAGGATGGCCTGCCGGACAAGACCCGCGAGCGGGTGCGCCGCATCGACCGCGCGGCGCGCCAGTCGACCGAGCTCACCCAGGCCCTGCTGCTGCTCTCGCGCAGCGAGCGCGCGGCGCCCACCGACGGAGAAACATCCGACGTGGCCCAGGTGGTGGAGCAGGTGATCGACACCCATCGACCGCAGTTGGGCAACAAGCCGGTCGAGGTGCACGTTGAGCGCGTCGAACCGGCGCTGGTGGATGCCCCGTCGTCGGTGCTGGCCGTCGCGCTGGGCAACCTGGTCGGCAACGCATTCAAGTACACGCCCGCAGGCCGGGTCGAGGTGCGCATCGAGGCGCATCGCGTGCAGGTCGTCGACACCGGTCCTGGCATCGCCGCCCACGAGGCGCCGTCGCTGTTCGAGCGCGGCATGCGCGGCGAAGGCGCGACCGGCGGCGGTGCGGGCCTCGGGCTCGCCATCGTGCGTCGACTGTGCGACCTCTACGGCTGGCGGGTCAGCCTCGCCCCGCGGGAGGGCGGCGGGGCGGTGGCGACGCTCGAGTTCGGCGCCGGTTGAGCCACGGGCCGCTGTACCCGGGGCCTGCAGATGAGTGCGCGCCCGGCACCCCGTTCCGGTCGCGAGCGCAGCATGTGTCCAGACAGTGCGCCTGCGACAGTTCGGTGCACCGACACTTCAGGGGGGGTCCCCGAATTCAGCCGGCGCCCAGCGACGTGCGCAGGGCCTGCGCCTCGAGGCGCAGGCCGAACCCCGGATCGCTGCCGTCGGTGATGGCGAGGATGCGGTCGACCAGCGCGGCTGCTCGGACACCATCGCCGCGGTCGCGGGCCAGCAGCGCGCGCTCGAGGAGGGCCTCCGGACTGCCTGGCACGAGGCGTTCGAGATCCGCCGCGCTGGCCTCGGCTGCGACCCAGTCGCGCGCAAGGCGCTGGGCGCGCAGTGTGAAGCGCAGCATGCGTGATTCGCCCAGCATTTGGTTGATCGTGGTGGTGGCGCGCGCGGCTTCCAGCGCCTGCGCGTAGCCCCGCGCGGCGGCGGCGGTATCGCCGGCCAGTTCCGCCAGCCGTGCATCGGTGAACGTGGCGATGTAGGCGAAGTCGTCGCGCTGGTGGCGGCGGATCGCGGCGACCATCGCTGCCGCCGCGGCCTCGAAGCCCGCTCGGTCGTCGCTCTCCAGCAGCAGCAACCAGCGCGACTGCGTGCGCATCGATGCCGCGATCTCGCTGTCGCCGGGGAAGACGGCGTCGATCGCCGCCAGCAGCGGCGCGCGCGCTTCCGCCGACGCCGAGGATTCCAGCAGCCAGATTCCGAGCGAGAGGCGGGCCATCGCCTGCAGCGCATTGGGCTGGGTCGCCACCACCTGCTCGACCAGCGCCGCAGCTTCCCGCAGCCGCCCCTGGCTGCGGAGCACGGAGATGCGCGTCCGCAGGATCTCGGACGTGTCCTCGAGCAGTCGCGATTCCGACTGCGCAACGTCGATCTCGCGCAGGGATTCTTCGAAGCGCCCCTGGTCGACGAGGAAGCGGGCCAGCTGCAGGCGGGCCTGCGGCCCGCCTGCGGGCAGCGCGGTGGCGTCGCGCAGCAGCGATTCCGCTGCGGGCGCGTCGTCCTGCCGCAGGTGCAGGTTGGCCAGCGCATACAGCGGATCGGGCTGCTCCGGATGCTGGGCGCGATAGGTCTCATAGGCAGCGATTGCGCCGTCGAGGTCGCCAAGTGCGCGTCGCACGACGCCGATGCGCAGCAGGGTCGCATCGAAGCCGCGGCCGAGTCGGTGCAGGGCCTCCAACTGGACCAGCGCCTCCCGCAGCCGGTTGCCGCGCGCCATGTAGTGCATGGCGAGTTGTTCGCGGGCCTGCGGGTCTTGTGGGTGCAATTCGACCCACAACTCGCGCAGTCGCTCTGCGGTGGCGGCGTCGTTTCTGAATTCCGCGACGAAGGCGCGCGCCGCGAAGCGCTGAGCGTCGAGCAGGCGGTCGATCCCGCGCAGCGCGGCATCGAGCCCGGCCCGCGCGCGTTCGCCCTGGCCGATCGGGTAGGCGGCGACGGCGAGGTTGAGACCCGCCACCGCGAAGGCCGGGTCGAGGTCCAGCGCGCGCTCGAGATGGTCGAGGCCGGCATTGAGGTCGTTGCGCCGGATGATCGCCTGGTCGCTGCGCGCGAACTCCGCGAGGGCCTCGTCGACCGGCGTGAGCAACTCGCAGGCCGGCAGGTCGTCGGCTGCGCCGGCGCGCTCGGCGACGAGGTCGAGCTGTTTGCGGATTTTCGGCGTCAGGGCATCGGCGAGCGCGCAGGGTGTCGCAGCGCGGGCTTCGACTACGGCCACCCGACGCGCCGGGTCGACGCTGAACACCTCCAGTGTGGCGACCAGCATGCCGTCCCGGCGTGCTAGGCGTCCCGCCACGAACCGCTGCGCTTCATAGTCCGTCGCGATCTCGGCCATCAGCTTGCGTGGGGCGAGGCCCTCGTCGTCCGTTGCTGAACGGAGGCGTTGCCAGTGCGCCGGAAGAGTCGGCCGCTGCGGCAGCACGAAGCGGTCCTGCGCCAGATCCATCGCCAGCGCGATCGTCAGCGCGTTGGCCTCGTGCTCGGCCGGTGGCGCGTTGGTGTCGCTGGCCGGGTTGAACACGACTACCCTGCGCAGCAGGTCGGCGCGCGGGATTTCACGAGTGACCCGTTCGCCGCTCTCGTCGGTAACCTCGATGGTGGTGGTCGCGCGCCCCACCGGGGCGCCGCCGAACACGCCCCACAGCAGCGCGCCGCCGCCGACCACGTTCAGCACCAAGGCCCAGACCTC
This sequence comes from Proteobacteria bacterium UBA4656, assembly GCA_002405525.1. Lineage (GTDB taxonomy): Bacteria > Pseudomonadota > Gammaproteobacteria > Xanthomonadales > Ahniellaceae > UBA4656. The sequence goes on from DHLY01000014.1 coordinate 12,946, forward strand.
GGCCCGCGTGAGACGGTCGCCCTCGTCGCGGCCGAAGCGGTTCCAGGCCAGCACGACCACCGCGGGCAGCAGCACCAGCAGGCCGGCGAACGCGATGTCGACCAGGTTGTCGGTCAGCTTGTAGCGACCGACGACGAAGGCGGTGACCTCCACGAAGGCCCAGCCGGTGGCGAAGTACACGCCGAGCACGTGCGGGACCCGCCGGTGCCAGATGCGTTGCAGCCAAATCATGTCCGGGGCCCTGATGCTGACCACCTCGCAAGCCTATCCGATCGGTCGTGATGGCGCGAAAGACGGACGCGAAGGTGGGGCTCATGCCAGCCGGCAGGCGTCAGGCAGGGCGACGGTGAGCGCCACCGGCAGGTGGTCGGACACACGCAGCAGCGGCACCTCGTAGGACAGCGCGCCCAGACCGTCCGTCACCAGGATGTGGTCGATCGCGCGTCGCGGGCGCCAGCTCGGATAGGTTTCCAGCGACAGCGGCGGCGGCTGCAGCCGGGTGCGCTGGAACAGGAGGCGGAGTTCGGGGTCGCCGGCCGTGCAGTTGAGGTCGCCCATCAGCACGGCATACGGCCGGTCGCCGATCAGCTCGGCGAGGTAGCGGCACTGCGTCCGGCGCGCGCTGCGGGTGAGCGCGAGATGCGCGATCACCACCAGCAAGCCCTGGCGCGGCGTGCCGAAGTGCACGGCCAGCGCGCCGCGGCCGGGGATGGCGCCGGGCAGCTTGTGGTCGACGACTTCGGCCGGCTGCAGCCGCGACAGCACGCCGTTGCTCGACGACGCCACTGCCGCGACCTTGCGGTTGGCCTGGTGGCTCCACCACGGAAACCGCGCCAGTTCGGCGAGGAACTGCACCTGGTTGCGGAATCCGGATCGCAGGCTGCCATCGTCGGCCTCCTGCAGGGCGACGATATCGAAGCCAGCGACCAGTTCGGCGACCGCCTCGAGGTTACGCCGCTTGTCCGGATGCGGCAGCACGTGCTGCCAGGACCGCGTCAGGTAGTCGCGGTAGCGCGCGGTGCTGGCGCCGGCTTGGATGTTGTAGGAGAGCAGCCGCAGGTGTCGGCGCGGGTCGTGCGGGATCGGGCCGGGCGCGGGACGCATCATGCCGGCACGCCGGGCCTGCGGCGGGTATTGCGCATGCGGCGCGCGTCGGGCCCGAGCCGGGCGGACCTGCGGGCTTCAGCGACCCTGCGCGGCGCTGCGCGCGGCGGCTTCACGGGCGACCAGGAAGTCGACCACCTTCATGACTTCCGTCCAGCCCCCCGCCGAGCTGCCGGTGATGCGGTACCTGCCGGCGACCACCACGCTGGGCGTGCCCTCAATGCCGTAGCGCGCGACCAGCTGCTTGGCGCGGTTGATCTTGATGTTCACGCCCGTCGAACCGGTGGCGGCGAGGAAGTCCTCGGCCTTGATGCCGGCCTTGGCGGCGTGCCAATCGGCGATGTCCTGCATGGACCGGAACGGCACGCGCTCGACGTGGATCGCCGAGAACAGGGCGTCGTGGGTGCGATCGAGGATGCCGAGCGCCTCCGCGGCGTAGAAGGCACGGGCGAGCATCTCCCACGCGGGGTTCCATGCCGCCGGCATCTGCACGAAGCTCGCCGCGGCGGGCTTGGTCTTCTTCCATTCGGCAATCGTGGGCTGGAAGTGCGCGCAGTGGATGCAGGCGTACGAGAAAACCTCGGTGACCTCGACCGTGTCCGACGTGCTCGGCTGCGCGGGTTCGATGCGGAAGTAGTGCAGACCGTCCTGGAAGCGTTCGACCATCGACTGCGCGACGGCGGCGGGCGCGGCGAGGAAAAGCAGCACGACGGCAAGGAAACGCGGCATGGGGGTTCTCCGGGTGGTGACGCTGGCAGCGTGCGGGCGCCGTGCTGAACGGCAGCTGGAACCGTGTACCGCCGCGCGCCGGGACTGCGGCGCCGCGCTCAGCGCGCGGCGGCCCCTTCCGGCTGCGCCGCGACGTGATGCAGGCCTTCGATGTAGCTGGCCAGCGCCTCGATGTCGTTGTCGTCGAGGTTGGCCGCCACGCCGGGCATGATCGCGGCGTTCGGTTCGGTGCCCCACATCTCGCCGCCGCGGTAGGCCTGCAGCTTCGCCTTGGTGTAGTTGGCGTGCTGGCCGGCCAGCGCCGGGTAGGGCGTGCCCGGGTTGCCGGTGCCGGCCGGACCGTGGCACGCCATGCACGCCGGGACACCGCGCGCCGCGTCGCCGCCGCGCCACAGACGCTCGCCGCGTTGCTTGAACGTCTCCTCGAGGCCAGGGATCTTCTCCTCGCTGGCCATGCCCGGCTTGATCTTCTGCTGCGCATAGAAAGCGCCGATGTCGCGCATGTCCTGCGGCTGCAGGCCAATCGAGAAGCCGAGCATGATCGCATTGGCGCGCTGTCCGCCCTTGAACAGCTGCAGCTGACGCGCGATGTAGCGCTCGTGCTGGCCGGCGATCTTCGGATACTGCGGGTCGACGGAGTTGCCGTCGACCATGTGGCAGGCGGCGCACACGGCGGCCTTGGCCTGTCCGGCGGCGGGGTCGCCGGGGCCGGCGTCCTGCGCGAGGGCAGGCACGGCGAGGGCGAGGCCGAGGACGATCGTGGAAAGCCGGTTGCGCATAGACTTCGGGGCTCCAGGGCGCCGCGCGGGCCTGCCCGGGCAGCGGACGTCGGGTGCTGGCCGGGCAGGATTCGCCCGGAAAAACCCGGAGTTTACACCAAGCCTGCCGACGGACGGTCAATGAAGACTTCGCAAAGAGCCCGCCCCGTGACCGCTCCGGCCTGGTCCCGTGCCGCCTTCCTGCTCGCAGCCCACCGCCTCGACCAGTTGCCCGCCGACGAGGGCGCCGAAGTGGCCTTCGCTGGCCGCTCGAATGCGGGCAAGTCCAGCGCGATCAACGCCCTGACCGGGCAGGCGGGGCTTGCCCGGATCAGCAAGACCCCGGGCCGCACCCAGCAGTTGGTGGTGTTCACGCTGGACGCGCAGCGGCGGCTGGTGGACCTGCCCGGGTACGGGTATGCCGAGGTGCCCGAGGCCCTGCGCGCGCACTGGGGCGGCACGCTGGCGCGCTATTTCCGCGAACGCGGCAGCCTGCGCGGACTGCTGATCGCAATGGATGTGCGCCATCCGCTGCGCGATTACGATCTCATGATGCTCGACCTCGCCGCGTCGCGCGACCTGCCGGTCCACGTGCTGCTGACCAAGGCCGACAAGCTGGGGCGCGGCCAGGGCGCGCAGACTCTGGCGGTGGTTCGCCGCGCGCTGGCCGCGCGCGAGGGGCAGGTCACGGTCCAGTTGCTGTCGTCCACCACCGGCGAAGGCGTGCCGGCCGCTCGCGGCGTGGTCGCCGGCTGGCTGGCGCCAAGCCGCGAGCAGCCTCCGGCCGCATCGGACTGAACGGCCCGCGGAAGCCGCCGCCGCGGCGCGCCGTCCGTGGCCCGTGCGCGGCGCGGCAGGCCGGCATCCCCCTTGCGCGCGGCCGGCCGGGGCACCACATTGGTATGTCGCTCCGTGGAAACTTGCCCGTGTCCGGTCCCAGCCAGGTCGAGGAAATCCCCGTCGCATCGCGCGCCCCGCTGGTCGAGTACCTCGCGGGTGGCGGCAAGCCGCGCGATGGCTGGCGCATCGGCACCGAGCACGAGAAGTTCGGCTTCCGCACCGACGACCTGCGCCCGCCTGCCTACGCCGGCGAGCGCGGCATCGGCGCCCTGCTGGAGGGCCTGGCGCAGCGCTACGGCTACCAGCGGATCGAGGAAGGCGGCCACCTGATCGCGTTGGCGCGCGGCATGGAATCGATCACGCTGGAGCCCGCCGGCCAGCTGGAACTGTCCGGCGCGCCGCTGGAAACCATCCACCAGACCTGCTGCGAGGTCGACACCCACCTGCGCGAAGTGCGCAGCGTGGCCGAGCCGATGGGCCTCGGATTCCTCGGCATGGGCTTCCAGCCGAAGTGGTCGCGCGCCGACATGCCGTGGATGCCCAAGGGCCGCTACGCGATCATGCAGCGGTACATGCCGCTGAGGGGTTCGCTCGGCCTCGACATGATGACCCGCACCTGCACGGTACAGGTCAACCTCGACTTCGCCGACGAGGCGGACATGGTGAAGAAGTTCCGCGTCTCCCTGGCGCTGCAGCCGATCGCCACCGCGCTGTGGGCGGATTCGCCGTTCACGGAGGGCCGGCCCAACGGATTCCTGTCCTACCGCTCGCAGGTCTGGAGCGACACCGACCCTGACCGCACCGGCATGCTCGGATTCGTGTTCGAGGACGGTTTCGGCTTCGAGCGCTACGTCGACTACCTGCTCGACGTGCCGATGTATTTCGTCTACCGCGACGGCCGCTACATCGACGCGGCCGGACAGTCGTTCCGCGACTTCCTCGACGGCCGGCTCCCCGCGTACCCGGGCCACCGGCCGACCCTCAAGGACTTCGCCGACCACCTCACCACCGCGTTCCCCGAGGTGCGGCTCAAGCGATACCTGGAGATGCGCGGCGCCGACGGCGGCCCCTGGAACCGCCTGTGCGCGCTGCCGGCGTTCTGGGTCGGCCTGCTCTATGACGACGCCGCGCTCGACGCCGCCTGGGACCTGGTCAGGAATTTCTCGCTCGCCGAGCGCGAAGCCCTGCGCCGCGAGGTCCCGCGCACGGCGCTGAAGACCCCGTTCCGCTCCGGCACCGTGCGCGAGCTCGCGCTGGAGGCGCTCAAGATCGCCGGCCACGGCTTGAAGCGCCGCGCGCGCCTCAACGGCCGCGGCGCCGACGAGGCGATGTTCCTGGAGCCGCTGGTGGAGTTCGCGCAGGCCAACCAGACCCCAGCCGAGCGCAAGCTGGAGCTCTTCCGCGGCCCCTGGGGCGGCTCGGTCGACCCGGTGTTCCGCGAGTTCGCCTACTGACCTGGCGCGTCGGGTTCCACTGTGGGAGCGCGCTCGCGCGCGACCGCAGCATCCGGCGCTTGCGGCCAGTCCGTGGTGCCGCGGTCGCGAGCGTTGCTCGCTCCGACAGAAGAGCCTCTTCGCGCGCGAGGGTGACTTGGGCGCGCCGCGCCGCGCCCCGGAAACACGACGGGCGCCCGAAGGCGCCCGTCGATCACCCGATGATGCAGCGGCTTACTGCTTGATGCCGCGCCGGACCAGCAGCGCCTCGACCGATGGCTCGCCGCCGCGCCATGCGCGGTACATGTCCATGCCTTCCACGGTGCCGCCGCGCGAGAGGATGCCGGCGCGGTAGGCGTCGCCCACCGCGCGGGTCATGCCGCCGGAGGCCATCTGGTGCGCGAACGCATCCGCCGCCATCACCTCCGACCACAGGTAGGCGTAATAGCCCGCGCTGTATCCGCCCGGCCAGATGTGCGCGAAGTAGCCGGTGCGGTAGCGTGGGGGAATCGGCGCGTAGTCGACGCCGCGGGCCTTGAGCGACTGCGCCTCGAAGGCCACCGGATCGGCCGGGATGGATGCCGGGTCGAGCTGGTGCCAGTCCTGGTCGAGCATGGCTGCCGCGATGTACTCCAGCGTGGCGAAACCCTGGCCGAACTGGTTGGCGTCGACGATCTTCTTCAGCAGGTCGGCCGGGATCGGCTCGCCGGTCTGGTAGTGCTTGGCGTAGTTGGCGAGCACCTCCGGCAGCAGGGACCAGTCCTCGTTGGCCTGCGAGGGGAACTCGACGAAGTCGCGCGGCACGCTGGTGCCGCCGATCAGCGGGTAGCGCGTGTTCGAGAACAGGCCGTGGATGGCGTGGCCGAACTCATGGAACAGGGTGATGACCTCGTCGAAGCTCAGCAGGGTCGGCTGGCCGTCGGCGGGCTTGGGGATGTTCATGTTGTTGAGCACCACAGGCTTGGTGCCCAGCAGGTGCGACTGGTCGACGAAGGTGCTCATCCACGCGCCGCCGCGCTTGGACGGGCGCGCGTAGAGGTCGGCGTAGAACAGGCCGAGCTGCGAGCCATCCGCGTCGAACACGTCGAACACGCGCACGTCGGGATGGTAGGTCGGGATGTCGCTGCGCTCCTTGAGCGTGATGCCGTAGAGCCTCTCCATCGCGAAGAACAGCCCGTCGTTGAGCACGCGCTCGAGCTCGAAGTACGGGCGCACCTGCGCCTCGTCGAGGTCATACTTGGCCTGGCGGACTTTCTCGGCGTAGTACGCCCAGTCCCAGCCGGCCAGTTCGAAGTCGCCGCCATCGGCCTTGATCCGGGCCTGGATCTCGGCGGCCTCGCGCCGGACGTTGGCCATCACCGCCGGCACCAGGTCGTTGAGCATTTTGTCGACCGCGGCCGGCGTCTTCGCCATCTGGTCGTCGAGCGCGTAGGCGGCGAGGTTCGGGAAGCCCAGCAGCGCGGCGCGCTCGGCGCGCAGGGTGGCGATGCGCCTGATGCGCTCGCGCTGGTCGAAGGCGTTGCCCCGGATGCCGCGGTTGACCGATGCCTCGAACACGCGCTGGCGGCTCTCGCGATTGGTCAGCGAGGCCAACACCGGCTGGCCGGTGGTGTTCTGCAACGCGACCACCCACTTGCCTTCCAGCCCGCGCTCCTTGGCGGCGGCGGCCGCGGCGCTGAGCTGCGCCTCGGACAGGCCGGCGAGCGCCTCGGCAGAGTCGAACACCACCGCGGCGTCGTTGACCTCCTTCAGCAGGTTCTCGCCGAAGGCCGTCTGCAAGGTGGACAGTTCCTCGTTGAGCGCGCGCATCTTCGCCTTGCCGGCGTCGTCGAGCAAGGCGCCGGCGCGCACGAACAAGTGGTAGTAACGCTCGGCGAGGCGACGGTCCTCGGGGTGCGCGGCCAGTGCGTCGCGCGCGTCGTACAGCGCCTTGACCCGGGCGAACAGCTTGGGGTCGAGGAAGATCGCGTCCTGGTGGCTGGCGAGCTTCGGCGCCACCTCGGCCTCGATCTTCTGCAGCGTCTCGCTGGTGTGCGAGCCGGTCAGGTTGAAGAACACCTGGCTCACGCGGTACAGCAGGTCGCCGCTGCGCTCCATCGCGGCCAGGGTGTTGTCCAGGCTCGCGGGCTCGGGGTTGTCGGCGATGGCACGGACCTCGGCGAGGTGACGCTTCATGCCTTCCTCGAAGGCCGGCAGGTAGTGCTCGTCGCGGATTTGGGTGAAATCCGGCGCCAGCAGGGGCAGGGTGCTGGGGACGAAGAAGGGATTGGCGGTCGGGGCCGCCGCGGCGGCCGTGGGGGCGTCCGTGGGCGTCACGGGAGTGGACTCCGGGGCGGGCTTGGAACAGGCGGCGAGCGCGAGCGCGCAGGCGGCTGCGAGAACGATCGGTTTCTGCATGGTCGGGGAGGCTCGGCGGGAGAAGGCCCGCACGTGCGGGGCGCACGATTGTACGCCGGCCGCGCCGGTGTGGCCCCGGCCGACGATCAAAGGTGGCGGCGCGCGCGCCGCCACCAGTCAAAGCGGGCGGCGCAAGGGCGCCGCCCGTGACGCCGGGTTCAGGAGCCCGGGACCAGTCGCGCGGACAGGGTGCCCTGTGCGCCGGGCATGCCGAGCCAGGTCCACTCGAACGCGGGCATCGGTTCGGCGACCAGCCACGGACCGACCTGCCAGGAACGGTCGGCCTGGAAGGTCAGCAGCCGGACTTCGGTGCGTCCGTCGAGGCGCCGGGCCTGGACTACCGCCAGCGCGCCGCCGACCTGGAAGGCGAGTGCCTCGCTGGCCACCGCACTGCGCGCGGCGCGCGCGATGTCCGCCACCGGCAGTGCCACGCGCTGTGCGGCGCCTGGCGTGCCGAACGAAAGCTCCAGCACGGCCACGTTGACGTTCGGGACCGGCTCGAAGCCGTTGGCGAACAGGTCGAGCCGATCGGTGACCGTGCTGGTGTTGTTGGCCGTGTTCGGGTCGGGCAGGCCGGTCGGCGGCGTGACCGTGGCGGTGTTGATGATCGGGCCCGGCGGCGTGGCAGGCAACTGCGCGGTAATGGCGAACACCAGGCTGCTGCCGTTGGGCAGATTGACCACGGCGTTGATGTTGCCGTTGCCCGACGCCGGGCAGGACGCGCCCATGCCGCTGGCCGTGCAGGTCCACGTCGCGTTCGACAGGCTGGCCGGGAAGGTGTCGGCCACCACGGCGCCGGTCGCACCGAGCGGACCGGCGTTGCCGACCTCAAGCGTGTACTGGATCACGCCATTGCCCGCTAGCGCCAGCGAACTGGTCTTGATGATCGACAGGTCGGCGTCGACCGGCAATGCCGAGACCGTCAGCGGCAGGCTGGCATCGGTGATCGCGCTGCAGTTGTCGGTGGCGCGGATCACCAGGGTGTGGCTGCCGACCGGACCCGCATTGCTCAGGGTGACGACGCCGCTCGCCGACACCGTGGCCCCACCCGTGTAGGTGTTGGTCGACTGCAGGGCGACCGACTGCACCGTTCCGGAGTCCGTCGGCCCGGTCGCCGGATTGACCATGGTGCCGCCGCCCGCGACCACCGAGACGCCCGTGTACGACAGGGTGGGCGCGAGGTTCGGCAGCACGGTCACCGCGAGCGGTTCCTCGTCGACCAGTCCGCCGGCGTCGGTGGCGCGCAGGGTGAAGCTCGCGCTGGTGGCAAGGCAGGCCGCGGTCACGCTGGCCGACACCACGCCGCCGGCCGACACGCTGATGCCGCTCAGCGTCACCCCGTTCACCGTCGCGCTGGCGCCGCCGTTGACCGTCACCGCCAGCGCATTCGCCGCCGTCTCCGCATCGCTGACGTTGGCGATGGTGGCCGATGCACCCGCGTCGCCCTCACGACGGCTCACGCCCACCGGGGTTAGCGCGGGCGCGGTGTTCGGGACCACCAGTTCGTCCGCGCCGCGATCGGGCGTGTTCGCCGAGCGCGGGTCGCCGTCGATGTCGGTGGTGACCGAGGGCAGGGCGATGCCGCCGTCCAGCGCCGCCGTGGCGGTGGGGCGCAGGTGCAGGTCGTTGCCGGCGGCGTCGACGAACAGCTGCGCGAGATCGAAGGCGGACGCCAGGTCGGCCGCGCTGGCCCCATCGCGGGCCGGCGCGCCGGCACGCCAGGCCGTGAAGTCGACCGGTGTGCCGGCGGCCGAGGTGCCGAGGTCGAAGTAGTTCGCCGGCGTGGCGCCGGTCCCGGCGAACAGGTTGCCGTTCGAGGTCCAGGTGCCGCTGCCGAGGCTCTGGTCGCCGACCGCGAAATGGTTACCCGTGCCGCCGGTGCGGGTGTTCAAGGCGATGTTGTTGCGCACGCTGTTGCTGGTCGGCGTGAGCTCGCCGCGCAAGATCGCGTGGGAGTTCGCGCTGCCGGAGGCCGTACCGCCGACCAGCACCGTGTTGTGGTCGATGGCGACCGTGTTGCCGGTGAAGGCGAAGTCGAAGATGCCCCGGACCGGCTGCGCGCCGGCGGGCGCCGGCGCCACGATCACGAAGTTGTTGACCAGGTTCGCGTTGCTCGGCAGACCCGAGCCGCCCGCGAACTGAATGCCGATGATCGCTCCGGTGGATGTCGCGTTGGCCGCGCGCAGGATGACCCGGTTGCGCTCCACCAGGTCGCCGCGCAGGTCGCTGAACACCGCGCCTATGGCGGTGGTCGACGCGCCGGTGGTCAGCAGGTCGCGCACCTCGTTGCCGCGGAACACGCTGCCGCCGCCACTGGCAGCGACGCTGATGCCACGGACGTTGGCAGAACTGGTCAGGTCGCGGATCGTGTTGCCGGAGAACTCGTTGCTGCCCGACATCCCGTTCACCACGATCCCGAACAACTGCGTCGTGCGGGGGGCGGTCTGCGAAATCGTGTTGCCGGTCACCCGAACGCCATCGGTGCCGGAGCCGATGAACACGCCCGCCTGCCGGAAGTTGGTGATGGTGTTGCCTTCGATCCGCAGGTTCGAGTTGGTGACAGCGCCCGCAGCGGCGGTCGAACCCACGGCGTTGAACGAGGGGTCGCCGGCGGCGTCGGTGCGGCCGCGCAGCGTGTTGCCGGTGATCTCGATGTTGTCGTTGCCGGTGGTGGCCACCGTGGCGACGGCGACCATGGTGCCGCCGGTCCCGCTCTCGACCGTGGTGTTGCGCAGCCGGTTGGCCGAGGCGTCGTTGAACCACCGCACCGCGGATCCGACACCGGTGTCGCGCAGCAGCAGGCTGTTGCCACCCGTGTTGAGGCCGTCGATCGTCACCCGGTCGGCGCCGTTGAAGTTGAGCAGGCCGCTGCCGGTGGCGCTGGCGCCGACGACGGTGCGTGCGCCGGTCGGCAGGATGGTCAGCGTATAGCCGCCCGCGCCCTCCTCGCTGAACGGGTTGAGCGCGACCGCCCCGGTCTCGCCGGCGAGATCGGTGGTGATGCTCACCGTCACGTTGGCCGTGAGCACGCCGGCATTGAGCGACTCGAACAGGCCGCCGGTGTTGGTGAGCGAGGTGATGGTCTCGCCGGTGCCGACGTTCAGCGCGGCCGGGAACGGCGCCACGATCGTGTAGCTGGACGGTGTGGTCGGCGGGGTGGTCACGGTGTTCACATCAGTGGCGGCGAAGCCGGCTGCCGGATTCGCACCGACGTTGCCGGCCGTGTCCTGTGCCACCACGAAGTACTGGACGATGTCCCCGGCCACGACCCCGCCGATCGCCGCATGGTCGATCGTGCAGGTGTAGGCGGGCGCGGTGCCTGCGCAGGCGGTGGAGGCGAGGGTGCCCGCGCCCTTGCGGAAGTAAACGCGGGGCGCGTTGGCGCCGCCGGCCACGCCGCTGGGGTCGGCGATGTTGGCTGCCAGCGTGCGGTTCGTGGCCAGCGTCGTGTTGACCAGCGCGGTGTAGGCGATCGCTGGCGGGGAGAGGTCGAGCAGGATGCCGTTGAACTCGTCCGCGCCGATGTCCGGCGTGGTGGCGCTGCGGGCCTGCCCGTCGAAGTCGGTGCCAATGCCGGCGACCGGGGTGCCGCCGCTTTCGAGCTGGGTCGGCACCGCCGGATCGAGGTGCAGGAAGTCCGCGCTCGCGCCAACCGTGGACAGGAAAGCCGGGTTCACGGACAGCGTGGCGCCGTCGCGCGGCGCCATCCGGGTGCGGTATGCGGCCAGGGTCTGGTCGCTGTTGGTGCCGTCGGTGAACAGCACGTTCGCCGGTCCCGGGGCGCCTGCGAACAAATCGTTGTTGTTGGACGCAGAGCCGTAGCTGGTCAGGGTCGCGGACGAGCGGCGATAGGCCGCGCTCACGCCGCTGCCGTTGGCGGTGGAGAGGTTCACCAGGATGTTGTTGCGCAGGGTCACCGTCGTGGTCGCGGACGCCGACAGCGCGCTGGAGCCGAACAGCGCGCCGCCACTGGTGGCGGCCAGCCGAACCGTGTTGAACGATGCGTTCACGGTGGTCCCGCCGGGGATGCTGATGCCGATCAGGCTGTTACCGGCGTTCAGGTTGGGGCCGCGCAGGTCGCCGACGAGGTTGTTGTTGATCTCGACCGTGGTTCCCGCCGATGCCGTGATGCCCGCCACGCTGCCGCCGGCGTTGGAATTCTCGAGGTTGTAGACCTTGTTGGCCGCGATGACCTGGCTGGTCCCGCCGGAGACCAGGATGCCGGTGACGGTCCCGGTGCCGGTCGCGGTCAGCGAGTGGACCGTGTTGCCGGTGATGTTCTGGTTCTGGCTGCTGCTGACGATGCCGGTCAGGGTGCCGCCGGCGCTGACGTTGGAGACCGTGTTGCCGCTGACGTTGTTGCCGGCGAAGGTGCTGTCGCTGAACGACACGTTGAGGATGATGGTGTTGCCGGTGCCCGGGTTGGCGATGTTGTTGAAGGTGTTGTTGGTGATGGTCTTGCGTGTGCCCGTTGTCGAACCGTCGCTGCTGCGCCACAGCTCCAGCGTGGTGGTTCCTGCCGCCAGCGTGACGTTGGAGAACGTGTTGCCGCTGTTGGTCTCGGTCGCAGTCGCCGGCGACGAGCCGAAGTTGTCGTAACCGCGCACCGTGCCGCCGGCTCCGGTCTTGCTGAACTGGGTCACGATCGCGTTGTTGTTGACCGTGGTGGTGCCGTTGGCCGGACGCGTGAAGCTGTTGGCGATCAGCGTCGCGCTGCCGGTGGTGTTCAGCGTCAGGTTGGTGAACGTGTTGTTGCTGATCGTTGTGGCCAGCGGGCCATTGATCGCCGAGCCCGCCACGGCGACGAAGGTCACTGCCCCCGTTGCCCCCACCGTGTGGCCCGAGGTATGGAAGTCGTTGCCGGTGATCGACACGCTGCCGCCGGCGTTGACGGCGCCGGATTCGACCTGCAGCGCGGTGATCGTGCCGGAGCCGACCCCGCTGCGCACCGAGATGCGGTTGCCCGTGATGGTGTGCGCGGGGGTGCCGGTGGGCAGCGTGCTCGCCGTGACCACGAAGATGCCGCGCAGGGTGCCGGCCGTGGTGCCGCCGTTCGAGCTCTCGATCGTGTTCTGCGCGATGGTCGCAGCGCGCACGTTGCGCACCAGGATGCCGTTGACCGTGCCACTGACGTTGGCGTAGGAGGAAAAGGTTCCCGTGGTGCCGTAGTTGGTGATCGTGTTGCCCTCGGGCGCGGTGGCGCCGCCGACCGTGAGCGTGGCGTCCTGGTCGGCAGCGGCCGTCGGCCCGACGTAGACGATGCCGATGTTCACGTCGGTGATCGTGTTGCCGGCCACGCGCAGGCCGCTGTGGCCGCCGGTCGGCCCGGTGGCGGAGGCGCCGGTGCTGGGCGCGGACTCGCTGTGGGTGGCGTTGGCGTAGATGCCGAAGGTGTTCTGGTAGGTGCGGTTGAGGTCGACGGTGTTGCCCTGCAGGGTCACGTCGCGCGCGCCGTCGGTGGCGGTCGCGTACAGCAGCGCGATCCCCCATTCGGTCATGTTGTTGGTGGCCGCCGCGGTGACGGTGTTGGCGGCGTTCTCGGCCAGCACGAAGCCGGTGATGGTGACCGCGTCGGTGCCGACGATCTTGATCAGCGCATCGTTGATCGCGCCCACCGTGTGGGCCGCCGAAGCCGTGATGGTGTTGCCGTTGCCCTGCAGCCGCACCGGGGTGGCGCTGCTCGCGGTGGTGGTTGCGATCCGGTAGCCGCCGGCCGGGGCGGTCTGCGGATTGCCCGCCAGCAGGTCGATCACCACACCGCCGGCGCCGACGCCCTGCGTGTTGAGGTCGGCGACAGCCGCCTCCAGCGTCGGGTAGTCGCCCGGGATGGTGCGGGTGCCGGTGAGCTGGGCGTGAGCCGCCGGGCTGGCGACCGCCACGGCAAGCAGCAGGAGCGAAACAAGGCGCTGGCGCACGCGCGAGGCGGCGCCGGATGCGGAACTGGGCAACATTGGATGACTCCCCTTTTGGATGACGGTCGGCGGTCCGGACGCCATGCGTGGGCATCCGATATCCGCGGATCCGGGCGGATCCTGACGCCAGGGCCCCCGCCCCGGACCACGTACTCTAACGCAGCACCAAGGCGGCGGCCAGACAGGAATCGCCAGCCCGGTCAGGCGAGCGCGGCGGGCAGCCGCAGCCGGCCCGCGAGGTCTGCCGGGTCCGCCGCCGGTGCCCACGGCAAGACCCCGAGGCAAGGCGCCGGCAGGCGCCGGCGCAGGGTGTCGACGTTTTCAGCGAGGCAGGCCATCGCGAGGTCGATCGTGCTGCCGATCCAGCCCGCCAGCCGCAGGCCATCGGCGGCGATCGCGCGCGCTGTCAACTGCGCGTGGTTGAGGCAGCCCAGCCGCAGGCCCACGACCAGGATCACCGGCAGGCCGAGGCGTCGCGCGAGGTCGTTCATTGCCAGCGTGTCCGACAGCGGGGCGAGCCAGCCGCCGGCACCCTCGACCAGCACCAGGTCGGCGCGGGCGGCGAGCCGGTCGAATGCGGCCAGGATCATGCCGGTGTCCACCACCACCCCGGCGCGCGCGGCGGCGAGGTGCGGCGAGAGCGGATCGGGCAGGGCGACGGGGTTGACCGTCGCGTAGTCGGCGTCAACGCCGGACTGCGTCATCAGCGCCAAGGCGTCCTCGTTGCGCAGGCCATCCGGCGTGGCCGCGCAGCCGGCGGCGACCGGCTTCATGCCCGCCGCACGCAGTCCTTTGGACCGCGCGCGCGCGAGCAGTACGCAGGTGGCGAACGTCTTGCCGACCGCGGTGTCGGTGCCGGCGATGAAGAAGGCGTGCGCGCTCATTGAATGGCCTCGGCGCCGCGCGCCGCGGGCGAGTCCGCAGGCGTGGACGGACGAAGGGCGGGCTTCATCGCGCGAGCATATCGGAGCGCGGGCGGCAGCCGATAGAATCCGCGGCCCTGCCAGGAGACGCGCCATGTTCGCTGCCGCGACACTCGAAGCCGCCAGCAAGGCCGGCGTCTACGCCCAGCTCGTCGAGCAGGCGCGCGGCCTGCTGGCCGGGGAACGCGACCGCGTGGCCAATGCCGCCAATCTGTCGGCCCTGGTCCACGACGCGCTGCCGGACCTCAACTGGGTCGGCATCTATTTCTTCGACGGGCGTGAGCTGGTCGTGGGCCCGTTCCAGGGCAAGCCCGCCTGTGTGCGCATCGCGCTCGGCAAGGGCGTCTGCGGCGCGGCCGCGGCGACGCGCCAGACCCTGGTGGTGCGCGACGTGCACGAGTTTCCCGGCCACATCGCGTGCGACGCGGCCAGCAATTCCGAGATCGTGGTGCCCATCGTGGGTCGCGACGACGCGCTGATCGGCGTATGGGATGTCGACAGCCCGAAGCTCGACCGCTTCGACGACGATGATCGCGCCGGCATGGAAGCGCTGGTGAGGGTGTACGTCGAATCGCTCGGCTGACCGGCCGGCGTGCGCCGCGGTTTCGCCCTACACTGCGGGGCATGGCCGACAGCAAGCTGCTCAACGTGGGACCGAAGTCCGCCGCCTGGCTGCGCCAGGTCGGCGTGCGCAGCATGGACGACCTGCGGATCCACGGCGCGGTGGGCGCTTTCTGGAAGGTGAAGAAGGCCGGATTCCGGCCGAGCCTGAACCTGCTCTACGCGTTGGCCGGCGCCGTCAAGGGCTGCCACTGGACGGCCCTGAGCGCGGAGGAGAAGACCCGCCTCGTGACCGAGGCGGGCGCGCTGGAGGACGCGGCCAAGGCCGCCAAGTCCTTCGTCCTGCCCGCGCGCGACGTCACCCCGACGCGCGAGGACCGCGCCGACGAACCGGTGGCCGCGCCCGCCCTGTTCGACGAACCCGACCCCACGCCGGCCGAGGAATCGCCCGCCGTGGGTAGCGGTAGTTCCTCCGTCACCGATTGAGCGCGGCGGGCTGCAGGAGCGCAGCTCGCAGCGCGACCGGCTAAGCGGTAGACCCTATGGCATCGCGGCGCGCGCGCCGCTCCCCCGAGAGGCGGCTCGGCACTCAGCCCTTCACCGAGGCGAGCGCCCGCGCATCCTCGCGCCATGTCGGCGTGGCGCGGATGCGCGGCAGGACCTCGTCGGGGAAGTCGACCAGCGACCACATCTCCGCGTGTTCGCGGTTCATCATCTTCTCGTGGATGGTCTTCAGCATGAAGCGCTGCAGGTCATCGTAGAAGCCGTTCGTGTTGACCAGCACGATCGGGTTGAAGTAGATGCCGAGGCGCTTGAGGGTGATCGCCTCGAAGAGCTCCTCCAGCGTGCCGCAGCCGCCGGGCAGCGCGACCACGGCGTCGGACCCGGTCAGCAGGCGGTGCTTGCGCTCGCGCATGTCCTCGACCACCTCGAGGTTGGCAATGCCTGGATGTTGCCACTCCACCTCGGTCATGAAGCGCGGGATGATCCCGACCACATGCCCGCCCGCCTCCAGCGCGCCGTCCGCCACCGCGCCCATCAGCCCGATGCCGCCGCCGCCATAGACCACGCTGCAGTCCGCCTGCGCCAGCAGGCGCCCGAGGCGGCGCGCCGCCTCGTGGAAGGCCGGTGCGCAGTGGGCGGACGACGCGGCGTAGACGCAGATGCGCATGGCGTGCAGCGGCGCGGGTCGGAGCGGATCGCCCTGCCGGGACGGTTCGCGTGGCGGGGGACGGGTCAGCCCGCGCGCCGTTCGCCGACGAACGGGACCAGTTGCCACCACAGGCTGCGCTTGGCCGGCCAGCCGCCGCCGAGGTAGGGGTGCTCGGGGAAGTTCAGGCGCAGCACTGCGAGCGCGTCGTCGGCCAGCCTGTCCTGGCCGAGTTGGCGGTAGGACTCGGCCATGATCGCCAGGGCGTCGGCGGTTTGCGGGGTCTGGGGGTAGGTCTCGATCAGGAACTTCGCGCGGGTCTGCGCGCCGATGTAGGCGCGGCGGCGCAGGTAGTACGCCGCGACGTTCAGCTCGGCCTGCGCCAGGCCGTTGCGCAGGTGGATCATCCGCTGGCGCGAATCGACGGCGTAGCGGCTGCTCGGGAAGCGCTGGATCAACTCGCCGAAATCCTGGAACGCCTGCCGCGCGTTGGCCAGGTCGCGGCGGGTGGCGTCGGTTTGAACATAGCGTTCCAGAATGCCGTACTCCCGGTTGAAGTTCACCAGTCCGCGCAGGTAGAAGGCATAGTCGATGTGCGGGTGGGTCGGGTATTGGCGGATGAAGCGGTTGACCGTGGACAGGGCTTCCTCGGCGTCGCCGGCCTTGTACTGCGCGAAACCCAGTTCAAGCTCTGCCTGCTCGGTGAAACGCCCGAACGGGAAACGCGCCACCAGCCGCTTGTAGTAGCGCGCGGCGCGCTCGTAATTGCTGGCCTCCAGCGACTGCTTGGCCTCGGCGTAGAGTTCGTCCACCGGCAGGGTTTCGATGCGGTCGATGCGGGTGTCGCTGCAGGCGGCGAGCAGCACCAGAAGGACCGGAACGGCAAAGCGCGGAATCAGGGAACGGGCACGCATGGGCAGGGCGGCGGCGTCCTAGAATGGGCCGGCCATCATACCCCAAGCCCCGAAGCCGGCCATGAACGGAAACCCCCCAGGCCCCCAGCCCACCCTTGTCCAGCGCAGCGCCCGGGTCCCGCTGGCGATGGCCGGCCAGCGACTCGACCGCGTGGTGGCGGAGATCTTCCCCGATTTCTCGCGCAGCCGGCTGGCCGACTGGATCAAGGGCGGACGGCTGACCGTGGACGGCAGGGCTGCCCGCCCGCGCGACCCGGTGCTCGGCGGCGAGACCGTGGACCTGGCCACCGATCTCGAACAGCAGGTCGATGCGGCCGGCGAGGCGATCGATCTCGCCATCGTCCACGAGGACAAGCACCTGCTGATCGTCGACAAGCCGCCGGGCCTGGTCGTGCACCCTGGCGCCGGCAATCCCACCGGCACGCTGCAGAACGCGCTGCTGCACCATGATCCGAAGCTCGTCGAGATCCCGCGCGCCGGCATCGTCCATCGGCTCGACAAAGACACCAGCGGTGTGATGGTGGTCGCGCGCACGCTGGCTGCGCACACGCGCCTGGTCGAGATGATCGCTGCCCGCGAAATGCACCGCCGCTACGAGGCCATCGTGTACGGCGCCATCGTCGCCGGCGGCACGATCGACGCGCCGATCGGGCGCCACCGCCACGAGCGCACGAAGATGGCGGTGCTGGAAGAAGGTGACTCCGCGCGCGAGGCGGTCACCCACTATCGCGTACGCGAGCGCTACCGCGCCCACACCCGCGTGCAGGTCGACCTCGAAACCGGCCGCACCCACCAGATCCGCGTGCACTTCGCGCACATCCGCCATCCGCTCGTGGGCGACCCGGTCTACGGCGGGCTGAAGCTGCCCAAGGGCGCGTCCGAGGCGTTCGTCGCCGCGCTGCGCGGTTTCCGCCGCCAGGCCCTGCATGCCGAACGGCTCGAGTTCCCGCATCCTGTCACCGGCAAGCCCATCGTCGCCGAAGCCAGGCGTCCGGCCGACCTCGAGGCTCTGATCGCGGCGCTGCGCGCGGATCTGCGCGGGCACCCGGAGCGATGACGCGCCGCGCGCCGCGAGCGCCGACGACAGGGCGCGAGGGCCGGCGGCCGGGCCGCCCGCGCCGGCCGTGATCGAAGGCTGGATCGAGGCCGACTGGCCCGCGCCGCCCGGCGTGCGTGCCGGCATCGCGACGCGTCGCTTCCCCGGCGTGTCCGTGCCGCCCTTCGATCGCGCCAATTTCGGCGCCCGCTGCGGCGACGATCCGAATGCGGTCGCGCGCAATCGCGCGCTGCTGCGCGACGCCCTGCAACTGCCGTCGGAACCGCGCTGGCTGCACCAGGTCCATGGCATCACCGTCGTCGACCTCGATGCCGGGCAGTCCCCGTGGGAGCGAGCGCAACTCTCGACAGCGCCAGCCACCGACGAACCGCAAGCCGACGCCGCCGTGACCCGCGCGCCCGGCACGGTGCTCGCCATCCTCACCGCCGACTGCCTGCCGGTGATCTTCGCCACCGACGATGGCGCCACCCTGGCCGCCGCCCACGCCGGCTGGCGCGGCCTCGCTGCCGGCATACTCGAAGCCACGATCGATGCGATGCGAGCCGATCCTGCGCGCGTCCTTGCCTGGTTCGGCCCGGCCGCTGGCCCGCGCGCCTACGAGGTCGGCGAGGACGTGCGCACCACCTTCGTCGACCGCGATGCCGCGGCCGCGGTGGCCTTCGCCCCGACCCGCCCCGGCCACTGGCACTGCGACCTCCCCGCGCTGGCGCGGCGCCGCCTTGTCGGCAGCGGTGTGGTCCGCTTCAGCGGCGGAACGTGCTGCACGATCGGCGATCCCGCGCGATTCTTTTCCCACCGCCGCGACCGGCAGACGGGGCGGATGGTGACGGTGGCGTGGCGCAGTCGCGAATGACCATCCATGGTTCGGAGGCTCCCTGCCAGGAGGTTGAGAAAGTGCTTTCCTGCACTCTCTCAACGTCGCGAGTTCGGCACG
>DHLY01000014.1:31776-43528 GCA_002405525.1 Proteobacteria bacterium UBA4656
GGCACGGGTCCGTACTCGCTCCCGACGAATCAATCGTTTTCGCGATCGATTCGCGGGCGCGGTATCCCTGCCGCGCACTAGCCGGGCGTTTCTCAACACCCTGCTAGATGCTCAGCACCGTCAGCCAGGCCCGCGCCACGTTGCGGGTGTGGTTTGAAATGACATGGGGCACGTCCGCGTTGTAGCGCGCCAGCTCGCCCGCGCGCACCACGCCGTGGACATCGCCGCTGCTCACGGTGAGTTCGCCCTCGGTGACGAACAGGTGCTCGCGGGTGCCGGCGCCGTGGGGTTTGCTCTCCAGCCGCGCGCCCGGCTGGGCGCTCAGCTCGTACCACTCCTGGGATCCTGCGGTGCTCATGGGCCCCAGCATGCGCAGGCGCATCAGCCCATCGGCGTTGCCGATCACCGGCAAGGCGTGGCCCGGGATCACTTCGAGATCCACCCCGTGCGACCTGGTGCCCATGACCTCATCGACCGAAACACCCAGCGCCGAAGTGATGCGCCACAGCGTGGCCACCGTGGGATTGGTGGCATCGCGCTCGATCTGCGACAGCATGGAGCGTGACACCCCGGACATCTGCGCCAGGTCCTCCAGGCTGAGCGACCGCTGACGCCGCAGATGCTTGATCGTTTCCGCCACCGAAGGGGGCTCGGCACCGGTGGTCCGCGGCTCCGGAAGCCGCGCCGGGGCCGGGACCGCGCCGGACGCTGCGGCCGGCAATCCGGGCGTCGCGGGTTTCGTCTTCCGCTGGCGAGCTCGTGGTTTGGCGATATCCGGCATGATGGACACGTATCCGTTATCTTGCATTTTGCCCATTTTGCTTCCATGATGCCGGAACGCTGACGTCGCGCCCGGGACGCACCCGCAACATGCCCCAGTCTGCCACGCCCATCGTCGCCACATCCCCCGGCTGCATCCAATGGGCCGGCTGGATCGTCAGCGGGCCCTGCGGCCGGCCGGGCCGTCCGGCAAGTACGGTGCACCGTCGGTCGGCGGCGCGCGGCCGTTTCGGGGCCGTGGTCAGTCCGCGACCAAGGTGCCCTTGTCGATCCGCCGGCGCAACAGTGTCCGGTTCCCCACAGCGTGCGCGACGCTCATTCGTCCGTGGCCGTCCTCCCGGTCGCTGCACTCGACATTCGCCCGCCGCCCGTCATGGGCGAGGGAGTGCGTGGCGCCGGCAGGAACGCGGGTGCACCGACAATCACCAGTCAGCCAACCCGTAAACACGAACGCCGGAACACAACTCCCCGCCCTCCATTGCTGGTGCGTGGGCTCGAGCCCGAGGAGAAAGTCATGTCGGTACGCAGATCCATCAGCATGGCCGCGTTCGCGGCCATGACGAACGCGGTCCTCCTGACCTCCGCTGCGCACGCGCAGTGGACCCTCACCATCCTGCATCCGGAGGGCGCGCAGGAGTCCGTCGGGTATGGCGCCCGCGGCGCGCAGCAGTTGGGTTACGTCGTTGAGGACGGCGTGATCCGCGCAAGTTTGTGGACTGGCACCGCGGTCTCGCGGCTCGATCTCCACCCGGCGGGTACGACGGGCTCCCAGGTGTTCGCCGCCAGTGGCGGACAGCAGGTGGGGTATGCCGCGTTGGGCGGGGTGAGGCGTGCGGTCTTGTGGAGTGGGAGTGCAACCGCGTGGGTCGACCTCAGCCCGCCGGGCGCGATCGATGCAGTTGCGCGCGCGATCCACGGCGGGCAACAAGGGGGAGACGTCAGGCTGAACGAGGCGCCCCCCCGCGCGAGCCTGTGGACTGGGACCGCGGCCTCGCGGGTCGATCTCCACCCGTTGGGCATGGAGGGACTTGAGCTTTCCACCGTGAGAGCCGTCGGCGAGGGGCAGCAGGGTGGGTTTGCCGTCGTGCTTTCCGGCGGCGTGCGGAGTTGGCGGGCCATTCTTTGGCGCGGGAGCGCGGACCAGTGGGTTGATCTCACGCCGTCGACCGCCAGCGATGCCTGGGTGAGCGCCATCGACGGCGATGAGCAAGCAGGGATGGCCTGGGTGCAGTGGCCGCGCGCGGTCGTTTGGAATGGTTCCAGGGACTCATGGCGCGACATCTCCCCGCCGGGGTCGGTTGGAACCTCCGAGGTGTATGACGCCAGCGGCGGGCAGCAAGTAGGCATTGCCTGGATGAACGACCGGTACCGGGCGAGCCTGTGGAGCGGCACCTCGCAATCGTGGGTGGATCTCTCGGCCTTCTTGCCCGCGGAATACACTGAAAGCCGCGCGAACGGGATCTCCACCGACGGCGTCAACACGTACATCACGGGGTTTGGCGCAAGGCCGGTCAAAGGCGGGCGAATCATCGAAGCCTGGCTCTTGACGCGGTCCGAATCCATGTTCGCAAACGGCTTCGAGGAGTGACCCGTCATGAAGGCCCTGCATCGACGCATCGGTCGTCTGATCCTCGGCTGGACGCTGCTGGTGCCTGCCGTCGCCTCCGCCCAGTGGCAGGTCATGAACGGCGGCAACGCGCTGAAGAACGGCCGGGTCGATACGGTCGGGCCGGTTTCCGCCACGGAACGCTGGCGCGCGCCCCTGGAATCCCCCTTCGGCATGCCGGTGTTCGTCGACGGCGGGATCGTGGTCACTACCCGCCTCGTCCCTTCGCCACCGGGCAACATCGCCGCGGATCTCGAGGGCGTCATCGTCGGACTGCGGCTGGACACGGGCCAGGTGTTGTGGACACGCTCCTTGCCGGTGGACGATCCCCAGACGGACTGGACGGGGCGCGCGCTGGCCTTGCGCGATGGCAGGGTCTATGCGTCACGGTCCGGCTTCGGGGCAACCAAGACGGCCCTGTATGCGCTGGATGCGGCCACTGGCGCCACCCTGTGGCGCGCGTTTCGCCTGTCCGCCCCGCGCGCCTTCTCCGACCTTTCGTTTCCCGAGGGCACGGGCTTGCTGGCCAACGGCGATCTGCTGGTCAACAACCTGAGCTTCACACTTCGGATGAACCCGTCGAACGGGTCGACGATCTCCGAATTCTTCCGCACGGCCGGCAGCACGACCGGCGGAATTGAGCCGCTCATCGTCGGGGACACGAACACGGTCTATCTGCGTGGTGGCTCCGTCGGCGGCAGACTTGCGAGCTGGGACCTCGCGAGCGGGACCTTGCGTTACCAGAGCCCCGACGTGGGCGGCGAACAGACGCCCCTGTTCGCGAACGATTCGCAGAGTCTGTATATGCCGGGTGCCGCCGCGCTCCATGCGTACAAGGATACGGGCACGGCGTTCACCGAGAAGTGGTCGTACCCCAACGGCTCGCCCAACACAGCCTACTCCACCCACGCGGTCGGCCCGGACGGGTCCGTCTACACCTATGCGGCGCGGGCGGATGGGGTGGTCGTCGTGCGGCTGGACCCCGACGGCGGTCTCGAACTCGCCGCCTCGCCGCCGATCCGCTCGGGCAACCAGGCCGTGCAGTACCACATGGCGGTGGATCGCAACCGCGCGCTGTACGTGAGCAATGGCGACGGCGGCAGGCTGTTCGCTTTCCGCCCCGACCTGTCGCTGCTGTGGCAACAGGACATCGGATTCAGCGCTGGCGGCCCGGCGCTGGCTTCGGACGGCACCTTGCTGATCGCCACCCCATCGGGGCTGGTGGCCTACAACACCGACCCGGTGTTCGGCAGCGGGTTCGAGCCCTGAGCTTTTGGAAAAAAATCCCCGCGCCTGCGAATCGATCGCGTCAGCGATTGATTCGTCGGGAGCGAGTACGGACCCGTGCCGGACTCGCGACGTCGGGACAGTGCAGGAAAGCGCTTCCTCGACATCTTGCTTGCAGATCGTCCCTCCAACCACACAGGCGAGACAACCCATGAATCGAGCCAGAGCCGCGTTGCTGCTGACACTGGGCCTGGTGAATGGTGCCGCGACTGCCGATCCGACCAGCTCCCTGGTGACGTTCGCCAACAATGCCGGGGGCGCGCAGGGGTGGCAGGGAATGCAGACCGACAGCGGCCTGGGCGGCACGCTGGTCGACCCGGACTTCGGCAATGGCGCGCCAGCGCTACGCACCAAGATGAACAACTACTTCATCGCCTGGTGGAACAACACCAATCCCGCATATCTGGGTGATTGGAGCGGGCTGGGCACGGTCACGATCCGTGTCGACGTGTTCGCTACGCTGGTGTGGTTCGGGTTCGGCAACCCCGTGCCACGGGACCTGGTCGTCGAACTTCGCGATTACGACAACACGCCGCCGAACGTGCCGTGGGTGTCCGTTTGGTACAACCTCGGCACCCTGAATGTCGGCAACGGTTGGCAGACCCGGTCCGTGACGATTGCAGACACCGCGTCGGTCGCGCTGCCTGCTGGCTGGGGCGGCACGGGGGATTTCTTGGGGACCGGTTTGCCGCCCGGGCGCAGCTTCGCCAGTGTGCTGGCCAGCGTCGACATCATCCTGTTCCATACCTCCCCGCCCGGCATGGTCTCCGGCTTCGTCGACTACGACGTGGCGCTCGACAACATCGCCGTCGATGTCGCCCCGGCGCGGTGGTGACGTCGTGACTTCGGCCGGAGGCGTCCTGGCAGGGAGTTTCCCGACATCCGTTTGGCCTGGTCCGGCACGAAGCGGATCCATTCAACCGATGGAGTTCACATGAGGCGTCTGATCGCGTTCGGCTTGATTGCCGCCACCGGCCCGGCGCAAGCGGCCACCTTGTTCGACAACGGCCCTGCGGTCACGGATGTTCCGGCACGCTCGATCATCCGTACGGGCGGCGCCATGTTCGGCGTTCCCGCCATGAGCGGGCCTGGACTCACCTACTCGGTCGCCGACAACTTCACGGTCGGCGGCGCCACCTGGATCGTCACGGACCTGAATTTCTTCGCATACCAGTTCAATGCGCGCGGCGCGTTCAAATTCACCAACGTCAGTTGGAGCGTGGTCTCCGGCGACGTGAACCTGGGCACGGTGGTGGCTTCGGGCACCACGGCGGTGAGCAATGGCGGCCTCCTGGGGTACCGGGTCTCACCATCCAGTCTGCAGGCCACCGACCGCGCCATCTTCAAGCTCGATGCCGACGTGCCTGATTTCACGCTCGCGCCCGGCAGCTACTGGCTGCGCTGGACATTCGGGTTCCCGGGCCCGGAAGTGAGGGACCACTACCAGCCGCCGGTGGCCAGCGGCGCGACGGGCACTGCCAACGTGGCGTGGGGCGGTACCAATCCCTACGTCTGGGCGATCGACGCCGGCGATCATCTGGGCAACGACTTGCCGTTCGTGATCAACGGCACGGTCGACCTGGTGTTCGGTAGTGGATTCGAGCCGCAGTGATGCCGCGCATGCCCCGCGGCGCCATCTCTCGCCACGCCGTACCCGGTGCCTGCCGGGGTTGTTGGTGGTCTGCCGGTGGCAGCAGCCACCCCCGCAGCGCGCGCCAGTAGGCCCACGACGTGTCTTGAAGGTTTCAAACCCGCCATGGAGGATTCGATGAGGCTCACACGATCGATCAAGGGAGTTCTCGCGCTTGCCATCCGGCGCAAGTCGATACTGCCTCCTGACACATCAATCGCTTCCACGCCTGCGTCGTCGCCCTGGCCATCCCTGACCCTACCCCTGTGCTGCTTCTCGGCCGCCTGCACCATCGCTCTCGGCGCACTGCCTCTGACCGCCGAAGCGTCTACCGATTGGACAGTCGTCAGCCTTCACCCGCCACAGGCGTCAGGCTCCGTCATTCTCAGAGGCGGCAGTGGACATCAGGCTGGCTATGCTGTCGTGGCAGGGATGGAACGCGCGAGTTTGTGGACCGGCACGGCGGAGTCTTGGATTGATCTGCATCCGGCCGCGTCAACATGGTCACACGCCGCGAGCATTTCCGATGGACAGGCAGGCGGCTGGGCGGTGGTCAATGGGTCGGTGCGTGCCAGTGTCTGGACCAACACGGCTTGGGAATGGACTGACCTGACGCCTCCGGTTGCACAAGGCGGAGGCCAGGTGGTGGATGTCTCCGGCGGAAAACAGGTGGGGTACATCTACGCCCGATATCCAGGAGGGCGTACTGCGAGCCTATGGGCTGGCTCGGCGGAATCATGGATCAGTCTCAACCCTGCTGGCGCAACGGACGCCGTCGCCTTCGGCATTGACGGAGAGCTGCAGGTGGGCTGGGCTGAAGTGGGAGGCGTGAGGCGCGCGAGCCTTTGGAGTGGCACGTCGGGCTCCTGGGTCGACTTGCACCCCACGGGAACATCCCAATCCTTCGCCTTCGATGTCGATGCGGGCACCGGCAAGCAGGTCGGCTACACGTACGTCAATGGCGGCGCTGACAGGCACATTCGGGCGAGTTTATGGAGCGGATCGGCGCAATCCTGGGTGGACCTGAGCCCCGCGGGCACTCAGGAATCCTATGCCCTGGCCATAGGGGACGGTAAGCAGGCAGGCTGGGTCACCCTCTCGTGCCCAGCTCCGGGCTGTGGCTACAGGCGCGCAAGTCTGTGGAGCGGCACTGCGAGCTCGTGGATCGATCTCCATGTCTATCTGCCTGGCA
Organism: Proteobacteria bacterium UBA4656; assembly: GCA_002405525.1. Taxonomy (GTDB): domain Bacteria; phylum Pseudomonadota; class Gammaproteobacteria; order Xanthomonadales; family Ahniellaceae; genus UBA4656. Next base: position 38,272 of record DHLY01000014.1, read on the forward strand.
CTTACCTGAACAGTGACGCACGGTCCATCGCCCGCACCGGCACACGCACCTATGTGTACGGCACCGCAAACAAAGCTGGCTTGCCTGGCGAAGCCGTCGTATGGATCTTGGACAACAACCTGTTTTCAAACGGCTTTGAATCTGACGTTCGCGGCGGTGAAGCGAGCATGATCCAGCCGACACAAGGCCGCTGACTTTCAAGAAACAGAAACGGTACCGGTGAGTCCCATGAAACGCACTGAGTTCAGCCGGTCGCTGCGCAGCGCCTTGGTGTTGGTCGGGATGGTCGTGCCGGTCGCGGGCGCGGCGAGCCAGCCCGCGGCGACTGCCTCGGCCTGTGCCGTGCAGGCACCGTGGCAGGTCATCGTGCTGAACCCGGCCGCAAGCATCGAATCCCAAGCATTTGGCGCCCAAGGAACGCAGCAGCTGGGATGGGCAACCGCGGGGTCCTCTCGCGTGGCCGCAGTATGGTCGGGCAGTGCAGCAGCCTGGGTCAGCCTGGCGCCCGCCGGCGCCGGTTACTCGGAAGCATTCGCCGCCAGTGAAGGCACGCAGGTCGGCCGCACGCGATTCGCGCCCGACAATCTCGACCGCGCCAGTCTGTGGAGCGGAACGGCGGCTTCCTGGCTCGACCTGACGCCGGCCGGGGCAGTGTCGTCGCTCGCGATCGGCGCGGGTGGCGGGGAGCAGGTCGGTGCGGTCCGATTTCCCGGAGAGCTCGGGCAGGCCGGCCTGTGGCGAGGAAGTGCCGCGTCGTGGGTAAATCTCGGCGCGGGCATCAATGGCTCTTCGATCGCGCGCGCCACCAATGGACTGCAGCAGGGTGGTTCGGTGGATTTCAACGGCGATGCCTTCGCCGATCGCGCAAGCCTGTGGAGCGGAACGGCGGCGAGCCGGGTCGACCTGCACCCGGCGGGTTCGCAGCAGTCGTATGTGTCCTCGGTCACCGACACCTACCAGGCGGGTGCGGCAACCTTCAACGATGGCGCAGCCAACGGCTGGCGCGCAGGAATGTGGACGGGTAGCGCTGCATCCTGGATGTCGCTGCACCCGGCGCAGGCGCAGGAGTCACAGGTGTACGGCGCGAGCGGCGTCATGCAGGCCGGCTATGTGCGCATCGATGGCCTGGTGCGCGCTGCGTTGTGGAGCGGCACCCCTGCTTCGTGGGTCGACCTGCACGCCCTGGCGGCGGGCGGCTTCGAGCAGACGGTTGCGCGCGGGATCTGGACCGACGGCGCGACGCTCCGAGTGGTGGGCGATGGGCTGCCCACCGGCGGCGGTCGGCCGCAGGCCATGCTGTGGACGCGTGAACTGGCGGCCGTGTTCTGCGATGGCTTCGAGCAGCCGCCGGTCGCGCACTGACACGAATTGCACCGGCACGGTGTCGAAAAACACCCTGCTGCGACTGCACTGAAGGGAAAGATCCCATGCGAACGGGCTGCCAAGAGATCCCGCGGCCTCGGGGCGACCGGTGGAGGATTCGCGCACTGGTCTTCAGCTGCATCGAGGCGTACCACAAGCGGCAGCGCCTGCACTCGTCGATCGACTACCAGGCGCCGGAGGCGTTCGAAGTGCAGGCCGCAGCGTAGGACCGGTGTCCGTCGTTCGGCGGGAAGCTCACCATCCACTGCGCAGGCGGCGCTGTGGCGGCGTGTTCCAGGTCGGCTTCTGCGCGGCCAGCGCGTCGATCCTCGCTCAGGGCAGCGTCGACCAGCTCCCGCTCCCGAGCGCGGGCACCCGGGCGATGAAGAGCGGCCTGACACACTGGCCCGACACGCAGGCCTCGCCGAGCGGGCACGAGCCTACTGTCGTGCAAGTCTGCCCGGTCGGCGCCTGGGGCTTGAAGATGGCGGCATCTCCCCAGGCCAGCGTTCCAAGCGTCGGGCAGGTACCGGAAAATCCGGCGTGGCCCACCATCGCGGTATTGGTACCGGCCGCCGGCGACTGGTTCAGGAGCACGATGTTCTTTGCGCATCGCAGCGACTCCTCGTGCACGAAGTAGGTGAGGTCGGCGCTGAACTCGAGCGCGGGGCCGAACTGGAAGTCCTGCGCGGTGGTGAAGCAGCGACAGTATTCGCTGGTGAGCACCCGGCCCACCGCCACGCCGTTCGCCTGGAACCAGGTGCGTACCGCCGTGGTCTCGGCGTTGGCGGCGTCCGTGGAGAGCTGGCGCGCGCTGGTGGTGCACGTCGGCGGGTCGGACAGGCAGGTCTTCCACCAGTTGTCGGATGGCGTGCCCGCCAGCGCCTGCGCGCAGGTCTGCCCAGGCGGAAGCGCGCTGGGACAAAGGTTGGTGCGGTCCTGGCACACGGCCGCCGAGGCGTGCCGCCAGAACACGGTGTACCCGCCGCCGCGGAGCGCCTGCTTGAGCGTGAGCGCCAGCGATGCGGTCGAGCCCGACGCCTCGCACGCCGTCAACGAGCATCCGACCACCTGGTATGTCGTGGTGCGTGTCGTGCCGCCGGCCGAGGGGAGCAGTTGGTCGACCCGCTCGGTTGCGCTCGTGGCGAGGCCCTCGAACACCAGCACGGGCGCCGAGGTGGTCGCCCCCGTGGTGACGGTGCGGGTGAGCCGGACGCGTGAGAGCGGCGGGCTGGCGCCATGGGTCCACGCGAGCTGCACCCGCTGCCCGTCGGTGGAGACGGTGGCGGTGAGTCCGGACACCAGCGAGGTCTCGAATCCGTGGCTGAAGATGACGTCGCTGCCGGGCCCGGCACCGACCGGACGCGGCAGCGGCTCGACCTGCGCGAAGAAAGGCGCCTGCACGGCCGCCGCCCGGGGTCCATCATCCGTAACCGTCTGCGCGGTGGCGCAGGCCACTGGCAGCAGGATTGCGGCCAGCGCGGAACACGGAGTCGGCGCACAGCGCCCGGGTCGTTGCTGAATCATGGGGGTTCCAGTGATCCCAGGGATCGGCAATGCAGGCGAGTCCATTGTACCGGAGGCAGTGTTCGTCGAGCAGTCCGCAGGCGCGACGCTGCACGGGCCTCGCGGTCGAGCCCTCCGTCGACGCCGCGGGATGCGCGGTCCCGAGTGGTTCATGATGCAGCCCTGTCATTCCGTTGATGGACGACTGCCGCAGCGCAGCGCTCGAAGGGTTCGAGGCGTTGCCTTTCGAGCGATTCGCGCCTTCCCGAGGAAGCGCTGCGCCCAGGTCTGGCGGCGCCAGGTCCGGAGTTTGCCGACCCGATCCAGGCAAAGTGTGCGGGCTTCAGTCGCCGGTCGTCATCGGGCAGGCGCGCCAAGGTGGTGCCACTGGCGACGCTGCGGCCGATGCGCGAACTCCCGCAAACCCGGGGTCGTGGCGGCTTCAGGTTGCATCACAGCCTGCCCGTCGCGACGTGGAATCGCGACCATGTCCGCGGTCCGCCACTTCACGGCTCGCGAGGGGCTGCGCTCGGGGGGCGGCGGCTTCGACGATTCGGTTGCGCCCTTCGGCCTTGGCCCGGTAGAGCGCCTCGTCCGCGCGTTGGTAGAGTTGCTCATAGCTCGCATCCGGCGCGAGCGCGGTCGAGTGCACCATGCCGATCGACGCGGTCACCGGATCACCGCCGACGGCGCAGGCGCCGCGGATTGCCGACAACACCCCCTCAAGTCGGGACCGGGCGACGTCGGCGTGCACCTCGGGCATCAGGATGGCGAACTCCTCGCCGCCGATCCGCGCCACGAAGTCGCTCTCGCGCAGCGCCCGGCGTACCACCCTCGCGATGTCGCGCAGCACCTGATCGCCGGTGTCGTGTCCGAAGCGGTCATTCACCTGCTTGAAGTGGTCGACATCGAGGATCGCGAGCGCGAATGGTGTACCGCTGCGGCGCGCGCGCGTGAGTTCCCGCGAAGACTCCTGCAGGAAGGCACGACGGTTGTCGAGGCCGGTCAGTTCGTCGGTCAGGGCCATGCGCTGCAGCGACTCGCGCAGGGCGATCGTCGACAGCGCGCCGGAGATGCTCTGGCCGATGGCGACGAACTGCGCCAGCCTCGCGTGGTAGCGCAGCGTGTCCTCGGTGACCGCCCCGGCGGGGAAGTCGACCAGGAAGACCGCGATGTTGCGGTCGAGCGAGAACAGCGGCGTGCAGAAGCTCGCCCCGCCGACCTGCGGGTCGACGTGGCGGCAGGCCAGGTGGTGGCCGCCAGGCCAGGATCCGTAGGCGCGGTGCGAACGCAGGGCCCAGCATTGGGCAGGGGGCAACTGCTCGGCCGGCGTGCAGTCGCCGAAGCGCCGCGCGTGGCGCAGCAGCGTCATCGGCGCGCCCGGCGACAGCGAGCCGAAGATCGCGGTGTTGGCCGTCGGAAACAGGCGCTCGAGCGATCGGCCGACCAGTTCCAGTCCTTCTCCGATGCTGGTGCAGCCCTGGAGGAACTCGACGCATTCGGACAGCAGCTCGTTGTCGTGCTGCTGCTGCCGCAGTTGGCTGACGCGCTCCTCGAGCACGGCATTGAGGCGCATCGATTCGCGCAGGGCATCGCGTTCGCGAAGGTCGTTGATGGTGAGCAGCACACCGGACTCGACGCTTTCGGCCTCGGCGACGCGCACCGCCACCAGCTCCACCGGGGTTGCGGTCGCCCCGGAGCCGCCGCGGACGGGCATTCCGCGCGCCGGGGCGACGTTGAACTGCCACGGGCCGACGCGTTCGCCTTCCCGCGCGGCGACGATCGCGTCCGTCCAGGCCGCGCACTGGGCGCGCGGGAACAGCGCGTCCAGCGCGTCCATCAGTCTGCCGGGCGCGGGCCGGCCCAGCAGCGCCGCGACCTCGGGCAGCAGGTCGCGCGCGCGCTGGTTGGCGAGCGCCACGCCGCCATCGGCGTGCAGGATTACGAAGCCCGACTCGGAGTTCTGCAGAACCCGCTGCTGCAGCTCGGTCGCGGCCTCGAGGCGACGCACGAAGTCGGTCCTCTCTTCCTGGAGTCGCGCGGTCCGGAGGATCGTCGCGAGGAAAGCGAGCACCGGTTCCAGCGGATCGAGGATGTCGGCGTGGTAGCCGCCCGGGCGATTGGCCAGGCCCACCATGCCGATCATCTGCGTGCCGTCGCGCAGCGGCAGCCCGGCGAACGCGTTGAGCGGCGGATGCCCGTGCGGCCGTCCGCCCGCCCGTCGGTCGCTCGCCACGTCGTTGGCGATCACTCGCTCCTCGTGCAGGATGCTGTGGCCGAACAGGGTGTCCATGTTGCGAAAGTACATTCCGGCCGGCGCCTTGGCCTCGTAGAAGGCGCGGGTGGCGTCGTCCCAGGCGATGTTGGTGATCGACTTGGTGCGCAGGAA
>DHLY01000040.1:0-5864 GCA_002405525.1 Proteobacteria bacterium UBA4656
CGAAGATGCCGGTGTCGCCGGCGAACAGGCAGAACAGCAGCCGCACCTGCAGTTCTTCCAGCGGGTGTCCGGCGTAGCCGGACGCCTTGAGCGCAGCGTGCAGCGCGCCCATCTTCTCGGCCGCGGCGACGTTGACCGGGTCGTCGTCCTTGTAGGTGCGCGTCTGGTAGCCGGCGATGAAGCCGAACAGGCGAACCTTGCGGTGAAGGTCCTTCAGGTCGAAGTCGTGCTCGGCGCCGCTGTCGAGGTCGTGCAGCCGGAAGCGCGCGAAGTCCGACACCAGCACGTAGCGCGGCAGGTCGCGCTCGGCGATGCCTTCGAAGTAGTCCACCGCCTGGGTGTAGGCGCGCGCCAGGTCCTTGCCCTGCGACTTGTGCTCGACCAGCAGCACGCCCTTCCAGAACAGGTCGATCTTGCCGGTGGTGGTCTTGCCGCCATCGCGCAGGCGCTTGACCGGCTCCTCGAAGGACGCCACCCGCCGGCGGGTGAGGCCGAACACGTCGAAGAAGGCGTTCCAGAACGTCTGCGACTCGGCGCGCTCGGACGCCTCGCCCGCCCACTCGCGCGAGAACCGCAGGGCGCGGTCCTTGATCTCGTTCCAGGAGAGGGGCATGGCGATCCTCTGTGTTGCTCGTGCCGTCCGTGGGGCGTCCGTCATACGCCCGCAGGCCGTGGGAGGATAGCGCATGGCCGCGCGTGCCCTGCCTGCCCTGTCGCTGATCCTGATGCTGGTCCTGGCGGCGGGCGCCGCGCACGCGCAGGCGATCCACAAGTGCCGCGATGCCGACGGGCGGATCGCCTACCAGGACCCGCCCTGCCCGGTGGAGTCCCTGCCGCTGCCGCCGATCGACGGGCCGCCGTCCGTGCCGTACGCGCCGGACCTGGCGGGCGCGGCTGCGACGCAGGCGCCGGCGCCGTCCGGAGCGGATGTCGATGCCAGGCCACCCGCGCCGCCGCTTCCTCAGCGCTACCGGTGCGTGCGCGAAAACGGCGAGGCCTATGTCTCCGCCGACCGCGCGCCGCCGCCGCGCTACGTGCCGGCCTGGGTGGTCGGCGCGACCAGCACCGCCAGCAACCTGCCGCGCACGCCGGCGCGCGAAGCCTGGGACCGGTCCGTGGGCGGCGCCTACGTGCGGGTGCAGGATCGCTGCGAACCCATGGACCGCGCGTCCTTGTGCGCGCACTGGCGGCAGGCCTTCGATGACGCGCGGCGCGGATCGCGCAGCAGCTTCTTCGGCGAGCGGGAAGCGCTGGAGCGCGAGGCTGACGGCCTGCGCGAATCGCTGCGCGCGCACTGCGGGCGGTGACCGGGGCACCGCGCTGGACCCCGCCATCGGCGGGCGCCGCGAGCGTGTTCGCGCGCGAGCGCACTCCTGCACGTGCATGTCGAACGGCGTGCGCTTCCTCTGGTCCGCAGGGTTCACATCGTCTCGGCGCGAGCGCCACCGCAGACGGCGGGGACGACGCGTCGGCAGGCGCGCGAGGCGACGCGCGGGTGCGCCCGCCACCGCCGGCTCAGTCGATCAGGTCGACACGCCCGTTGCGCACCCGCACGCGATCGCCGCGGTAAATGCGCATGTCGCCGTGGATCTCCACCGTCTGCTCAAACCCGCGGTCCATGCGGATGGTCAAGCGCAGGCCGGTTTCGCCGCGACCGCGGCCGTCGTTGCGGTCGACCTCGCGGCCGATCAGGCCGCCGACCACCGCGCCGGCGATGGTGGACGCGGTGCGGCCGTCACCGCGGCCGGCCTGGTTGCCGATCGCGCCGCCGATGATCGCACCCAGTACGGCGCCTTCGCGGCCGCTGTCGCGCCGGCGTTCGTACCAGATGCGATCGACGTCCACGACGGTCCCGCACTGGCCGCAGCGGTAGCCGCGCGCCTCGACGGCAGGACTGAAGCCGAGGCCCGACAGCCACAGGGCCAGCAGGCCGAACAGGGAAAGGGTGGCGATGCGCATGGTGGATCCTCCGCGACGACGGGCCGGCAAGCGTGCGGCCCCTACGGCCGGCGAAGCCGCCGGCGCTTCATGGTAGGCACCGGCGCCCGAAGTATCCATAGGCGGCGCGCCGGGGCGCGGCGACCCTGGCGGATCGCGGGCCGGGGCGCGACCGCTCCGGCGCGACGCGGACCGTCACACCGCGGGGCCGATCGCAGCGTCAAGGCAGCGCGATCAGGGACCCGCGCGCCGGCCGGCACCGGCAACCCATGCCACGGTGCGTTCGGCCAGGTCGTCGAAGAACGGATTGCAGTTGAGCCGCGCCAGTTGCTCCATCGGCACCTGCAGGGCGTGGCGCTCGCCGCGCAGAGCCAGCGTGCCGAGGCGCACGCCGAAGTCCTCGTCGGTGCGCGGCGCGATGCCGTACAGCGGATCGCTGCAGGGGAAGGGAATCGCGGTGTGCGACAGCGAGAAGACCTCCGGTGGGAAGGCCAGCCCCAGCTCGCGCCGGGCGCGCGCTTCGGCACCCGGCGCAACGGAGATCTCGACCGCATCGCGCGTGCCGGGATCGCGGTTGCTCACCACCCGCAGGGTGTACGCGCGCGGCCCCGCGGTGAACAGCCTGCGCACGCTGTCGAGCTGCCCGGGACGGAACAGCGGTGTGAAGGCGTTCCAGCGGTTGACGTCGTACATCACCAGCTCGCTTCCATTGGCGGGCAGCGCCCCGTACAGCATGCGGACCACCGCGTCGCTGCGCACCGTGGTGTCGAGCACGGAATGGAAGGTGAGGATCGGCGGCAGGCGGTCGATCGTGCCGGTCCGCTTCGCGCGCGCGAGGCCGTCGGCCACCGCGCGCACCAAGCGGTGCGATTGCCAGCCGCCGTTGACCGGGAAGGAGTTGTATTTGAACGGGTTGTACTCCGGCAGCACGTCGAGCCAGGCGGCCTTCTCGAAACCCGGCACGCGGTCGAGCGCGGAAACCAGCGGCGCGAAGCCGGCGCCGCGGGTGAGCCCGAGCAGGGGCGAAAGCAGGACCAGCCGGTCGGCGCGCGGCAGCGCGGGGTCGTCGAGCGCAGCGAGGTGATGCTGCACGGCGAGTGCCGCGCCGGTGGAGTAGCCCACCACCACCAGGGGCAGGTTCCCGCCACCGACCGCGCGCAGGTGACGCATGCCCAGACGCGACGCCGCGGCCCAGTCCTCCCAGCGCGCGTCCAGCAGGGCTGCGGGCGTGGTGCCGTGGCCCTGCAGGCGCAGCGCGAGCACATGGAAGCCTTCTGCATGCAGTCGTGCGCCGAGCGTGCGCAGACTGTAGGGACCGTCGGTCATGCCATGCAGCAGCAGCACCAGCCCCTTCGGCGAGGCCGCGGCGAGTTCGAACGTGCGGTTCCAGTCGCGCTCGTAGCCCCCCGGGTTGACCGGCGCCCCGGGCGCGTAGCGGCTGCTCGGCCCTTCATCGCCGCGCAGCGCCGCTTCGACCCGCGTGCGAGCATCCCGCAGCACCGCGTCCTCGCGCGCGAGCCAGGTCGCGAGGTTCATGCCGGCATCGAGCTCCGCCGCGGCCGGCTCGCCCTGCGGCACCACCTGATGCCAGGGCCGCAAGTCGGCGTGGCCGCGGGCGACCAGGCCGAATCCGAGCGCGACCAGGGCCAGCGCACCGGCGAGGCCCGCAAGTCCCTTCCACACTCGAGACCCGAGCCGACCCGGGCGGCCCGGCGCGGCGTCGGCGCCGGTCATCGCGATTCCGAAGTCGAAACGCACCCGCTCATGCTGCGCTGACGCAGCGACCGGGTCACGGCGCCTGACCGACCATCGGCAGGTCCGCGACCGCACGCGCCATCGCGGCGTCCGTTTCCTCCTGCGATGGCATTCGCGGGCGCACGAGGCGGTCAGCGATGGTGCTGCGCCAGACCAGCCGGCCGGTCGCGCGCTCGACGAGGTCGATCATCACGCCGCCCTCGACGTACTCGATGGTGCGCGTGGTGGCCACCGGCGGGCCATACCAGCCCCAGACCGAGATCGGCATGCAGCCCCGCCTGCCGCAGACGATTCGCGTGTCGGGGAAGGGATTCGGATCGCGCAGCTCGGTGCGCGTTTCGCTGCGATCACGAACGCCGACGCGGAAACTCAGCAGGTAGTCGGCGCCCGCGGCATCGGCGCTGCGCCAGCCCTTGGCATCGAAAGCGCGATGCAGACCGCGTTCGATACGCCCGCGCACGATGTCGTTGTCGACCCGCGGGTCGATCTCCTCCGGCCGGGTGCGCTGCACGGGCTGCCAGGCGTAGGTCGCGCCGGCGCGCGGCGCGAAGTCCGGCTCGGCAATGCTGGATACGGTCGGCCCGGTGCTGGCGCAGGCGACGAGCAGCAGCGCGAGCGCTGTCAGCGTGGCAATTTGGAAAGGTCTGGTCATGCGATGCGCTCCGGGGCGCTGCCGGATCAGGGATGGGCGCCCATGGGGCACGGCACGATCATGGGACGAAGACGAGGCCGACGCCATCGGTCACCGTCCACCCGGCCGCAGCGAGCTGCCGTTGTGCCATGGGCGATACCGTTCCCGCGACCACCAGGCGGGCCACGCCCTTGCCCCGCCGCGATGCGGCGCCGGTTTCAACCTGCTCGGTCCACGAAAGATGATCGACGGGCAGTGCGACCAAGCGCGTACCGCGACGCGTGGTGGCCGCGATCGAGGCCTCCAGCGCCTCCAGCGCCACCACCGGGTCGCTGCCGTCCGCATGCCGCGCCAGCATGCGCAGCTGCTGGACGAGGAAACGGGCATGCACCTCGTCGCGCACGCCGATGGCGAGGTCGAGCACCTCGGCCTCGCCGCGTGGGCGCCCGAGATCGCGCAGCGCGCCGACAAAGGCCAACTGCAGGGTGGGCGTGAACGCGCCATTGCGCAGGAAGTCGCGCGCGACCAGCGGCTGCGCGCCGCGATCGACCAGGTCCTTCTCCAGCCGGCGACGGATGTCCTCCGGTGGCAGGTCCCACACCAGGTCGTCGAGGCGGCCGCTGGTGGACAGCACATCGGCGGCCAGCCCGCCGACCGCGCCCAGCGCGAGGTCCATCGACAGGCCGCCGGCAACCGAAGCCCACGCGAGGTCCTCCAGCCGACCCTGCAGCAGCGGATTGCTGGTGTAGGGATCGATGCCCATCGCCTTGGCGATCGCACGGCGCGCCTTGTTCACGCCGGCGATCTCGGTCGCGAAGTCGCGCACCTTGGCCGCGGAGTCGCCGCCATCACCATCACCATCACCATCGCCACCGCCGTCGCGCTCGCGCTGCGCGGCGTCACCGACGGCGACTGCAACCTGGCGCACCTTCCGCGCGGTGCGCTGAAGCAGGCGGCCGATGCCGGCCGGGATGCCCTTGACGGTCTCCGCCGGGTTGGTGACCACGCGCACCACGGCGCGCCCCGTGGCCTTGGCGGAGTCGGCGATCGACTCGGCGAACACCTCGCCGCGGCTCACCTCCTCCAGCCGCGCCAGCGCCGGAACCTCGGCGATGCGGATCGCGAGCAGCTCGCGCCCCTGGACGTCGATCGCACCCTGCGGCGTGGACAGTTCGAACTGACCGAGGTAGCCGCGCACCGCGACCGGGCTGGCGACCCGCCAGCCGGGGCCGGACAGCGGCGTGCCGGGCGCGACGAGGCGGGACGCCGGAAGGATCGGTTCCGCTTCGACGGCTTGCGCGGCGGCCGGGAGGGCGCCGGCCAGGAACAGCGACAGGACGAGGAGAGGGCGCGATCGAAGCACGGGGGTCGACTCCTAAAGTCGCGGCCGCAGCAGCGAGCCGAAGGTGAGATAGACCGAGGCATCGCCCCGATCGTTGCGCCCGTATCCGAGGAACAGCGGGCCGAACGGCGAATCGACGCCCACGAAAAGGCTGCCGGCCAGCACCAGGTCCTCGAGGTCGAGCAGGTCATCGCGGCG
>DHLY01000040.1:6166-16110 GCA_002405525.1 Proteobacteria bacterium UBA4656
GGCGCTCCCCAGGTGGTGTGCAGCCGGGTCCCGAACAGCAGGCGGTTGGCGCCGAACGAGGTCGCATGGTCCCAGGACAGATCGAAGACTTCGCCCTCGCCGTCGGCTCCCAACGCGTCCCGCGTGACGAGCAGCAGGGCGTCGGTGCGCCCGCCGGTGGACGGAAAGTCCGCGTCGTCGAGAGTGTCGCGGATGAAGCCCAGCCGCACCCCTCCCGAGGGCTCATCAAGGTCCGGAAACAGGCCGGGCGTGCCGACGCGCCGACTCGCCAGGCTGTGCGAACGGAACAGGCCGGTGTAGGCGCGCATCGCCAGCGTCGGCTCCCATCCGACGTCGATCCCGGCCACCGCGCGCCGCACGCGGTAGTCCGCGAGCAGGGTGTCGAGGACGCGGATGTCCTGGTCGGAAGCCCGGTACTCGACGAAACCCGTGCCGAAGAACTGACCGCGATCGCCGCCGGGCTGGAAGAACTCGGTGCGCAGTCCGGTGAGGCGGCCGATCTCCGCCCGCGTGCGCCATTCGCCGCCCCAGCGGTTGAGGCCGGTCATCGTGTACTCGACACCCAACTGGTAGGAATTGCGCCCCTCGAAGTCGTCGCTCACCTGCAGGCCGAAGGTCAGGAAGTTCGGCCCCCAGCCCTTGTCGACCGGCAGCACCTCGACCCCGGTACGGCCCTCCTTGTCGACCAGTTTCCACGAGATGCGCTCGTAGTTGCCCTGGCCGTAGACGGCATTGACGCGCCGCTCCAGTGCGAGCGCGTCCAGCGGCTCGCCCTCGAAGCCCTCCAGTTCACGCGCCACGTAGCCCGCAGTCTTGCTGCGCCGGGCCACCACGTCGAGGAACTCGACCAGTGGGGGATCGAACTCGGCGCGACGGCGCGACGCGACCAGCGCGTCCCACTCCGCCTCGCCGACCGACAGTTCGCGCAGGCGCGCCAGCACGCCGGTTGCCGCTGCCTCGCCGGGCGCGATCGCTTCGACCGCGCGGTCGAACGACGCGCTGCCGATGCCGCCGAGATCGGGCACGATCCTGACGTCGCGCGGATCCATGGCCGCCATCACCTGCGCGGTGCGCTGCTTCATCAGTACGTCGAGCATCTGCATGGTGATCGAGAACGGCGAGGTCAGTTCGCTGTCCTTGAGCAGCGGCGCGCCGACGTCGACCGCGATGACGCGGTCGGCGCCCATCGCCTTGACCACGTCGACCGGGACGTTGTTGACGATGCCGCCGTCGACCAGCAGCCGGCCATCGACCCGGATCGGCGCGAACGCGGCCGGCACCGACATGCTGCCGCGGATCGCGAGCGCGAGGTCGCCGCGGCCGAACACCACCGCCTCGCCGGTGGCGATGTCGGTGGCCACCGCGCGGAACGGGATCGACAGGTCGTCAAACGACTCGGTGCTCCAGGTGTGCAGGGTCAGGCGGCGCAGCAGAGTCAGCAGCTTCTGGCCCTGGATCACGCCGCGCGGCAGCTGGATCGCGCCGTCGCGCAACCCGAAGCGGAAATCCAGCAGGTAGCGCAGGGTGTCGTTCTTGCGCCGCATGGGGAAGTCGGTGCGCGGCGGATCATCGGCGAGGATGTCCCTCCAGTCGATCGCCGACAGCACGGCCTCGATCTCGGTCGCGGAGTAGCCGGCCGCGTAGAGCCCGCCGACGATGGCGCCCATGCTGGTGCCGGCGATCCGGCACACCGGCACGCGCTCGCGCTCGAGCACCTTGAGCACGCCGATGTGGGCGGCACCGCGGGCACCCCCGCCGCCGAGCACCAGGCCGATGCAGCGCGGCCGCTCGCCGGCCGAGTCGGACGCCCACGAGGCTCGCACGGGCAGCAGGACCGCGGCGAGAAGCGGCAGGCAAAGACAGACAAGGCGGATCGGGGTCGGACGCATGCAGGACGACGTCGGAACGAAGGCGCCGATGTTAGCGCCCCGCACGGCGTACCGCGGAGCGCGAGCGCGGCGGGACGCCGATCGACGACCGGAACGGCCGGCAGGTCCGGGACACGCGACCCGGGAGATGTCCGCGCGGTTCGCCAGCAGGGCGTTGAGAAACACCCTGCTGGCGCGCGGCACGGATGCCGCGCGCGTGAATCGATCGCGTCGGCGGTTGATTCGTCGCGGGTTGCAGGAAAGCACTTTCTCGACATCCTGCTAGAGTTGCGCGTCCAGCGGCAGCAGGCGAAACAGCAAGGCGGTGAAGCGGCGCGAGAAGTCCGCGCCCGGCTCGGCGGCGACCTGGACCTCGCGGCCGTCGATCACGTCGTACCAGCGCAGGCGGCCGTCCACCAGCCGGACCTGCCAGCTGCGTTCCTGCGCAATGGCCTGCTCGTAGTGCGCTCGCACCTCGGCGGCGAACGCGGGGTCCTCGATGAGCACGCCGGACTCCGTGTTGAGGCGCGCCGAGCGCGGGTCCATGTTGAAAGAACCGACGAAAGCCAACCGGCGGTCCACGATCACCGCCTTGGTGTGCAGGCTGGCGCGCGACGACCCGATGCGGCCGTCGACGTCGCCACCGCCGCTGCCGGGCAGGGGCTTGAGTTCGTGGACCATCACTCCGCCGCGCAGCAGCGGCCTGCGCCAGCGGCTGTAGCCGCCGTGCACGGCGGCCACGTCGTTGGCTGCCAGCGAGTTGGTCAGCACCGCGACCGACACGCCGCGTTCGCGCAGGCCCAGCAGCCCGTCGGTGCCGCTGCGCATCGGCACGAAATAGGGCGAGACCACGATCGCCTCAGCGCGCGCACGCCCGAGCAGCGCGCGCATCTCCTCCAGCATCCGCAGCGGCCCGTCGCCGCCCTGCGCCTTGCGCGGATCGTCGGCCAGCACCCGCACCGCGCCACCGCGGCGCAGCGCGTCGAGCCCGAGCCCCAGCGCGCCTTCGTCGCGCAGGCGCAGGATGCGCGCGGCGTAGTCGCTGCCGGCGGCGGCGGCGCGGTGGGCGGCGAACGCGGAGCGCGCCGTCTCCAGCGCGGCATCCGGCGCGGCGGCGCGCGCAAAGGCCGACAGCGGCACGGCGGATTCGCTGTTCCAGTACTCGTCGAACTGCATCGACGCATCGACCGCCGCTTCTCCCGCCAGCAGCACGCCGAGATCGCCGAAGTTGAACTCGCGGTGCGCGCCGAAGTACTCGTCGCCGATGTTGCGCCCGCCGACGATCGCCAGCCGCGAATCCGCGATCCACAGTTTGTTGTGCATGCGGTGGTTGCCGCGCCCGCCGGTGGCGATGAACTCCCAGGCATTGCCGAGCACCGAGGCGCGCGAGCGGAAGGGGTTGAACACCCGGATCTCGAGCAGCGGATGCGCGTCGACGTTGGCCAGCGCCTCGTCCAGCCCGCGCGCGTAGAAGTCGTCGACCAGGACCCGCACGCGCACCCCGCGGTCTGCGGCGGCGAGCAGTTCGCCCGCCAGCAGGCGGCCAGTAAGGTCGTCGTGCCACATGTAGTACTGCACGTCGAGGCTACGCGCAGCGAGCGCCGCGCTGCGCATGCGCAGGGCGAAGGCGTCCTCGGCGCCGGCGACCAGGCGGTAGGCGCTGGCGCCGGGCGCCAGCGCGAGGCCGGCGACGGTCGCGTCCAGCGCGCTCTCGCGACCGGGCGCGAGGGCGCTCGACGGCTCGCCGCGCGGCAGCGGCGCGCCGGCGCAGGCGGCGAGCAGGGCGCACAGCGCCAGCGCGGTGATCCGCCGCGCCGCACCGCGACTGTCGGGCACCCAGCCGCTCATCCGCGCCCCAACAGTTCGACCAGCCGCCGCGCGGTCGCGAGCAGGCGCCGCGCCTGCTCGCGGTTGAACGCCGGCACGAACGTCTCGCCCGCCTTGGCGGTCGCGACCCACCCGCCGTCGTGTTCGGCGATCCAGCCCCGCTGGGCGAGTTCCTGCACCTTGCGCCGCGCGGTCTCGCGCGGCACGCCGCTGGCGAGGCTCGCCGACAGCGCATTGCAGGGCCTCAGGCTGCCGAGCATCTGCCGCAGATCGGCCTCGGCGAGGTCCAGCGCGTCGCGCCGCCCGGCCTCGGTGAAGCGGCGGGTGCTGGCGTGGCCGATCTCACCCAGCACCAGGGCCAGCGCGATGTCGCCGTCGAAGGTGCGGTACAAATCGCGCAGGTAAGGCAGGAGGAAATCGGTCAGCACGATGGTGGTCGCCATCGGGCGCCGTTCGTAGCAGCGGTCGAAATCGCGCAGCAGTCGCTCGAGGCCGGCGACGAGATCGGCTACCGGATCGGGGCCTGCTATCGCCGACGGGCTTGCGTTCATGCGCCTCCCAGGGTGCGCCGCGGATGCTACCCAACATGGGCATCCCGCGCCACCCGCATCCTGCGGTGGCGGTCGCGGGGAGACCATACTCCGTGCCGGTCGAGGCAGCCCCGCAACGCGCTCAGGGGTCCGCGGCCGTGCGCTCGGCGCCGCCCGCTTCGGCGCGCGTGAGCGCCCCGAAGCGCCCACACCCCGTCCATACAACATCAGGTTCCCGATGCCGCAGTCCAGCCGCCGCAACCGTGCTCTCCTGCTCCCGCTCGCCCTCGGGTTCGCCATCGCGGCCTGCCTGCCCGCGACCGCCGCCGCGGATGGACCGACCTTCACTGCGCGCCTCGACAGCAAGTGGGCGCTGTATGCCTCCAACAACGTTTTCTGGGACCTCGGCGCGCGGATCGGTGCGCCGACAGACACGCTGGACGCGAACTTCGGCGAGTCCTGGCTCGAGCCCGGCTTCGACGTCACGGCGCCCTACGCCGGCGGCAGTGTGTATGGTGGGCTGAGCCTCGGTGCGAGCGGCACATGGCGGACGGATCCGCTGGGCTACCGCGACCACAGCGTGGTCGCTCTGGAGAACGCCCTCGTGGGCTGGCGCAATGCGCCGGCCGAAGGCGGCTGGGGCTTCGATGTCTCCGCCGGCCAGCAGGACTACGCGGTCGGCAATGGCATGCTGCTGCGGATGGGCGCCGGCAACGGTGCCGAGCGCGGGGGCACCATGCTCGCCCCGCGCACCGCCTGGGAAATTGCCGGCATCGCGCGCGCCAGCCGCGGCCCGCTGGCGCTGCACGCGTACTTCCTGCAACCCCACGAGCTGGATTCGAACGACACCCGCACGCGCCTGTGGGGTGTGCTCGGCGAGTACAAGCCCGCGCAGGCGCAGCGCTACGGCGCGACCTACTTCAAGGTGACCAACTCCGAGCAGGTCTATCCGCGCGCGGACCGCCCGCTGGAGTTCATCGAACGCGGCCGCGACGGGCTGGAGGTGCTTCATGGCTGGGCCGAGTTCAACCCCGCTCCGCAGGCCGCGCCCTTCCTCGGCCTGCGCTTCGAGGGCGCGCTGCAGCGCAACGACGACATCGACCTGCACGCCGAGGGCGTCAGCGCCGAAGTGAGCTGGCTGTTCGCCGCCCGCCGCTTCACGCCGAAGATTTCCTACAGCTGGTCCCGGCTCAGCGGCGACGATCCATCGACCACGCGCTACGAGCGGTTCGACCCGATGTACTACGGCGGCAGCCTCGACACCTGGTGGTTCGGCGCCAATTCGGCTTTCGCGCTGATCAACAGCAACTTCCGGGTGCACCGCCTGTCCGCGCTGTTGGTCGCCAGTCCACGCGACTTCGTCAAGTTGCAGCTGCTGGACTTTCGCGCCGACGAATTGCGCAGCCCACTGCAGTTCGGTCAGATCACGCGTCTGGAGTTCGGCGACGGCGGACTCAACCTGTTCAGCGGCGTCACCGAGCCGCATCTCGCCACCGAAGCCTACGCCGAGTGGACGCGCATGCTGGCGCCGAACCTGGCGCTGACGGGCGTGCTGTCGTGGGCTCGGCCCGGCGACGGCTTCGAGTCGGTGCGCCCCGGCAGCGGCGATCTGCGCGACTGGACGACGATCGGCATGGTGCTGTCCTGGTCGCTCCCGGCCCCCACTGCCCCCTGAGGATCCACGCATGCCCGTCGTCCGCCTGCTTCCCCTTCTCGCCATCACCGTGCTGGCAGCGCCCCTGGCCGGCGTCGCCCAGACGCGTGTCGAGGGCGTCAATCCCGCCGACCTGCTGACCCAGGTCCAGATCGGCGCCGAATACAACCGCATCGGCGACGACGCCGACCAGTGGCTGTTCACCGGCAAGTTCGACTATCGATTCGCCGGCACGCCGGTAGGGCTCAACTTCGAGTGGCCGGTGCACGTGCGGCTCGATGCTCCGGGCGCCGCCAGCAACGGGCATGGCGATCTGTTCAGCCGCGTGCGCTACATCCGCTCGTTCGGGCGCTGGACTGCGGGCGCTTCGTTCGAGGTGGTGGCGCCGGTGGGCAGCGATGCGTTCAGCGGCGGGCGCTGGCAGACCAACCCCGGGGTACTCGGCGTCTATGCCTGGGACGAACGCAACCTGACCGCACTCGTGCACAAGCGCATCTTTGGCTACCTGAAGGGCGACGACGACGTGGGCGACATCAACCAGTACCAATGGCGCGCGCTGCAGATCCACATCTGGCCGAGCGGCTGGTTCGGTCAGGTCGACGTCTCGCGCCTGCGCGACACACTCGGCGACCGCGACTGGTTCGATTCGCGCGTCTCTCTCGGCAAACAGATCAGTGCTGTCGCGCGCGTGAGCGCGGAGATCAAGAAGCTCAGCGGTGATGCAAGCAACGATTACGCGCTGAGCGCCTCATACGCGGTCAAGCTGTGAACCCTCGCTCGACCCGGAATTAGCCCGTCGCCGTCGCGCGTTCGCGCCGTTGATCGCCGCGTTCCCGATTCCCGGCAGGACCATCTGTGGCAGCGGTCGCACGGTCGTCAACAGCTCGCCGCAGACCCGCGGCAAGGACCTGCAAGACCTCCAGGCGGCCCGCGCCACGGGGTCGCTGAGCGACCGGGAATACATCCGCGTTTGCGCCACGCAACCATCGACAGGTGCTCGCGAGACCCGCTGAGGCCTCGTCGCCGCGAGGCGCCAACTGCGCCCGAAGGAAGTCCCCCGAGCCCTTGAAGAAGTCCCGCGCGTCGTGCCGGGCCTCTGCAGGCCCGGCGCGGAAATCGTTCCATGACTCGTCAGCGCAGCGTGCAGAACTCCATGGACCGTCCGGGGCCTCGCGTGCTGCACTGGACCTGCGTCGACAGGCAGCGGCGGAACGGGTGCGGGAGCCTGCAGATGATGAACCGTCCCGCACCCGCTGCCGAACCCGCGCGGGCCGGGCCCGGACGCTCGGGTTACTTCGGCTTCGCCATTTCCGCTGCTTCGGCGGAGTTGAGCGTGCCGCTGGCCTGCCGGGGTGGCACCTCGGCCAGGCTGCGATAGTGCGCGCCGAGCACGTCCTGCACCTGGCCGCCCCAGGCGATGCCGAGCTTCATCGCCAGTTCGCGCGACTTCCAGCCGTCCTGACGCTCGAAGGGGTCCATGCGCAGGTTGAACAGCAGCGCGCTGCCCTGCAGCGGTTCGAAGAAGCCGTTGCGCACCTTCATGTGCGACTTCCAGGGCCCGATCCGCACCGCAGTCAGATCGTCCTCGTTGTAGTAAATGACGAAGTTGCGCGCCGAGGGCTTGCCCTGGGTCCAGTGCGCGAGATTGTCCACGCCGTCGATGATGACGTTGTCGCGCTGGCGAAGCATCGCCGGCACGTCGCGGTGGCCCGCGGCGGTGGCCAACGTGGTGAACACGTCTTCCATGGTCTGGATGCCATTGGAGCGCGAACCCGCCGGGATGCGCGCCGGCCAGCGGACCAGGAACGGCACCCGCACACCGCCTTCCCAGGTGGTCGCCTTCTCGCTGCGGAACGGAGTGACGCCGGCGTCCGGCCACCAGTCGACCATCGCGCCGTTGTCGGTGGTGAAGATCACGATGGTGTTGCGCTCGACGCCGAGGCGCTTGAGCTCGTCGAGGATGCCGCCGACCGCCGCATCGAGTTCCAGCATGCCGTCGGCGTACACCGAGTCGGCCGAGCCCGTGACCGGGAACGACCTGCCGCGGTTGGCCTCGCGGATGTGGGTGTAGATGTGCATGCGGCTCGGCGCGTGCCAGACGAAGAACGGCTTGCCGGCCTTGCGTGAGCGGCGCATGAAGTCGATCGTGCGGTCGCGGAACTCGTCATCGACCGTCTCCATGCGCTTGGGATCGAGCGGACCCGTGTCCGTGCAGGACTGCCTGCCCCACGGACCGAAGCGGCCGTCCTCATCCTTGGCCGGGTTGTCCTCGGCTAGCGCCTTGCAGTCGAGCACACCGCGCGGGCGATAACGCGCGTTGAAGCCTGGGTCCTTCGGCCACTCGGCGAGGAAGGGCTCCTCCTCGGTGTTGAGGTGGTAGAGGTTACCGTAGAACTCGTCGAAGCCATTGACTGTCGGCAGGTGCGAATTGCGGTCACCGAGGTGATTCTTGCCGAATTGGCCGGTGGCGTAACCCTTTTCCTTCAGCAATTCGGCCAGCGTCGGGTCACGGCCGTCGAGGCCGACCGGCGAGCCGGCCATGCCGACCGTGGTCAGACCGGTGCGGATCGGCATCTGCCCGGTGATGAAAGCCGCGCGCCCCGGCGTGCAGGTCGGATGCGAATAGTGGTCGGTGAACAGCATGCCTTCGTTGGCGATGCGGTCGATGTTCGGTGTCTCTCCCATCATGCCCTGGCTGTAGGCACTGACGTTGGTGATGCCGACATCGTCGGGCATGATCACGACGATGTTGGGCGGCCCGTCCGCGCCGCGCTGGGCCATCGCAGGGCTGGCGGCCAACAGACCGGCGAGCAGGAACATCGTGGTCGACGTGCGCATGGATCGATTCCTCCCGAAGCCGCGGACCGCGACCGACTTCCCTTCTACCGCGCGACCGTGGTCCAGGCGCGGATCGACTACCCACGCTGGGTAGACCGATCGCCGCTGCCCGGCTCGCGCTTGCCGTTCTGCAGCGCTGCGAACCGCCGCGGCGGCCGAACGGACAGGCGCCGCGGTGCGGATCGCGGCGGTGCGCGTGGTCAGCGGATCGCAGCCCGCGCGGCCTGCCAGCGCATCGCCGCCACTGCATCCCCGCGCACCTGCGCGAAACGCAGCAGCGCGTCGATGTGCGGGGCGTAGCCCGGGTGCCGGGCGTGGGCCGCTTCCAGCGCGACAATGCCGGCCGCCGCGCCGCCGATATCGTGGAGCGCGATCGCCTGCACCCAGGCGTAGCGCGGCTCATCCGGAGCCAGCCGGACCGCGGTGGCGAGTGCCTCCAGGGCGCGCTGCCGCTCGCCGGCCCGAACCTCGGCCAGACCCAGCGCATGCTGCACCTCGGCGGCCTGCGGCAGACGCGTGGCCGCATCGCGCAGCAAGGCCAACGCGCCGGCGGCGTCGCCCTGGGCGCGGCGCACCTCGGCGAGGTTGACGAGCGCCACGCCGGACGAGGGCTCCAGCCGCAATGCCTGCTCCAGCAGCGTCCGCGCTGCGTCCAGGCGGCCCTCGCGCGCCTCCAGCGCCGCCAGCGCGGCCAGCGCCTCGGGGCGGTCGCCGTCGAGCGCAAGGCTCGCGCGCCAGGCCTCGCGCGCGGCGGGCCAAAGCGTGCGGAGGGCCGACGCCGACTGCAGCGCCGGCGCGTTGGCGAGCGCCGCGGTGGCGGCCAGCCGCACACTGCGCCGCGGGTCCGACAACAGGCGTGACAGGCCGTCCACACCGCTGCCCTCCGGCAGGGCGGCGAAGCCGGCGGCCAGCGCGCCGCGCACCCGCGGGTCGGGATCGCGCAGCGCCGCTGACAGGCGTGCGGCGTCCACGGCGTCGATGCGCGTGGCGAGCAGCCGCCAGGCACTGGCACGCACGATCGCCGCCTGCGCCGGATCGTCGACCACGGCCCGCAGCCGCGCGCCGGCGTCCGCGCGCCAGGTGCGGCCGGCGTGCAGGGCGTCAGCGAAGGCGCGCCGCGGCTGCGCGCCGTCGCGACGCCAGCCGTCGATCGCCGCAGCCAGCGATTCGGCGTTGCGGTCCGCATGGCAGGCGCCGCACGGGTCCGGCGCGCCGACCCGCGCGGCC
>DHLY01000040.1:16347-19720 GCA_002405525.1 Proteobacteria bacterium UBA4656
CCGCGATGCGCGGGAGCGTCGAAAACCGCCGGCTGGTGGCAGCGCGCGCACATCGCGTTGCCGGGCGCGCGCAGCTTGCCGCCATGCGGCTCGTGGCAGTCGATGCAGCCGACGCCGGCGGCGTGCATCCGGCTCTGCAGGTAGGACCCGAGGTTGAACACCTCGTCGTCCATCGCGCCGTCGGCAAAGTACAGTCCGGCATCGAGGGTGGCGAGGCGATAGGCATCATCGAGCACCATGCCCGTGGTCGGCCCCGCGACCAGTGGCGCGCGCCGCGCATGACAGGCGCCGCATGCCTCGACGTCCGGCGCCGGCGCGCTCCCCGCCGGCGTGCGTCGGGCGATCGGCGCGCCGTCGGCGAAACCGAAGGCCCCGCCATCCGCCGCGCGCCAGTCGATGGCGAGCCGCGGCGCGGGCGTCGCGCCGCGCTGCGCATCCGGCATGCGTGCCCAGTCGACGTGCGCGGACGCCGGACCGTGGCAGGCTTCGCAGCCGACGCCGGCCTCGGCGAACCGGGTGCGGAAGGTCCTGCTCGCGGCGTCGTAGTCCTTGACCAGCGCGGTGACGTGACAGTCCGCGCATTGGTGGTTCCAATTCTGCTGCGCGCCGTCCCAGTGCAGGCGAGACCCGCGCGCAGCGGGCTCGCCGGGATAGAGGAAGTACCAGCGCTGGCCCTGCGGCGCGGGTCGCGTGTCCCACACCCAGGTGAAGGCCTGCAGCCGCCCACGGCCGGTATCGACGAGGTACTGCTGCAAGGGCGCCACACCGAAGGCGTGGGTGATGCGCAGGACCTCGGCCGCCACGGCGCCGTCGCGCACTTCGAAGACGGGGCCCGCCGCGTCGCGCTGGGGGCGCACGGTCTGCGCGCCATGCCGCAGCTCGCGGCCGTCGAAGGCGGCGAGCACGGTCGTGTCGTCGGCCAACTGCATGGCAAGCGCGTGGTGCGAGGTGCGCCACGCGGCATAGGCCTCGGCATGGCAGCCGGCGCAACCGGCGTTGCCGACGAAGGTGGCCGGCGTGGGCACGGCGACATCTGGGTCCGGGTGCGCGGCGGGAGCGAGCGAACCGGGACGGTCGCAACCCGCCAGCAGCACCACCCACCCCAGCGCGACGGCGAGCACGACAACACGCGCGCCGGGCTGGCGCGGAACCGGCGGACAATGCGACGACGTGGCCGGCATCACGGCGATCGTGGCGCAGCGCACGCGCCGGCAGGTCGCTTCGCCGTGCGCCGCGGCGCGCAGCGTGCCGGGTTCTGCCTCAGCGCGGCTTGATCGCCGCGGCGAAGGCGTCGAGTACCCGCGTGTCCGGCTCCGCCTGGCAGCGCTTGATCACGTCCGCGACGGCCTGTTTGTAGGCCGCCTCGCCGGCGAGTTCGGTGCCGGCGCGGCCCAGCGCGTAGCCGAGGTAGAACACCTCGACCGAACCCTGGGCTTCATCCGGCTCGGTCAGCAGCTGCCAGCAGGTGTAGTCGGCGAGCTTCTGCGGCGATTCGGCTTCGGCCTGCGCGGCCACGGTTCCCGCGGCGAGCAGCCCGGCGAGCACGAAGGGAATGCGGATCGAGGTCATGGCGGTCTCCGGGTCCGGCTCAACGGTAGTAGTCCATGCAGCGGTCGAGTTCGAGTTGGTAGATGTAGCGACTGTCGCGATACTCGTCGCGCGCCCGCTCGCGCCGCGCCGCGCCGACCACCGCACCGGTGACGGCGCCCCGGCGCGCGGCACGCCGGATGTCCCTCCGGTCGCCGCCGGCGATCGCGCCGATGACGGCGCCGGTCGCCGCACCGCGCGCCGCACCGCGCGCCGCGCCACCGCGGTGGTAGCGGTCCGGCACGGGACCGTAGTAGCCGCTGATGCGCTCGGCCTGGTCGCGGCAGTAGTGGTAACGGTCGCGGTCATAGCCGTGCGCGGGCAGGACGAAGCCGGCCAGCAGAAGCAACGCGATCAGGCGGAAAGCGGGCATCGTGGGCTCCGGGATACCGGGACTGCGGCAAGTTTGTCATTGATACCGCCATACCGCGCCGCGGTGCGATCCGTGCTGCCCAATTTGGGCAGGCTCGCAGTGGCGCCTGCCGTCGGCGGCCAGCCGCGAATCCGCGATCCACGGCTTGTCGTGCATCCGGTGGTTGGCGCGTCCGTCGGTGGCGCTGGACTCGAGGCGTTGCCGAGCACCGAGGCGCGCGAGCGGAAGGGGTTGAACACCCGGATCTCGAGCAGCGGGTGCGCGTCGACGTTGGCCAGCGCCGCATCGAGACCGCGGGCATAGCAGGGTGTCGAGAAACACCCTGCTCGTGCGCGGCAGGGATGCCGCGCCCGCGAATCGATCGCGTAAGCGATGGATTCGTCGGGAGCGAGTACGGACCCTGTGCCGAACTCGCGAGGTTGAGAAGGTGCAGGAACGCACTTTTTCGACATCCTGATCAAGGTCGTCGACCAGCACCCTCACGCGCACACCGCGGCCTGCCGCAGCCGGCGGCCCCCGGCCGGGAGCCGCCCGGTGAGGTCGTCGTGCGACGTGAGGTCGTCGTGCCCCATGTAGAACTGCACGGCAAGGCTGCGCGCGGCCAGGGCCGCGGTCGGCATGCGCAGTGCCAAGGCGTCGTCGGCACCGGCGACGAACCGGTACGCACTGGCGTCCGGCGCGAACGCGAGCCCTACGACCGCATCGTCCAGCGCGCCGTTGCCGGCGGGCGCCCATGCGCTGGACGATTCGCGAGGTGGCAGCAGGCGGGTCGCGCAGGCGGCGAGCAGCAGGCCAAGGGCCAGCACGGCAAGCCCGCACAACCCGGCTACCACCCGGAGCCGGAGCGGGTTCACGCACGTCCCGACGACGGCCCACCTACTCGACGGGCCGCAACACCCGCCGGCTGCGGCGAGACCAGCCCCGGTGCGTCTCAGGGCTTCCGCATCGACGCACCACCCCAGTCGTCCTCGGCCGCGGGCTCCTCTTCCACCGGCTCGTCAACAGGCTCTTCGGAATACGTTTCATCGGACGCGGCGTCCTCCACCGGCTCGTCGACCGACTCCGAGTACGCGTCATCCGAAGCGCCGTAGCCCGAGTCGCTTCCGCCCGAGGCATCCTCCTCCGGGGCGGAGTCCTCGGATGCTGCGTCGCCGTAGGCCGCGTCCTCCGACGCATCATCTTCCATGCCCGCTTCGTCCGACATGCCATCGTCAGACATCTCGTCCGACATTTGGTCCTCGGACATCGCCTCTTCCGACGCCTCGTTCTCCGATGACGACTCCTCCCATGACTCGTCCGACAGATCGTCCTCGGACGTCGCCTCTTCCGACGCCTCGTCCTCCGATGACGACTCCTCCCATGACTCGTCCGACAGATCGTCCTCGGACGTCGCCTCTTCCGACGCCTCGTCCT
>DHLY01000012.1:0-369 GCA_002405525.1 Proteobacteria bacterium UBA4656
CGGGCGCCGCAGCGTGGCATCGCCGTGATGCACGAACTCGTCGTGGCCGCGGGGTCCGCAATGGGGGCAGGGGATGCGCATCAGTGCCGGTTCGGATGCGGGCCTTGGCCCTTCTCGTCGATGACGCGGCCGGCCGCGAACCGGTCGAGCCGGTACGCCGCCGCCACCGGATGCGGTTCATCGCGCGCAAGAAGATGCGCGAAGCACCACCCCGAGCCCGGGGTCGCCTTGAAGCCGCCGTAGCACCAACCGGCGTTGAGGTAGAGCCCGTCGATCGGCGTGCGGTCGATGATCGGCGAGCCGTCCATCGACATGTCCATGATGCCGCCCCAGGACCGCAGCAGGCGCGCGCGGCCGATCATCGGCATC
>DHLY01000012.1:536-2963 GCA_002405525.1 Proteobacteria bacterium UBA4656
CGCCATGCCGCCTTCGCAGACATCCTCCACGGTGGCGAGGTTGCCGCGCTGCGCGTAGCTGTTGTAGCCGTCGATGTCGCCGCCGAACACGAGGCCGCCCTTGTCCGACTGGCTGATGTAGAAGTGTCCGGCGCCGAAGGTGATGACGCCGGGGATCAGCGGCTTCAGGCCTTCCGTGACGAAGGCCTGCAGCACATGGCTCTCGATCGGGAGTTTGAGGCCGGCGAGCGCCGCGACGCGCGAGGAGTTGCCGGCACAGGCGAGACCGACCTTGCGCGCCGCGATCGGGCCGCGCGTGGTCTCGACGCCGGTGACGACGCCGCCCACGATGCGGAAGCCCGTCACCTCGCAGTTCTGGATGATGTCGACACCAAGCCTGTCGGCGGCGCGGGCGTAGCCCCAGGCGACGGCGTCATGCCGCACGGTGCCGCCGCGGGGCTGCAGCAGGCCGCCGCGGATCGGGAAGCGCGCGTTGTCGAAGTCGAGGAAGGGCAGCATGCGGCGCACATCCTCCGCATCGAGCAGCTCCGCATCCACGCCCTGCAGGCGCATGGCGTTGCCGCGCCGCACATTGGCGTCGCGCTGTGCGTCGTTGTGGTGGAGGTTCAGCACGCCGCGCTGGCTGACCATCGCGTTGTAGTTGATGTCCTGCTCCAGCCCTTCCCAGAGCTTGAGCGACCACTCGTAGAACGGCGTGTTGCCGGGCAGCAGGTAGTTCGAGCGGATGATCGTGGTGTTGCGGCCGACATTGCCGCCACCGATCCAGCCCTTCTCGAGCACGGCGATATCCCGCAGGCCGTGCACCTTGGCGAGGTAGTAGGCGGTGGCGAGGCCGTGGCCCCCGCCGCCGACGATCACGGCGTCATAGGCGCGGCGCGGCGCCGCATCGCGCCACGCCGGCTGCCAGCCGCGGTTGCCGCGGAGCGCTTCAGCGAACAGTCGGAAGGCGGAATAGCGCACGTCGGGCCGGACGGGTCAGGGCTCTCCGCCGCCGATCGCCTCGCGGCGGCGAGCGATGTAGGCGTCGAGCGCCTCGAGCACGGCGGGGTCGAGCGCCGGCTGCTCGTACTCCTCGAGCGCGCGCTTCCAGATGTCGGTGGCGCGCTGCGTCGCGTCCTTGCCGCCGCCCAGCTGCCAGTTCTCGTAGTTCTGCCAGTTCGAGACCAGCGGCTGGTAGAAAGCGTGCTCGTAGCGCGCCATGGTGTGCGGGGCGCCGAAGAAATGCCCGCCCGGTGCGACCTGCTGCTGAGCCTCGAAGCCGAGCTCGGCCTCGTCGACGACGATCGGTTTGAGGAACTCGATCATCATCTGCAGCATCTCGACATCGAGCACCAGCTTCTCGAAGGAGGCGACGAGGCCGCCCTCCTGCCAGCCTGCGGCGTGGTACACGAGGTTGCAGTGGCCGAGCACCGCGCCCCACAGCGACATCTCGGTCTCGTAGACGCCCTGCGCATCGGCGACGTTGGAAGCGCTGGCGTTCGAGGTGCGGTAGGGCAGGCGGTAGCGCCGCGCGAGCTGGCCGCTCGCGATGTTGGCCTTGGTGTTCTCGGGCGTGCCGAAGGCCGGCGCACCCGAGCGCATGTCGACGTTCGAGGTGAAGGCGCCGTACATCACCGGTGCGCCGGGCCGCACCGCTTGTGCGAGGGTCAGGCCGAACAGGATCTCGGCGTTCTGCTGCGCGAGCGCGGCCGCGAGCGACACCGGCGCCATCGCACCCATCAGCGTGAACGGCGTGATCACGACCGGCTGGCCGTAGCGCGCCATCATCATCAGGCCGTCGGCCATCGCTTCGTCGAAGCGCCGCGGGCTGTTCACCGAGATGATGGTGAGCACGCCGGGGCTGTCGACCATCTGCTCGGGCGTCAGGCCGCGCGTGATCGCCATCATCTCGATGCCGTCGCGCGCGCGTCCCGCGCCGATGGCGGTGCAGTGGAAGCTGAGGTCGGAATAGACCAGGTTGGTGCGGTAGGTGTCGAGGTGGCGCGAGTTGGCGGGCAGCTCGATCGGCGCGCAGACCTGGTTGCCGATGATGTGGATGGCATTGAAGTGCTGCGCGAGCTTGATGAAGTCGCGGTAGTCGGCGAGGTTGCCGGCGCGGCGACCGCGTTCGCAGTCGTGCACGAACGGCGGTCCGGCGACGAGACCGAAGGCCATGTCCCGCCCGCCCATCTGCAGCTGCTTCGCGGGGTTGCGCGAGGTGAGCGTGAAGCGCTCGGGGGTGGTGGCGAGCGCGCGCTCCACGACCGCCCGGTCGAGCCGCACCGTGCCCGTCGCCTCATCGACCTCGGCGCCGACCGCGCGCATCGCGGCGCGCGCGGCGGGCGACATCAGCTCTATGCCGATCTCCTCGAGGATGCGCAGCGAGGTGAGGTGGATGGCCTCGAGCTGATCGGCCGACAGGATCTCCATCGGCGCGTAGGGGTTGAC
>DHLY01000172.1:0-2672 GCA_002405525.1 Proteobacteria bacterium UBA4656
GCCGGTGACGAACAGGTTCTTCTCGTCAACGTTGCCGCGCGCGATGACCGCGTCGACGCCGCTGATCAGGTCGTCGTAGTCCTGGCCCGGATAGTTGTGGTGGATCAGGTTGGCGAATTCCTCGCCGTAGCTGGTGCTGCCGCGCGGGTTGGTGAACAGCACCAGGTACCCTTTGGCCGCATAGAGCTGGATCTCGGGCGCGAAACGCGGGCCGTAGTTGGCGAACGGGCCGCCGTGGATCTCGAGCAGCAGCGGGTACTTCCTCGTCGCATCGAAGCCCGGCGGGTAGACCAGCCAGCCCTGCACCTCGCGCTGGTCGAAGGACGACTTCCAGGTGAGTTCCTCGACCCTGCCGAGGGTGCGCGCGGCGAGCAGGTCCTCGCTGAGCGCCGTCAGCACGCGCGGTGTGCCACCGCGTTCTACCACCGCCACGTCGGCCGGCCGTTGATTGCTGTTGTGGGTGTAGGCCACGCGACCGCCCACCGCATGCAGCGAGCCGCCGTCGTAGGGCCGGCCCATCGCGGTGCCGCCGAGGTCGCTGGCGACCACCTGCACCGCGCCGCCGCGCGCGGCGATCCAGCCGATGCGGGTCACGCCGCGGTCGTCGAAGTGGAACCAGATTCCGCGGTCGCCGTCCCACTGCGGGTTGTCGATCGTGCGGTCGAAGCCGCCGGTGAGCGCGCGGGTCTCGCCGGTCTGAAGGTCCAGCACCGACAGCACCGCGTTCTGGTAGCCGAGGCGCCGGTCCTCGAAACCGACGTACGCCACGTAGCGCCCGTTGGCCGACAGCGAAGGGCTGTTGTCGGGCCCGTCGCGGGTGGTCAAGCGGGTCAGCGCGCCATCGGCGAGCGCCACCCGGTAGAGATCGCTTTCCAGCGGGTCGAGTTCGGCGCCGTCGACCGGGTTGGCGGCGAGGATCAGCGCCTTGCCGTCGCGCGTCCAGGCCAGCGGCCCGTCGAAGTCGTGCTCGCCCTGCGTGACCTGGCGCGGCGCGCCGCCGTCGGCGGAGACCACGAACAGATGGCTGTATCCCGGCTCGATCTCGCCCGCGCCGTCGAAGCGCCAGGTGAAGCGCTCGATCACCTTCATCGGCGGCGCCCACTCGGCACCCTTCGGTGGCTTCGGCAGGTCGGTGGCCAGAGGCTTCGTCTCCGCCGGCACCCGTGCGGTGAACGCGATGCGCTTGCCGTCCGGCGACCAGGCGAGGTTGCCGGGCGACTGCGGCATACGGGTGATGCGTGCGGTCTCGCCGCCGTCCAGCCAGCGCACGAAGATCTGCGCCGACGTGCCGTCGCTCGCCACCCACGCGATCCGCCGGCCGTCCGGCGACCACACCGCGCCGCGATCGTTGGTCGCGCCGGTGGTCAGCGGACGCTGCGCGCCGCTGGCGACGTCGACCAGCCACAGGTTGCTGCGCCGCACGTCCTTCAGCGGATCGAAGAACGTGCGCTGGTAGACGATGCGGCGGCCGTCCGGCGACAACTGCGGACGCTCGGCCCACTCGAGCGCGAACACGTCCTGCGGCGACAGCGGTGGCGGGGCCGCGACGGCGGGAACACCGACGCACAGCAGGACGGCAGCGAGCAGCAGGCGCATCGGCGGATTCCCAGGCAGGGCCAGATGCCAGTATCCACCGCGCCACGCGCCGATCCAAGCGCGACGGGAACTTGTGCCAGGCGACCGGGTCCGAAACGACAGGCCTCGCGAGGACACGACCATGCGCGCATCGTTCCTGTTGCTGCTCGGCAGCCTCGTCGGCCCGGTGCTCGCCGCCGACGACGCCGCGCCGCCGGCGGTCTCGGCCGCGCTGGCGCGGCTGGCGCCCAACACGCCGGTCGACGGCCTGCGCAAGGCCGCCATGCCGGGCTTCTACGAGGCGGTGGTCGGCGGCCAGGGCGTGCTGGTCAGCGCCGATGGTCGCTATCTCATGTCGGGTGCGCTGTGGGACCTGCGCGCGCAGCGCAACCTGTCCGAGCCGCTGCTGGCCGACGTGCGGCGCGAGGTGCTCGCGTCCGTACCCGCCGCGCGGCGCTTCGTGTTCGCCGCGGCGCAGCCCCGCGCCACCGTGACCGTGTTCACCGCCATCGACTGCGGCTACTGCCGCCGCCTGCACGAGCAGGTCGAACGGATCAACGCAGCGGGCATCAGCGTCGAGTACCTGCTGCTGTCGCACGGCGGCGCGGACTCGCCCTCGCACGCGACCGCGGTCTCGGCCTGGTGCGCCGCCGATCGCGCCGATGCCCTGACCGAAGCCAAGCGCGGCCATGAGCCCCCGCACAAGGTCTGCCCCAATCCGATCGACGAGCACGCCGCGCTGGCGCGGCGCCTGGGCGTGTCGAACACGCCGACCGTGGTGGCTGCCGACGGCCGCGTGCTCGGCGGTTACCTGACCGTGGAGCAACTCACCGGCGCGCTTGGCCTCGCGGCGACCGCCGGCCGCTGAAGCGCCGCGCGCCGGATCAGGACTGCGAACGCTTCACCGGCGGCTTGCCGAGGTCGGCGATGCGCCACAGGTAGAAACTCGCCAGCGTGCGCCACGGCGCCCAGCGTTCGCCGAGCACCAGCAGTTCCTTCGGCTTCGGTGTGTCCTGCAGGCGGCGCAGCACCTGCGCGCCCTTGCGCACGCCGAGATCGTCGACCGGCAACACGTCGGGCCGGCCGAGGCGGAACAT
>DHLY01000172.1:2804-3215 GCA_002405525.1 Proteobacteria bacterium UBA4656
AGCATCATCTCTACCGTCCAGCGGCCGATGCCGCGCACCGCGGTCAGGCGCTCGATGAGCGCCTCGTTGTCGAGCCAGCGCAGCTCCTGCACCGGCGGAACAACACCATCCAGCGCCTTCGCCGCGAGATCCTTCAGCGCCACCGCCTTGTTGCCGCTGACGCCG
Source organism: Proteobacteria bacterium UBA4656 (assembly GCA_002405525.1). Lineage (GTDB taxonomy): Bacteria > Pseudomonadota > Gammaproteobacteria > Xanthomonadales > Ahniellaceae > UBA4656. The sequence goes on from DHLY01000172.1 coordinate 2,970, forward strand.
CAGGCGCGCAGGTCCGCGATGTCGATGTCGCGCAGGTCCTCGGGATGGAAGTGCGGCCCGCGCGGCAGCTTCGCCTCCACCCGCGCGACGATGGTCGCCGCCGCCTTGCCCGACAACTGCTGGTAGAGGATCGCGCGTGCCAGCGCATCCACCGGCTCGAACGGTTCGCGCCAGCGCGTCTCGATCGGCCCGATGCGGGCCATCCACTTCGCCAGCGGTTTGTCGGCCTTGGCCAGCGCGGCCTGC
>DHLY01000074.1:0-15774 GCA_002405525.1 Proteobacteria bacterium UBA4656
GGCCTCGAACGGCAGACCGATGCGAACCACCGCGCCGTGCGGATGCGCATCCTCCAGCGCGAACTCGTGCCGCGCCCCGTAAAGCACGCGCAGGCGCTCGCGCGCGTTGCGCAGGCCGACGCCGCGCCCGGGCGGCAGGCCGTCACTGCGCGCAGCGGGGAATCCCGGGCCGTCGTCGCGCACCTCGACCTGCAGTCGATCACCCTCCAGCCAGGCCCGGATCTCGATCGTGCCGCCCTCGACGCGCGGCGCGACCGCGTACTTGATCGCGTTCTCGACCAACGGCTGCAGCAGGAAACTCGGCACCGCGGCGCCATAGGCTTCCTCGCTGACCTCCACCCGCAGACGCAGGCGGTCGGTGAATCGCAGCTGCTCGATACCCAGATAAAGCCGCAGCGCATCGAGCTCCTGCCGCAACGACGTGCGCTGCATCGGATCGGCGTCCAGCGAATGGCGCAGGAAGGCCGACAGGCTGGTGACCATCTTGTTGGCCGTGTCGATGTCGCGGTCGAGCACCAGGGTCGAGATCGCGTTGAGCGTGTTGAACAGGAAATGCGGATTGAGCTGATAGCGCAGCATCTTCAGCTGCGCCTCGTTGGCGGCGGCCTGCGCGGCCAGCACAGCCGCGGTCTGCTCCTGCAACCGGCGCGAGGTCTTGACCGCCCAGTACATCAACGTCCACGCCAGCACGACCCAGGTGAACGTGCCCACATAGGCGACATAAGCCGAGCTGCTGCCCGGACGGCAGTCCGCCGGGCACCACGAGGACAACGCGACGGAATTGATCAGACTGATGAACAGCACGGCCAGCAGCATCGGCATCGCGGCGATGCCGAAGAAGCGCAGCGGGCCGTTCTCGGCGAAGCGACGCAGGAGGTAACGCAGCAGCGAGGTGGCGACCAACCCGGCCACCGCAGTGCTCAGCGGCACGCACCAGTAGTGAGACGGCCGACCGTGCGCCAGGGCGACGACGTAGGAGAACACGAAGTAGCCGAACCAGCCGGCGAACTGCAGCAGCCAGAACAGGCGCGGGTCGTGAGCGGAAGAACTGGAGCTTGCGACCGACATCCGAGCATCGTAACTGGCCACCGCCGCCGGCGGGCGCCCGGCGCCTCGCTCCGGCGCGCGCGGCACTCGTTTCGCCGAGCGCGGCGCCCTCAGCGCCCTCAGTAGCAGGCTCCGCCGCCGGCGTTGAGCAGCGCAGTCGCGGGGAACACCTGCGCAGGCTCGGTACCGACGGTCGGCAGCACCAGGCTGGCACTGCCCGCCACCGCGCCGCAGGCGCCGCGGAATGCGTAGGTCAGCCGCCCTTCCGCGTTGCCGTATTCGAGCACGATCACTGCCTCGCCGACGCGCCGCGTGCCTTCGCCCCACAGCCAGCGCGGGCCACCGTGGCGGTCGAAATGGAATACCAGAGCGCGCTCGTCGCCTTCCGGGCCGGCCCCGGTCGACTGGAGGGCGATGCCCCACGCGCCGTCCGGCGCCATCCAAAGGCCCGAACCGTCGGTCACCGGCCGCGCGGCATCGGCGGGACGCAGCGGCTCGATGCAGTCAACCCAGGCAGCATCGGCGATGCGCACCGCGAGAACGGCCAGTGCGCGCGCGCCGGGCCGTGGCACGCCGGCGCAGGCCGGATCGGACGCATCGACCCCGAAGCGGATGGACAGCGTACCGACCGGCTCCGCCGCGAGCCGGCCGTCGGGGTCGCGCCGGTGACGGACCAGGCCGGTCGCCGCGACGAAGGCATCCGACTGCACGGACCCGCCGGCCGAATACCAGCGCGGACTGCCGTCGGCATCCTGGTGGTACAGCAGCGCGATCCATCCCCCGCGTGTGCGCTCCAGAACCACACCACGCCCGGCGACGGCGCGATCTGCCCACGCCCCGGCGGGAATCGCCGGCGCGGCGAGCCGTGCCCGCCGCAAGGTCGGCGGCTCGCCGTCCTCCAGCGCATAGTAGACGGCCCCACCGTCGACCCCGAAGGGGGACGCAAGCAGGCGGCGCAGCGGCGCGCCCGCTCCGGACTGCGGGTCGCCAGCCCGCCCGTAGGCGTAGTGCCCACCGACCTGACGCACCACGAACCAGCCGCGGCGCGGTGGCTCGCGCGGATCGGAAACGCCGAGCCCCAGCAGCTGCACGCGGTCCCCGGTATGCGGATGCCGCAAGGTCACCGCGCTGTTGGACCGCGGCGCCAGCGCGGTGATCCCCGTGCCCCACTGGCGCGCCAGCGCGCCGGCGAGGTCGGCCTCGACCCGCACTTCGCCGCGGGCGGGATCGATCCGTACCGCCTGCCCGCCGGCCAGCACGCCGGCGAGGCCGGGCTCATCGGGCAGCAGGGATGCCAACCCGTGCAGTGCACCGCGCGCCGAATCCCAGGCGGCGGCGGTGATCCACACCCCGGTCGGACCGTCGACGCGGCGCAGGAGGCGACCGCCGCGCGGACCATGCAGCGCCAGCATCGGCACCCCTTCGTACGCCGCCAGACCCGTGATGCGGTCGATCGCCGGCAGCGATTCGACGCCCGCCGCGCCGTCGGCGCGCAGCCGCAGCAGGCGCGAGTCGGCGCCCGCATCAAGCGCCACCAGCAAAGCCGGCGCCGCCGCCCCCGGCTCGTCGATCGCCAGCAGCCAGGCGCCGGCGGCCGGGGTTGACGTGCGCCCGATCCCGCGACCGCCATCCCAGCGCCCACCCGCGCGGCGATGCAGGACCCAGTGTCCATCGCGCTCGACCAGCAGCAGCGGCGCCTGCCCCTGCGCGGGCGCGTCGAACCAGAGCACGCGGCCACCGGCTCCGGACCATTCGCGCCGCCATGTACCGGCCGGCGCATCGAGGCGCCACACTGACGTGGCCGCGCCGTCGGCGGCGAGCAGCAGGCTGGCGCCCTCGACCGCCAGCGCGGCGGCGTGCACGCCGTCGGGCAGGCCCTCCGCTGCCCGCCCGAAGCGCAGCGCTTCGAAGCGCGGCGCGCGCAGCAGCGCGGCGAGGTCGAGCCAGCGCAGCAGGACGCCGCCCACGTCCTCGCCCGCACCCGGCCCGGGCGCAGCGGTCACCCACTCGGCCTGCGCACCGCGGGCGCGCCACTGCTCGGCGAGGGATGCCGCCTCCCGCATGCGCGCCGCGTCGGCGGCCGGGGCCACGACCATCAGGGCCGGCGGCACCGCGTCGCCGACGGCCGCGGGCAGCATCGCGGGACCCCGCCAGCCGACCAGTGCCACCGCATGCAGCGCCTCGCCGGGCATCCCGGCCACGCGCAGCGGCGCGGGATCGGCGCCCAGCGCGAGCAGCGCCGTCGCCGCCGCGCCGCCGGCCGCGACGTGCATTCGCCGGGCGTCACCGCCGTAGCCGCCGGCGCGCCAGTACACGAACGCCAGCGCCTCGGCGAGCGCGGCCGGCGTGCCGGCCGTGCCGGACGCCAGCACGGCGACCACGTGGCCGCGTCCGGCGACATCGCGCGCCAGCGCATCGGCGTCCTCGATCCCGGCCAGCACCACCATCGGATGCGGCCCGGGCGCGGCGGGCGTGTGCATGTCCAGCCGGCGCGGGTCCAGCGCATCGCCACCAGCGCCCCAGGTGATGCCGGGGAACACGCGCGCCCCGGCGGCGGGCGCGAACAGCAGCACCAGCGCAGCCAGCAGCGCGGCGGCGTTCCGCCTCATCCGGTGTGGAAGCCCTCGACGCCGACCGGCGGGGCGGAGTCGCGGAGGATCGCATCGACGCGCGCCAGCGGCGGGCCCGCCCGCAGGGCGTCGTGCAGCGCGTCCAGCGCCGCCGTCGTCCCCGCCGCCACCACCTCGACGCGGCCGTCGGGCAGGTTCAGCGCATGACCGCGCAGGCCCAGCTGCAGCGCGCGACGCCGTGTCCAGGCGCGGAAGCCCACGCCTTGCACGCGCCCCTCGACCACGAACCGCGCCGCGGCGTCCGTCACGGCGCGGCCTGCGCACCGTCGATCGCCTTCGCGAGCTGCGCCGAGGTCACCGGCCCGATGAAGCGCTGCGCGAGGCGGCCCCGCGGATCGACCAGGTAGGTCGTCGGCAGGCCGCGCGGGACGTCGAAGTCCTTCGGCGGGTCGTAGACGTCGACCACCGCGATCGGATAACCCGCCGGGTGCTTGCTCAGGAAAGCATCGAGGTCGGCGCGTTCGATCTCCTCGAAGGCGAGCCCGATCACCCTCACGTCCTCGCGGGCGGCGTCGAAAGCCGTGAGGTCGGGGATCTCCTTGATGCACGGCGAGCACCAGGTCGCCCAGTAGTTGACCACCACCCAGCGGCCCCGTTCGGCCGCGAGGTCGAAACGTCCGCCGTCGAGGGTGTCGACCACCAGCGAAGGATACGCCGTGCTGTCGTCGGCGGCGCAGGCGGGCGTGGCGACGAGCAGAGCGACGATCAGCAGCAGGGGGCGCATGCGGGGCTCCGGAGGTCGGGTGGCGACAGTATCGGCGATCGCATGTCGGGACCGCGTGGGGTAGCCTCGGTTCAAGCCGACAGGACGTCGGCGGCCGGGCGGGAGAGCACACCGTCCTGCGCGACCGCGCCGGCGGCCAGCAGCGCCATGACCGCCGGCGCGCCGGCTGCCAGTCCCGCCTGCGCCTGCGCCAACTCGCCGACATCAGGCCAGCGATAGGGGCCACCGGCGAACAGCTCCGCCAGCGGCACCCCGGCCGGATCGCGCAGCAGGCCGAAGGTGCCCAGCTCACTGCGGTGGATGCAGCGCGCAACCGACAGTTCGGCCAGGAAGCGGTCGAGCTGCCCATCGCTCAGTGCCGGCTCCGCCGCGGCCAGCGCATTGCGGGTCGGTGCCTCGCCGGCACTGCTGGCGGCCGCGATGCGGCCGTAGATCCGCAGCAGCGCGCCGAACTCGAGCCCCGGCGTCACCGCCTGCTCGCGTGGCACGTAGCGGAATGCCGACAGGCTGGCCGTGATCGAGGCCCCGACCAGTACCACCACCCAGGACAGGTAGATCCAGAGCAGGAAGATCGGCACCGCCGCCAGCACGCCATAGACCTGCTCGTAACTGGCCTGGGAGAGGTATTGGGCGAACGCCTGCTTGGTGGCCTCGAACAGCAGGCTGGCCAGCAGTCCGCCGACCGCCGCATGGCGAAACCGCACGGGGGCGTTGGGCACCACGAGATAGGCCAGCGCCAGCGCGCCCCAGGTCACGAGATAGGGCAGCACGCGCAGCAGACGTTCGCCGAGGTGCCAGGCGTCCACGCGGCCCTCGACCCCGGGCAGCGCCAGCAGGTAGGAACTGAGGCCCAGGCTGCCCGCGATCAGGATCGGACCGAGGGTGAGCACCGTCCAGTACACCACGAAGCGCGCCAGCCTCCGCTTGCGCGCCGGCGCGCGGAAAATGCGGTTGAACGACTCCTCGACGCTGGACATCATCACCAGCGCGCTGACCAGCAGGGCTAGGGCCCCGGCCGTGGTCAGCCGCTTGGCGTTGCCGGCGAAGTCGAGCAGGTAGGTCTGCATGGCCTGCGCGGCGGCGGGCACGAAGTGGGTGAACACGAAATCGCTGATCCGGTCGGACCACTGCTGGAACACCGGGAACGCGGCGAGGATCCCGAACACCGCGGTGGTCAGCGGCACCAGCGCGAACACGGTGGTGAACGACAGCGTGCCGGCGGCTGAGAAGCACTGCTCGTCGTCGAAACGATGCCAGACGAAGCGCGCGAACGCGAGGGCACGTTCACGCAGGTTCCGCGACAATCCGCGCGCTGTTTCCATCGCCCCGATCTTACCCAACCCGGACCCCGAACATGCCCGACGTGCTGGTGCTCTACTACTCGCGCCACGGCGCGACCGCCGAACTGGCCCGCGCGGTGGCGCGCGGGGTGGACGAGGTGTCCGGCATGGCAGCGCGCCTGCGCACCGTGCCGGCAGTGCGGGCGGCCACCGACGGCGGCGCCGACCCCGCAGTGCCGGCGGACGGCCCGCCCTACGCGACCCGCGCCGACCTCGGCGAGTGCACCGGTCTGGTGATGGGCAGCCCGACCCGCTTCGGCAACATGGCCGCGCCGCTGAAGTATTTCCTCGACGGCACGGCGCCGGAATGGCTGTCCGGCGCCCTCACCGGCAAGCCGGCCGGCGTGTTCACCTCCACCGCGTCGATGCACGGCGGCCAGGAGAGCACGCTGCTGTCGATGATGCTGCCCCTGCTCCATCACGGCATGCTGCTGGTCGGGATTCCGTTCACCGAGCCGCTGCTTTCGTCCACTCGCGCCGGCGGCACGCCCTACGGCGCGAGCCACCTCGCCGGCGCGCGCGGCGAACTGCCGGTCGGCGACGAGGAACGCGCCCTGGCCCGCGCACTGGGGCGCCGCGTTGCTGCCGCCGCGCTGCGGCTGGCGGCGCCGTGAACGTCACCGGGTCCGCCCTGCGCCGTGGATCGCTGGCCTGCCTCTCCGCGATGCCGCTGCTGCTCGCGGCATGGTACGGCGCGTGGTTCCCGCCGCGCGCGCTGCCAGTCGGCTTCGTGCTCGCCGTCGCGCTGGCGCCCGCCCTGCTGGCACTCACCGCCTGCGTCGCCGATCTGCGCTTCGGCCTGCTGATCGGCGGCATCTTCTCGCTGTTCTATTTCTCGCACGGCGTCATGGAGGCCTGGGCGGCGCCCGCCGAGCGCCTGCCGGCGCTGGCGCTGGCCCTGCTGGCCGCCGCCCAGATCGTGCTGCTCGGCGCCGGCGCCAGCGTCGAGAAGCACGCGCAGCGAGCGGGCGGTCCCTGACCCGCGCCTTCGATCGCCCCCCGGCAAGCCGATCCCGCCCGGCATTGCCCTGCGTGAGCCTTCATGGCACAACACGCTGACCCACCGGAGCGACGCCATGGGCTTCACGCAGCAGCCCCCCCTGCTCGCCAACCAGTACCTCGAGGACCGCCTGCTGCGGTCGCTGCTGCGCCGGGTGATGCCACCGCCGGTACTGGCGGCGATCGAGCCGTCCTTGACCGACCTCGGCGATCGGGTGGCGGACTGGTACCCCGCGCAGGTCGCAGCGCACGCCGAGCAGCCGGTCCACGTGCCATTCGACGCCTGGGGCAACCGGGTCGACAGGATCGAACCGGGCGCCTTCTGGCGCGACGCGCCGGCGATCGCCGCCCGCCACGGGCTGGTCGCGGCCGGCTACGAGCGGGTCAACGGCGCGCATGCAAGGCTGCACCAGTTCGCGTTGGCCTATCTTTTCACCGCGTCCAGCGAAATCTACTCCTGCCCGCTGGCGATGACCGACGGCGCGGCGCGCTGCCTGATCGACGCCGGCGATCGCCGGCTGATCGACCGCGCCGTGCCGCGTCTGACCAGCCGCGATCCCGCCCGGTTCTGGATTTCCGGCCAGTGGATGACCGAAACCACCGGCGGCTCCGATGTCGGCGGTACCGAGACCGTGGCGCGACGCGACGGCGACGGGCGCTGGCGCCTGTACGGTCGCAAGTGGTTCGCGTCAGCCGTGGCCTGCGACATGGCACTGACCCTGGCCCGGCCGGCGGGCAACAGTCCCGGCGGCGACCACCTCGCGCTGTTCTACGTCGAGCCGCGCGATGCTGACGGCCGGTTCCGCAATCTCACCGTGGACCGGCTCAAGCCCAAGCTCGGCACGCGCAAGCTGCCGACCGCCGAGATCACGCTCGACGGCACGCCGGCTGAGCTGGTCGGCGAGGCGCGCCACGGTGTGCGCACGATCGCGCCGATGCTCAACATCACGCGGCTGTGGAACTCGGTGGCGGCAGTTTCCCTGTTCCGCCGCGGGGTCGCGCTGGCGCGCTCCTACGCCACCCGGCGCATCGTGTTCGGGATGCCGCTGATCGACCACGCACTGCACCAGGAAACCCTGGCCGACCTGCAGGCGGAACTCGAAGCCGGCTTTCACCTGTCCTTCTTCGTCGCCGAACTGCTCGGCCGGGCCGAGCATGGCGATTCCGACGACACGCACGCACATCTGCTGCGACTGATCACGCCGGCGGCCAAACTGATGACCGCGCGGCAGGCGGTCGCCGGCCTGTCCGAGATCTGCGAGGCCTTCGGCGGTGCAGGCTATGTCGAAGACTCCGGCATTCCCACCCTGCTGCGCGATGCGCAGGTCCTGCCGATCTGGGAAGGCACCACCAACGTGCTGTCGCTCGACGTGCTGCGCGTGCTGCACCAGGTCGGCTCGCTGCAGCCGTGGCTGCTGGCGCTGCGCTCGCTCGGCGCGCAGATCACCGCCGCAGAGCTGGAGCCGGTGGCGCGCCTCGTCCGCGACACCGCGACCCGCACCGGCGACTGGCTGGGCCGGCACGCCGGCGCGCGGGACGCGACGGCCGCTGGCGCACGAGGACTCGCGATGACCTTGGCCCGCACGCTCGCGCTGGCCCTGCTCGCACGCCACGCCGACTGGACCATGCGCGCCGAGAGCGATCCGCGACCGATGGCCGCCGCGCGCCGCTTCGCCCGGCTCGGCGTGAATCGGCTGGTCGACCCGGCGGCGGTGGAGGCGCGGATGCTGGCGACCGACATCTACGCTTGAGGCGGGGAACGAGGGTACAGGGCCCAGGGTACAGAGCCCGGCCGAAGGCACGCCATCCGCGATGCTTCGGCGCTCGGAAGTGACCACTGCCCCATCGGGATCGATGCAGGCGACGCGCAATGTGAACGCCCTGCCGTCGTTCGGCAGCTCTCGTGCCTCGGGATGACGTCGCCCTTCGGCGGCGCCCGGCGCCCGATACCCTGGGTATCCCCTTGGCCCGCAAGGACGCGGATGCAGCGAATCCCGCACATCGCTCGTCGAAGCGACTGGGCCCTCCAGGAACCATCGAAGCCGCAAGGCCCGACCGCTCCCCGCCCCGATAGAATGCCGCCATGAACCATCTCACCATCGTCACCACCGGCGGCACCATCGACAAGATCTACTTCGACGACAAGTCGACATTCCAGATCGGCGCGCCGCAGATCGGCGAGATCCTCGGCGCGATCGGCGTCGGCTTCACCTTCGACGTGATCCCGGTGCTGCGCAAGGACAGCCTCCATCTGACCGACGAGGACCGCGAACTGGTGCGGCGCACCATCGAGGCGCAACCTTCGCGCCACGTGCTGGTGACCCACGGCACCGACACCATGGTCGACACCGCGCGCGTGCTGCGCACCGTCCCCGGCAAGGTGATCGTGCTCACCGGCGCGCTCAATCCGGCCCGCTTTCAGGGTTCGGACGCGGTGTTCAACATCGGTTGCGCGGTGGGCGCGGTCCAGGTGCTGGGCGAGGGCGTCCACATCGCGATGAACGGGCGCATCTGGGACCCGCTGCGGGTGCGCAAGAACAGCGCCGCCAACCGCTTCGAGGCCGCCTGACCGGAACGCGGGGCATCGCCTCGGCGCCCCCCCGAGGAGGCCGCGCCCGGCATGCTTCACGCGGTAGCCCTCGATGCGCGCGCAAGGTCCAGGGCGCAAAAAAAAGCCCCGGCTTGCGCCGGGGCCCCGCTCCCACAGGGCTGCCGCGCCGCGATCTCCCCAGCCGCGTCGCACGCATCCCCTGTCAGAACTCCTGGCGCAGCATCGTGTCGGGAGCAGCCGCCCACCGGACCACAGCGCTCGCGCCCGCACCGCCGCCCGCTCCCTGGTCACGACCGCCGGACCGACGGCCGCGGATGCGACTGCGCCACCCGACGATCCGACTGATCCGCCCTGCAGTGGACGGATGCCGACCCACCCCAGCCCGTGTGTGCGCCCCTCAGTCACGGCCGAGAGGGCTTTGGAGAAAGGGTTCGAATCGAGCATGAACGGCGCACCGCGGTGGCCCCGGGCGATCCCGACTACGGATCGCGCCAAACCCCCGCGACGGAGATGAAACTAGCGTTCGTTTCAGCGAGCGTCAACGGATTTTGAACGTCGACTTGGTTGCCGCCGAAACCATTGACGCTGCGTCGCAGCGAGAGCCTTCGGGATCAGCGGACCAGCAGCCAGACCGCGACCCCGAGAAGCATGCCGGCCACTGCGGTCACCGCGATCGCACCCGCCCAGCGCCCCGCGCTCCAGCCGCGGCCCGCCGCCGCCCGCACGTGCTGCGCGTGCTGCGCGGGCCGCGGCGGTGGCGCGGCGCGAGGCGCCGCCGGCTGCGACTCGACAACCGGCGTGGCGGGTGGCGCTGCGGTGCGGGGCGGCGCGGGGCTTGCCGGCTCTCGCGCCGCCGCCGGGATCAGGGAGTCGGCGGCCGCCTGCTGGATGCGTCGCGCCGACATCATCACGGTGGACTGCGCGTCATCCGGATGGCCGGCATGCACCGCGCGCACCGCCTCGTCGAATTCGACCCGAACCACGGGCCCCATCCAGCCGAAGCGGATGGCGTCGCCGCTCTTGAGGACGCGACTGGTGACGCGCTCGTCGCCGACGAAGGTGCCGTTCGTACTGCTGCTGTCGACCACCTCGAACTGGCCGCCGGACTGCCGGATCTCGCAGTGCTTGCCAGAGACTCCCTTGTCGGAAGCCAGCACCAGGTGGCAGTCGGGCGCCCGCCCGACCAGGACCACCGGCTGCGAATAGCTGTCCACCTGGCCGGCGCGCGATCCTTCGAGGTGGTGCAGCACGATGCGTTCGAGCGCCTGGGCCATGCCGCGATCCGAGCGTGGTGACGGAGCGCGCAGTGTGCGGCATCGCCTGTCCGCCGACAAGGCAAGACGCGCACGTGCGCGACGGCTTCGCGGCAGCCTGCCCGCGTTGCGGGTCCGGATTCATCGTCGTCGACCCGCCCGCGCGATCGATCCGCGCGCGACACCGTCGCCGCACGGCGGAAACCGCCTACAGCATTCCGGTCTCGAGCCGCGCGGCTTCCGACATCATGGTCTGGTTCCAGGGCGGATCGAATACCAGTTCGACGTCGGTCTCGGTGACGGTGGGGATCAGCGCCAGTTTGCTGCGCACGTCTGCGACCAGGATGTCGCCCATGCCGCAGCCGGGCGCGGTGAGGGTCATGCGCACCGCGACCTGCCGGTGCCCCTCCGGCTGCCGGGTCAGCGTGCACTCGTAGACCAACCCGAGGTCGACGATGTTGATCGGGATCTCGGGGTCGAAGCAGGTGCGCAGTTGCTCCCACACCGCCTTCTCCACGTCCTCGTCGCTGGCGTTGGCGACCAGCGTCGGCAGCGGCATCGACTCCCTGCCGATCGCATCCGCATCCTGGTTGGCGATGCGGAACAGGTTACCGTCGACGTACACGGTGAAACTGCCGCCGAGCGCCTGCGTGATGTAGCCCACCTGGCCCGCCGGCAAGGTCACGCTCTCGCCCTGCGGCACCATCACCGCGGCGCAGTCGCGCTCGAAGCGCACCGGTTCGCTGGTCTGGCTGTAGCCCATCATCGACCCACTCCTCCCGAGCGCGCATTGTGCCGCAAAGCGCCTCTGGCGGTCCGTGAGGACACGCGCGCGCCGAGCACGCCGCCGAGTCGTCGCGCGGCCTCCGCGAGGTCGCGCGGCGCCAGCGCGGCATATCCCAGCAGCAGCCCGGCGCGACACGGCGGCGACGCGTAATGCGGCGTGATCGGGTAGATCCCGAGGTCGACCCGCTCGGCGGCCGCGACCAGCGCCGGCAGATCGCCCGGCGCGACGTCGCGCAACCACGCAGTCACGTGCATGCCAGCGGCGGCGCCCTCCACTTCCAGTGCCGCGCCGCAGTGGCGGACCAGTCCGGCCAGCAGCGCCGCGCGCCGCTGGCGCAGGGCCTGCCCGCTGCGCCGCAGGAGTCGTTCGAGCCGCCCGCTCGCCAGCAGGTCGGCCAGCGCCTGCTGCACCACCGCCGGCGAGCCGCGGTCGACCAGGAAGCGCGCGGCGCGGAACGCCTCGCGCAGCGCCGGCGGCACCAGCGCGAAGCCGAGGCGCAGCGCCGGGAACACCACCTTCGAGAAGGATCCGACGTAGACCACCCGGCCGTCCGCGTCCAGCGCCTTCAGCGCCGCCAGCGGCCGGCCATCGTGGCGGAACTCGCCGTCGTAGTCGTCCTCGACGATCCAGGCGTCGTGGTGGCGCGCCCAGGCCAGCAGCGCGAGCCGCCGCGGCAGGGACAGCACCGCGCCGGAGGGAAACTGGTGCGACGGCGTCACCACGGCCAGCCGCGCGCCGGCCCGCGGCAGGCGCGCGGTGTCGATGCCGTCGGCATCCACCGGCACGGCCAGCGCGCGCGCGCCCAGCGCCGCCAGCACCCGGCGGGTGCCGGGGTAGCACGGATCCTCCAGCAGCACCCGATCGCCGGGATCGGCGAGCAGGCGCGATGCCAGTTCCACGCCCTGCTGGGTGCCGGCGAGTACGACCACGTCCTCGGGATCGGCGACGATCCCCCGGCGGCGCCCCAGGTAGGCGGCGATCGCTTCACGCAGGACCGGAAGTCCGTGCGGCGGCATGTAGCCGAGCCCACTGCGATCGACAGCCCTCGAGAGCGCGCGGCGCCACGCCGACTGCAGGGCGGGCAGCACCAGCGGCATCCCGTACTCGAGGTTGAAGCGCAACTGCCGGCGGCTCGGCAGCGCGGCCTGCGCGCGCTCGCCGTCGCGCACGCGCCGGCCCCAACCCGACAGACGGGGCGCACGCAACGCAGCGGCGGGCCGCGGCGGCCGGGGCGCTGCGCGCAGGGCGACGAAGGTACCCGCGCCGACTCGCCCGGCGAGGAAGCCCTCGGCCACCAGTTGCTCATAGGCATCGACCACCGTGTTGCGGGAAACCCGCAGCGCGCGCGCCAGTTCGCGGCTGGCCGGCACCCGCGCACCCGGCGCCAGCCGGCCGTCCAGCACAGCCGCCTTCAGCGCCCGCGCCAGTTGCTGGTTCAGCGGCCCCGCGCCGGAGAGGTCGAGATGCAGCACCCTGCCTGCCTATTGGTCCGGTCGTCACCGCCGAAAGCGGACCTCCCGCCGGACCAGTGTGGCGCCTAGACTGGCCTGCCACCCCTGCTTGCGCAAGACCATGGCCCCCGCGACCGACAGCCCACCCGACCGCACCGCCCGCCATCGCGTGCGCCGCCATCCGGAACGCGCAAACTACGACCGCGATGCCCTGTTCGCCGTGCTCGACGCCGCCTTCCTTGCCCATGTGGCCTTCACCGTCGACGGCCAGCCGTTTGCGATCCCCATGCTCCACGCGCGCGACGGCGAGCGCGTCCTGCTCCATGGCAGCGTCTCCAGCCGACTGCTCGCCGCCCTGGCCGGGGGCGCGCCGTGCTGCCTCACGGTCACCGTGCTCGACGGGCTGGTGCTGGCACGCTCGCAGTTCGCGCACTCGGTGAACTACCGCTCCGCGGTGGTGTTCGGCCGCGCGACCGAGGTCACCGACCCGGTGGAGAAGGCGCGCTGCCTGTGGCGCATCACCGACGCCATCGTGCCGGGACGGGCCGCAGACAGCCGGGTGCCCGACGCCAGCGAACTGGAAGGAACGCGGGTGCTCGCGCTGTCGATCGAGGACGCCAGCGTCAAGGTACGCAGCGGCGGGCCGAAGGATCGGGACGCCGATCTCGCCCTGCCGCACTGGGCCGGCGTGGTGCCGCTGGCGCTGGTGCGAGGCGTGCCGCAGCCCGCACCCGGCAGCGAGAGCCAGACGCTGCCGGCCTATCTCGCGCCGATCGCGCCGCGCTGACCGCACCTCCGGCACCCGCCGCGCGGAATCCAGCCCGCCGCGCGTGACCGCCGGCGCGCAGACGGCGACAATCGCCGGATGTCGGGCCAGTCCTCCCCATGGTACGCGTGGCCGGCCGCCCTGGTGCTGGCGCTCAGCGCCGGCGCCGCCTGGGCGCTGTCCGCCCTGATCCTGCGCGGCGAAGCCAGCTTCATGGCCGCGCCCGCTGCGATGGCGGCCGTGCTCGCTACCGGCTGGGCGCGCCCGCGATCGCGTATCGCAGCGGCGCTCGCCGCCGCCGCGCTCACCCTGGCCACCGCAGCCTATGCGCTCTATCTGTGGTCGGCCGCCCTGGTGGCCGGCGGCGTCGGCATCGGCTTCGACGAGGCGCTGCTGCGCACCGGCCCCGGGATGGCCACCGCCCTGCTCGCTGCGCGGCTGTCGCCGGAAGACCACCTGCTGATCGGCGGCAGCGCGCTGCTGGCCGCGGCGGTCGCCGCCCGACGGGCGACGCCGCGCCGCGCGGTCATGGCGACGATCGATTAGGGCCCAGGACCCGAACGTACCTGTGATTCCGAAGCCGCGCAGCGAGCGCTTCGTCGGCAACATCCGGATCGACCAGCGCAACCACAGCCCGCAGCGGAGCGTCGCACAGCACCATCAAGCGGCATCGAGAATTCCGGGCCCCGGGCACTGTCCGCTGCCCCTCCCGCTCACCCCCGCATCGCCCCCAGCACCGCCTCGACCACCGGCTTCTGCTCCGGGACCCAGCGCAGCACCACCACCAGGTCGTGCGCGCGATCGACGTACACCCCGTTGCCGCCGAATCCGCTGGCCCAGATCGCGTCGGCCGGCGCGGCGGGCAGGGCCCGCCGTCCGGTGTTGAGCCACTACATGAAGCCGTAGTCGTCCTTCGGTCGCGACGGCGCCCGCATGGCGTCCACCCACGCTCTCGGCAGCACCTGGGCGGGGCCCCAGCGGCCATCGCGCGCCACCAGAAGACCGAAGCGCGCCAGGTCGGACGTCGACGCCAGCATGCCGCCGCCGAAATGCCCGCCGCCCGAAACCGACTGCACGCGCAGGCCGTCGATCTCCACCCAGGAGTTGTCGTAGCCGTGCCAGCGCCAGGTCGGGCTGGCGCCGATCGGGTCCATGATACGCGTGCGAAGCGCCTGCGGCAGCGGCTTGCGCAGCACCTCGAGCAGGGCCAGCGCCAGCAGGTTCACGCGCACGTCGTTGTACTCGTGTACCACGCCCGGACCGAAACGCGGCGGGTTGCGCCACTCGGCAAGATTGGCGCCCACCGGGCGGTCCGCCCAGTCCTCGATGCCGAACAGCTCGCCGCGCCAGTCGCTGCTCTGCTCCAGCAGGTGGCGCCAGGTGATGCGCGCGTGCGGCTCGCCGTCGAACCATGGCCCCTGCACGCTCGCCGCCAGCGGCGCGTCGACGGACGCGATGCGACCTTCCGCGACCGCGAATCCGGCCAAGGCGCCGAGAAAGCTCTTGGTCACGCTGAACACCATGTCCGCGCGGTCGACGTCGCCCCATTGCGCGACCACCCGGCCACCGCGCACCACCATGCCGCTGGCGCCCGCCCGCGGCCGGGTCGGGCCCAGCACGCGATAGCCCGGCTCGCGCGCGCCATAGTGGTCGACGATCACCTGCCGCAGGTCGGCGGGCTCGACCACCGCCGAGCGCTGCGCGAAGTCCACCGCCGCGGCGAGTTTCTCGGCGTCGAAGCCGGCGCGCGCGGGATCGGCCGTCTCCCAGGCCCCGCGCGGCGGTACGACGTCGCGCCCGTGGGCGCCCGCCGCCAGCAGCGACAGCAACACGACCGAACACAGCAAACGAATCCGCGCCGTCGGTGACTCCTCGCGAGCGATCGGCTCAGTGTTCGGCGCCCGCGCCGAGGCCGATGTCGTCGGCATGGGCCAGTGCGGCGGCGACCGCGGCGCGCAGCGCCTCCTGCATCGACGCCAGCGCCATGCTCGGCGTGCCGGGCCGGTCCGCGACCTGGAACGGCGCGGCCGGCAGGTGGACGAACCCGCCGCGCAGTCCGGGCCAGCGGGTCGCGATCCCGTGTGCGAGGTGGAACGCCAGCGCGTTGCAGACGAAGGTGCCGGCGCTGTTGGACACCTCCGCCGGGATGCCGCGCGCGCGAATCGCAGCCAGCATAGCCTTCAGCGGCAGCCGCGCGAAATAGGCGGCCGGCGCGCCGGCCACCAC
>DHLY01000074.1:15946-22483 GCA_002405525.1 Proteobacteria bacterium UBA4656
GGCCGCGCCGCGTCGTTGTCGGGGATGCGCGCGTCGATGCAGTTGATCGCCACCCGCTCCAGCGACACCGCCGCGCGCCCCAGCGCCAGGCCGGTGCACAGCACCAGCACCGGGCGGTGGCGTGCGACCGCGCGCGCGNNGCGCGCGAACGCGGTGGGCACGCGCGCCACCGCCACCGCGTGACCGCCGATCCGCGCGCCGCGCAGCCCGCGCACCGCCTCCCAAGACGGATTGCGCGCCTCGCCCCCGAAGGGACCGAAACCGGTCAGCAGTACGACGCGCGATGCGCGATGCCGCTCAACCGGCATGGCGAAAGACCACCGCGTGCATGATCGCCACGTTGGCCGCCAGCAGCAGCAGCGCGGTCGGCGCCTGGGCCTTGATCACCGCGTGGCTGTCGCGCAGTTCCAGCAGCGCCGCCGGCACGATGTTGAAGTTCGCCGCCATCGGCGTCATCAGGGTGCCGCAGTAGCCCGACAACATCCCGATCGCCGCCATCGACGCCGGCTCGGCGCCATGCAGGCCGACCAGCAGCGGCAGGCCCACGCCGCCGGTGATCACCGGGAACGCGGCGAAGGCGTTGCCCATGATCATGGTGAAGGCCGCCATGCCGAGGCAGTACGCCAGCACGCAGGCGAAGCGGCTGTCGGTGGGCACCACCGCCGACACCAGCGCCGCCACCGAATCGCCCACGCCCGCAGCGGCGAACAGGCCGCCCAGCACCGCGAGCACCAGCGGCAGCAGCGCCGCCCATCCGACCGCGTCCAGCAGGCCCGCGCCGGCGGCCACCGCCGCCAGTGGCCGCTCGCGCGTCGCGCGCAGGGCCGCGGCGAGCGCGGCGAGGCAGCCCAGCGACAGCGCCAGCAGGGTCGCCTCCTGGCCGCTGAACAGCGGCTTGCCGCCGACCTCCAGGTACTTCGCGCCGTACACCCCGGCCACGGTCAGCGTCGGGATCAGGAGTACGGGCAGGAACAGGCGGTTGCCGAGGCGGTGCGCGCTCGCCGCACGCGCCACCGGATCGCGCTCGACCCGCGTGCCGCGCACCACCCCGCCGAAGCCCGCCAGCACGGCCAGCAGCAGCACCAGTGCGCCGACCAGCGCGGCCGGCAGCGCGTCGCCGGCCAGGAACAGCAGCGCCAGCACACCCCAGAACGTCGCCCCCGCCGCGCGCCGGGGGTTGCCGCGATCGCACACCGTGCGCACCGCCAGCACCACCAGCACCGCGCCCACCAGCACGTAGATCGGCGTCAGCGCGTTCACCGCCGCGCACCCTGCGCGCGGATGCGCTCGACCTCGACCGCCATCCGGTGGTCGATCCGCGCCACCCGCGCACCGTGGATCAGCAAGGCCGCGATCGCGGTCGGGATGCCCCACAGCGCGATCGCCAGCGGCTCGACCGCATGCCCGTGCTGGGCGAGGAACGCCTGCATCAGCAGCACCGCGCCGAACGCCACGAACACGTCCTCGCCGAAGAACAGCGCCACGTTGTCGGTGCCCGCGCACATCGCGCGCAGGCGCTCGCGGGCGCCGTCGGGCAGCGGGCCGAGGCTGCGCGTGGCGGTCGCCTCGGCCATCGGCGCCAGCAGCGGACGCACGGTCTGCGGATGGCCGCCGAGATGGGTAAGCCCGATCATCGCCGCACCCTGGCGCAGCGCCTGGTAAGCCAGCAGCAGGCGCCCGGTGGACAGCCGTTTGAGGCCCAGCACCCAGCGCTCGGCCTGTTCGCGCAGGCCGTTGCGCTCCAGCAGGCCGATCACCGGCAGGGTCAGCACGAACACCATCAGGAAGCGGTTCTTCAGGAACGCCTCGCCGGTGAGTTCGAAGATCCGCAGCAGGTCGATCCCAGCCGCCAGCCCGGTGGCCAGGCCCGCGACCACGACCACCAGCAGCGCGTTCTGGCGCAGGGCGAAACCGAGCACCACGATCGCCACCCCGACCAGCGGCCAGGCGTTCATGCGCGCGGCGCCCGCACCACGACGCCCAGCGCGTCGAGCCGACCGCGCAGGGCGCGCGCGAAAGCACCCGCGCCGGCGCGGTCGCCGTGCACGCAGACCGTGTCCGCTCGCAGGCGCAGGGGCGTGCCGTCGACCGCCGCCACCGGCTCGCCGGCGGCGAACGCCGCGGCGCGCGCGGCGGCCAGCGCCGGATCGTCGATCACCGCGCCCGCCGTGCCGCGCGGCGCCAGCGACCCGTCCGTGCGATAGGCGCGGTCGGCGAACACTTCGTGCGCAACCGCGAGGCCCACCGCGTCACCCGCCGCCGGCAGCGCGCTGCCCGACAGCCCGAACAGCAGCAGCGACGGGTCCAGGTCGTGCACCGCGTGCGCGATCGCATCGGCCAGCGCGCGGTCGCGCGCGGCCATGTTGTACAGCGCGCCGTGCGGCTTGACGTGCGCGAGGTCGACGCCCTGCGCGCGCGCGATCGCCGCCAGCGCGCCCACCTGGTAGAGCGTGAAGTCGTAGGCCTCGTCGGGCGACACCCTCATCTCGCGCCGACCGAAGCCCTGCAGGTCGGGCAGACTCAGGTGCGCGCCGACCGCCGCGCCGTACGCCTTCGCCAGCGCCACCGTGCGCCGCATCACCGTCGGGTCGCCGGCGTGGAAGCCGCAGGCCACGTTGGCCGAGGATACGTGCGGCAGCACCGCCTCGTCCTCACCCATGGTCCAGGCGCCGAACGATTCGCCGAGGTCGCAATTGAGGTCGATCGCCGCGCGCATCGCGCTCAGTTCTCGGCCAGCCGGCTGGCGATCGCAAAGCGCATCCGCTCCAGTTCCCGCGCGCGCACCCGGCGCAGGCCCTCGGCCGCCTCTTCGTCCACCAGCACCGGGCGCACCCGGTCGCCGGGCCTCAACTGCATCGCGCGTCCGAGGTCGGCGCGCACCACCTGCGCCACCCGCGGATAGCCGCCGGTGGTCTGCGCGTCCACGCCGAGCAGGATCGGGCTGCCGTCGGGCGTCAACTGCACCGTCCCGGGCAGCACTGCGGCCGAGATCTGCTCCGGCACCGGCACCCGCGGCACCTCCGGGCCCTCGAAGCGCAGGCCCATGCGGTCGCTGCTGTTGGACACGATCCAGGCGCCGCTGCGCAGCGTGCGCAGCACGCGCGGATCGAGCGCGGCGATGTCCGGCCCGGGCAGCACGTGCAGCCAGGCCACGTCGCCGCGCAGGTCGTGGGTCGCTGCCACCCACCAGTTGGCGGGCAGGAAACGCTGCCGGCTCTCGGCGCGGCGACGGCGCAGCGCGCGCCCGCGCGCCGACTCGCCGCGCCCCAGCGGCAGCCGGTCGCCCGCGCGCAATGCACGCCCCTGGAAACCGCCGAAACCGCAGCGCAGGTCGGTGCTGCGGCTGCCCATCACGGGCTTGGTGTTGATCCCGCCGCTGACCGCGAGGTAGCCGCGCGCGCCGCGCAGCACCCGCGCGAGTTTCAGTTCGCTGCCCGCCGCCAGCGCGACCGGACGCCACATCGGCACCAACCAGCCGTCGATGCTGGCCTCCACTTCGCCGCCGGCCAGCGCGACGATGCGCGGCCCGTCGAAGCGCAGCGTGGGCCCGTGCAGGGTGAACTCCAGGCCGGCGGCGTCCTCCGGGTTGCCGACCAGCCAGTTCGCCACCCGCAACCCGTCGCCGTCCGCAGCGCCCGCGACCGGCACGCCGAGCGCGCGCCAGCCCGGGCGCCCCATGTCCTGCACCGTGGTCAGCGGGCCGGGCGCGAGCACCTCAAGCATCGGTCGTCTCGACCGGCGTGCCCGCCAGCGCCGCGGCCTCGACCGGCCGGAACCGCACGCGATCGCCCGCGCGCAGCAGGCTCGGCGCCGAAACCGCCGGATCAAACAACCGCACTGCCGTGCGGCCGAGCAGGTGCCAGCCGCCGGGACTCGCGACGGGGTAGATGCCGGTCTGCGCACCGCCGATCGCCACCGAGCCAGCCGGCACCAGGGTACGCGGCGTCGCGCGTCGCGGCAGGTGCAGCGCCGGATCGAGCCCCATCAGGTAGGGAAAACCCGGCAGGAAACCGATGAAGGCCACGCGATAGGTCGGCGCCGCATGGCGGCCGACGACTTCCTCCACCGTCAGGCCGGTGCGCGCGGCGGCGTCCGCGAGATCCGGCCCGGCCTCCCCGCCGTAGGCCACCGGGACCGTCAGCAGCCGCGTGCGCAGTTCCGACCCGCCCTCGCCCACCATCGCCACCACCGCCCGCACCGCGGCCTCCGCCTCCGCACGCTCGCGCCGCGGCAGATCGCGCAGCAGGACGGTCAGGCTCACATAACCGGGCACCAGTTCCTCCACCGCCGGCAGCGCTGCCGCCTGCAGCGCTGCCATCGCCGCGTGCACGCGCGCACTCGCCGCCGGCGAGATCGCCGCCGCACAGCGCAACTCCAGCGCCGCGTCGCCATGGCGCTCGATGCGCCACCCGCCGGTAGTGTCTTTCGAAAGAGCCATCCGCGCCTTGCGCCGGAACCATCGGGAGGATGATGCCCCTCGAAGCCTAGCAGGGTGTCGGCGCCGATCCCGCCACGCCCCAGGCCGGCGGCCGAGCCCGCCGAAAGCCCGCGCGGACCACCGCCACACCGCCCGCGCTCAGATCCAGCGCCGCACGCGCGCGACGTAGCCCGCGTAGGGCTCGCCGAACAGACCGCGCAGCACCCGCTCCTCGGGCAGGATCTGGAACCGCGTGAGGTAGGCGCAGAACCCGCCCACCAGCGCCAGGCCCGGCACGCTCGCCCACCACAGCGCGAAACCGAGCAGCACCAGCGCCATCCCGAGATACATCGGGTTGCGGGTCCAGCGGTACACACCGCCTTCGACCAGCGCCGTCGCCTTGCCCGGCGCGATCGGATTGACCGTGGTCCGGGTCCGCCTGAATTCGACGACCCCGGCGAGCGCCACCCCAACCCCCGCCGCGATGACCGCCAGCGCCAGCGCGCCGCTGCCGGCGAACGGCAGGTTGGCGGACGGCAACCACCATCCGGCGCCGCACACCGCCATCGAGAACAGCGTCAGCAGAACCAGTGGCGGCACCCTGAGTTCGAGAAAACCCATCGTCACGCCCCTATCCGCCACCTCGCCCGACAACGACCGCGGCGCCCCACGGCAGCGCACTGCGGCCGGCGCCCCACGACCCGCGCGCGACCCGACCGCCCCCATCGGCAACACGCGCGGACAGCCCCCCAAGCCCAGCCTCGGCGTTACCCGCCGTTGCACCACCCGCAACCGAGCAGGAACTCCGTCCCCTGCAGGGGCTGCAAAAGGATCGTCGGCGGACACATCGACCCGTCTGGCACTTCGCGCTGGAACTTGCCCAACAGCACGGCATCGGCCTTCGCCGCCCCGAGCTCGAGATGCTTCGCGACCGCAGCCGCGTCGCCACTGAACCGGGCATAGATCACGCCGCTGAAATCCTCGACGCCCTCCACCTCCCACACCGCGCTGGCCGCGGATGCGCCGGCGAGCGTGATCGGCCGGGTCAGGGTCACGTCGACCCGGTACGCAAGATCCTCGCCCGATTCAGTGATCTTCGCGTCCGCATCGTCCTGGCCGACCATCTCGGCGAGCCACAACACCGCCGATTGCGGCTCACCCTGGCACAGGATGGCCTTCGACAGTCGATCCCCCACACCATCCGCCGCCACTGCCTGGGAAACCAGGCCGAATGCCGCCAAAACGCCCATCGACGCACGCATATGCAATCACTCCAGGTTGGTTGCTCTCGCAGCCCCGGGCAGGAAAGCGACAGCGCCCCGGGGCCCGCTCAGCATACGGCAGGCCTCGCCCATGCACATCCGCGCGATGCCCGCGGCAGGAGCTGCCTGCGGGGCGGCGATCCGGGAGGATGGACCGCCGATCGGGACTGCGCGGCGCAAGGTCCAGCGCACCGCAACGGGGCGCGATCCCGCCGCAGGCCCCGTCCCGATGAACCCAACCGCGCGGTCCACGCATCCGGCAACGGCTCGCGCGCTGAGCGCTCCGCGAACCACTGCACGGCCTGACCCAATCCACCGGCCAGCCCGGGCTGCGACGATGCTGCATCTGGCGCAGGCCCGGCCTGCGCTGCCTGCCGTCGCGGGTCGCGGGTCGAGCGGGGGTTCAGGCCGCGGGGAGCGAGTGCCGATAGTGAACCCACGCACAGCCGAACAGCGTGAGGACGAGAAACGGGTAGGCGCAGAAAGGCAACGGGTTGGACAGAAGGCGCCGGCCAGGGCGAGCAGCGGATCCTCCACCCAAGCCTTGCGATGTTCGTAGCAGCGGCCGGTGTACTCGTCTTCGCCGCAGAGGAAGGCACGACGCACGCAGCGCGAGACGCAGTGTCGTAGCCGGCGACCGAGGGATCGACGATCTGGCGGCGCGGGGAGGTCATGGCCACAGTGTGGCGGGTGCGCCCGGTGGCCTGTGTAGGCAATCCGCGTGCGTGTCGGAGAAGGGACAGATCGTGGGTGTTGAGCTGGACGCCCCATCCTCCTAAGGCGTCGCGTTGCGCCAGACTGGAAGTGCGATCCACCAGTCGACAGCAGAGGAGGCGTCCGTCATGACGGCTAAGCTCG
>DHLY01000064.1:0-201 GCA_002405525.1 Proteobacteria bacterium UBA4656
CCTCGACTGCGACGTGCTGCAGGCAGACGGCGGCACCCGCACTGCGGCCATCACCGGCGCCTATGTGGCGCTGGCCGACGCCATCGGCGTGCTGCGCAGGCGCGGAGCGATCGCCCGCGAACCGATCCACGGTGCGGTGGCCGCGGTGTCGGTGGGTCTGTGGCGCGGCATGCCGGTTCTGGACCTCGACTACGCCGAGGA
>DHLY01000064.1:389-9445 GCA_002405525.1 Proteobacteria bacterium UBA4656
CCGCCGCGATGGACTACCTCGGCGCGGCGGTCGCCGCCCTGCTCGACCTCGCGCGCCGCGGCATCGCCGAACTGCTGGCCGCGCAGCGCGCCGCATTGGCCGGTTGAACACATGCGTCGCCTGGTCTTGGCGACCGGCAATCCGGGCAAGCTGGCAGAGTTCCGCGGCCTGCTGGCCGACAGCGGCCTGCAGCTGGTCGGCCAGCGCGAACTCGGCATCGACGACCCGCCCGAAACCGGCACCACTTTCGTCGAGAATGCCATCATCAAGGCGCGCCACGCGGCACGGGCCAGCGGCCTGCCCGCACTGGCCGACGATTCGGGCCTGATCGTCGATGCGCTGGACGGCGCGCCAGGGCTGATCAGCGCCCACTACGGCGGCGTGCACGGCGACTTCGCACGCAACATGGCCCGCCTGCTGGCGGAGCTCGACGGCGTGCCGGACGAACGCCGCACGGCGCGCTTCCACTGCGTGATCGTGCTGTTGCGGTACGCCGCCGACCCCGCGCCCCTGATCGCGGAAGGAAGCTGGGAAGGTCTCATCCTGCAGGCCCCGCGCGGTCGCGGCGGCTTCGGCTACGACCCGGTTTTCCTCAGCCCTGAGCATTATTGCTCGGCGGCCGAGCTCGAGCCGGCGGTGAAGAACCGGGCGAGCCATCGGGGCAAGGCGCTGGCGGACCTGCTGGCGCGCTGGCCGCGGTGAGCAGGCGCGCAGCGCGCGGAGGCGCGATCCGGTTCAGGACCCTGGCCCCTCGCCGTCGCTGAACTGCCGGTCGACCAGGGCCCGGTAGCCGGCATGGGTCGCATACAGGTCGGCATGGGCCCCGCTGCCGGTAATGCGGCCGCCCTCCAGCATGCAGATGCGGTCGGCACGCAGCACAGTAGACAGCCGGTGCGCGATCACCAGGTTGGTGCGCCCGCGCATGAGTCGTTCCAGGGCCTGCTGGATCGCATGCTCGGTCTCGGCATCGAGGCTGGCGGTGGCCTCGTCGAGCAGCACGATGCGCGGGTCGCGGGCGAACACCCGCGCCAGGTTGATGCGCTGGCGCTGGCCGCCGGACAGGTTGCCGCCCTGTTCCGTCAGGCGGGTATCGAAGCCCTCCGGCAGGGCCTCGATGAACTCCAGCGCGCGGGCCGCGGCCGCCGCCGCGCGCAGGCGCGCATCGTCGATGCCCGGCGCGCCGTAGCGTATGTTGTCGCGAATCGAGCCCGGCATGATCGGCGCATGCTGCGCCACGTAGCCGAACATCGCGCGCCAGGCAGCCAACGCGTGCCCGACCGCCGCGCGACCGCCGAAGAAGACGCCGCCCGCGTCGGGCTCGTGGAAGCGCAGGATCAGGGCCATCACGGTGGACTTGCCCGCGCCGCTGGCCCCGACCAGCGCGGTGGTGGTTCCCGGCGCCAGATCGAGATCGAAGCCGTCCAGCACCGGCTGCGCGCGGTCCGGATAGGCGAAGCGCACCCCGCGCAGGGCCAGCACGCCATCGCCGCCGGGCAGCGCCGCGCCACCGCCGGCGTCCTCGTCGGCGGCATCGAGCAGGTCGCTGAGCCGGGCCGATGCGCCCTTGGCGGCCTGCAGTTCGGTGATGAAGCCGCCGATCTGTGCGAAGGGACCCGCGACGCTGAAGATGTAAAGCACGAAGGCGGTGAAGGTGCCCATGCTCAGGTCGCCGCGGCCGACCCGCATGCCGCCGTAGACGAGGATCACCACCAGCGCCACCACGATCGCCAGTCCGGACACGGTCTGCAGCGCGATGCCGAGCCGCGCCATGCGCCACTGCTGGTGCGCGAGGTCGCCAACCTCGGCCGCGCAGCGTGCGGCTTCCGCGCGCTCGGTGCCGAACGACTTCACCAGCCGGATCTCGGAAAACACCTGGGTCAGGATGCCGCCCAGCCGCGCCTTGCGCGCCTGCAGGTCGGCGGCAATCGACTCCATGCGCATGATCGCCGGGGCCGACAGCGCGAACGCCACCGCCACACTGCCGGTCAGCACCAGGGTCAGCGCGCCGTCCAGCCACCAAAGGACCGCCACCGTGCCCGCCAGGGTGACTGCCCCGGTCACCGCGCTGACCGCCTCCTCGGTGCCCAGCCGCGACAGCGCCTCGCAGTCGCTGACCACGCGGCTGACGCGCGCACCGGTGTCGGTTTCATCGAAGTGGCGGACCGGCAGGCGCAGCAGTTTCGCCAGCACGCGGTCGCGCAGCCGCGCCGCGATGCCGACCGCACCGCGGGCGAGGATCAGCTCCGATGCCACCGACAGCGCAGTGCCCGCCAGCAGTGCGCCGACCAGCAGCACGGCGACGCTCTGGTACGGCTGGCTGGCGGACAGCGCGTCCACCAGGCGCTGCGTGAGCAGCGGGAAGGCCAGCGACGCGCCCGCACCGGCGAGGCTCAACGCACCGGCGGCGGCCAGCACCGCCGTCGGCGGACGCACGCTGCCGAGCAGCGCGAACAGGCGCGCGTACGTCTGAGGTCGCGCGGCCTCGGCCGGGGCTGCGGCGCCTGGCGCCATGGTCGTGCCGGGTACTGGAGCAGGGTCGAGCAGTGTATGCCATCCCGGCTGCCGGCCGGCCACGGCTCAGGCCGCGCCGCGCCGACAGGTGAAGAAGCCGTTCAACGTCAGGCGCCCGCGCCTCGGATCATCGCTCAGCCGCGCGGGATCGGGGATCACGCCGGCATGGAACAGGCCGCCGTCGTAGAACACGATGCGGTTGAAGCGCGGCGGCACCACCGCCACCTGCTCGAACCAGGCGTCGTCGCGCGGGTAGCCGGGCGCGATGCCGTAGACGCGGGTGAAGGCCGCGGGCGCCAGCACACCGGAATCGCGCACCATGCGGTCGACGTCGGCCAGCGGGCGCCGCGGGCGGAAGAACGCGGTGCCACCGAGCGCAGGCTCGTCGAACAGGTACAGCACCGACGCGGCCACGCACTGCGGCGGCGTGAGACCGAAGCGGTCGCGGTGGGCGAACCACTGCGGCGGTCCGAGCCGGTCCGCCGCGAACGTGACCAGGGCGAGGCGGCTGTACATGCGCTCCACGCGGCGGATGCCGAGCCGCGCGCGTACGTGCTGCAGGAAGAAGTCGTTGAGCGCTGCGGACACTTCGTCCGGCAGCCGCAGCTCCAGTCCGGGGTAGGCGTTGTGGCCCATCACCGCGAAGGCGTCGCGATGCGCGGCGGCCAGGTCAACCACCCGGCGCGGTTCGCGCAGCGCGTCGTCCACCACCCAGGCGACATGGCCGTCGAACAGCGGCAGGGCTTGGATGCGCGGGTCGGGGTTGTACACGGGGTGCGCGGTCTTTCGGTGGGCGGATGGTAGCGGCGCGCACGGCGGCGCGGCATTCCATGGCACCATGCCCGGGACTGGAGGTGCCCATGTCGACCGCCACGATCCTGCTTCTGCTCGCCGTTTTTGCGCCCGCCGCCGCCGAAGCGGCAGCCGCGCTGCCGCAGGTCGCCAGCGGACGCATCGAGCGGCTGGCGGATTTTCCGTCCAGGCATGTGCCGCCACGCCACATCGATGTCTGGCTCCCGGACGGCTATCCCGACGCGGGGCCCTACGACGTGCTCTACATGCACGATGGCCAGATGCTGTTCGACGCCGGCACCACCTGGAACCGGCAGGAATGGCGGGTCGACGAGGTGGCAGGCGCGCTGATCGCCGGCGGCGAGCTGCGGCCGTTCATCGTGGTCGGGGTCTGGAACGGTGGGCCGCGGCGCTGGGCGGAGTACCTGCCGCAGGCCGCTTTCGACGCGCTGGCGCCGGAGCAGCGCGCCGAGGCCGCCGAGAACGCGGTCGAGGCGAAGCAGCCGCTGCCGGACGGAGCGGTCCAATCGGCGGCCTACCTGCGCTTCCTGGTCGAGGAGCTCAGGCCCGAGATCGAGCGCCGCTTCCGCGTCGCCAGCGGTCCCGCGCATACGGCGGTGATGGGATCGAGCATGGGTGGGCTGGCGTCACTGCACGCGCTGTCGGAATACCCGGGGGTGTTCGGCGCGGCGGCCTGCGTGTCCACGCACTGGCCGGGCGCGGTCTGGCTCGGCGACAGTCCGCTGCCGGAGGCGCTGCGCGACTACGTGGCCGAGCGCCTGCCGCGTGCGGGCGCGCACAGACTGTACTTCGACTTCGGCGACCAGACCCTTGACGCGCTGTATCCGCCGCTGCAGGCGCAGGTCGACCCGCTGGTGGCCGCGAAGGGCTACGTGCAGGGCGAGGACTGGGTCACGCGCGCCTTCCCGGGCACCGACCACAGCGAGCAGAGCTGGTCGGCGCGGCTCGACGTGCCGCTGCGGTTTCTGTTTCCGCCGGCGCCGGCCCCTTAGGCGCTGACCCCGCGCGAGCGGCGCGGGGCATGTGACGCGCTGCAGCCGCCCGCCGCGATGGCGCGCGGCAGGCCTGCCTACATCGCCTTCTTGAGCGGCATCCCGAAGTCCACCGGGTCGGCGCGGCAGAAGCGGTCGATGAACTCGCGGTGGGTGGGCATCACCTCGACCGACCGTTCCAGCACCCCGCGCGTGCCGGCGACCAGCTGCCGCGTCTCGTCCAGCGACAGCGTGTCGACCATCGGGTGGTAGGCGCGCGGCATGACGTGCTGGCCGACCATCACCTGCATCCAGCTGGTCTCGGCGAACAATTCCTCGTTCTCGCGGAACACCAGGCCGGTGTCGCGGAACAGCTCCATTTTCTGCGCCAGGTTGTCCGGCACCGACATCTCGCGACAGTAGTCCCAGAACGGCGAATCGTCGCGCTCGGTGGCCTTGTAGTGCAGGACCAGGAAGTCGCGCGATCGCTCGAACTCGAACTGCACCTGCCGGTTGTACTCGTCGATCCGCACCGTGTCGAAACGGCGGTCGGGCCAGAATGCGACCAGTTTCGCGAGCGACGACTGGATGAAGTGGATCGAGGTCGACTCCAGCGGCTCCATGAAGCCGCTGGCCAGCCCCACGGCCACCACGTTGCGGTTCCAGAACTTGCGCCGCTTGCCGGTGACGAAGCGCAGCGGTCGCGGATCGCCGAGCGCCTCGCCGTCGAGGTTGGCCATGAGGGTGGCGGCGGCTTCGTCGTCGCTGATGTAGTCGGAGCAGTAGACGTAGCCGTTGCCGGTGCGGTGCTGCAGCGGGATGCGCCACTGCCAACCGGCGCTGCGCGCGGTCGAGCGCGTGAACGGAGTCAGGTCGTCACTGGACCGGCACGGCACCGCCAGCGCGCGGTTGCAGGGCAGGTAGCGCGACCAGTCCTCGTAGCCGGTCCGGAGCGCCTGCTCGATCAGCAGGCCGCGGAAGCCGGAGCAATCGATGAACAGGTCGCCCTCGATGCACTCGCCGCTTTCCATCACCACCGCGTCGACGAAGCCGGTCTCCGGGTGCAGCACGACCTCGCGCACCTTGCCCTCGGTGCGCTGGGCGCCCCAGGATTCGGCCTTCTCGCGCAGGTATCGGGCATACAGGCCGGCGTCGAAGTGGAAGGCGTAGGCGATGTTGGACAGCGGGGAGTTCTGCACGTTGGCCGAGCGCATGAACTTGCGCCGGCGGCAGGCGATGGCATGAAAAGTGTACTCGCCGATGTCGGGACCGACCTCGCCCATCAGGTGCAGCTTGAGCCAGTACTGGTAGAACTGCACGAGGCCCAGGTCGCGCCCGCCGGTGACGCCGAACGTGTGGATGTAGCGGTGCCCCAGGCGGGTCCAGTTCACGAACTCGATGCCGAGCTTGAACGTGCCCTGTGTGCGGCGCACGAACTCGTCCTCGTCGAGATCGAGCGTCCGGTTGAAGTGGCGGATCTGCGGGATCGTGGCCTCGCCGACGCCGACCGTACCGATTTCCTCCGACTCGATCAGCCGGATCGAGGTTTTCGCAGCACGGTCCTGGACCTTGGCGTTGAGCAGCTTCGACAGCACGGATGCCGCCATCCAGCCGGCGGTGCCGCCGCCGACGATGACGATCTTGCGGATGCGATGGTCTTCCACGAACGGCCCCCGGACGGCAGGATGGCGGGACTCAGGATCGTACCGAAGCCGCGCCCGTCCCGCGCGGACGGAAATGTGAAGGAAACCCCGATGCCGATGCGCCCGCCGACCCTGCTCGCCATTGCCCTGCTCGCCGGCCCGCAGGCCGCCGCCTTCGAGCGCGCGGACTGCGATGCGCCACGGCATGCGACCACCCTGCACCCGGCGGCCGACCCGACGACCGAGGCCCGCGCGGTCTGGGTCGACGCGCGCACGCTGCGCTGGCCGGGCCAGCCGGCCGAGGGCCGCTACCGCATCCACCATGCCGCGCGCGCCACGCTGCTCGCGCGGCCGGGCGCGCCGGTGACTGGCGCCGACGGCGCGATCGAACTGCAGCCCCGCAGCGCCCCGCTGGCCAAGGACCTCGACGAACGCTTCGGCTGGCTTGGCCCCGGAGCGCTGCTCGGACTGCTGGAGAAGGCGGCCGCGGCGCGCGACGCGGCCGCGCGCGGCCAGGCCATGCTGGTGCGCGAAGACGACACCGGCCGCGTGCTGGCCGCAACCCTGATGCAGTGGCCGGGCGCGCTCGACGAACGCCACGCCGAAGCGGCCGCAGCGACCCTGGGGGCGCAGGTCGGTGCGGAACGCACCAGCTTCGCCCTATGGGCGCCAACCGCGCAGCGCGTCGCGCTGTGCCTGTACGCGGACGGCGCCGCGCCCGCATCCAGCGTCATCGAGGCCGGCCGTGACGACGCCAGCGGGGTCTGGCGCCTGGCGCGGGACGGCGACCTGTCCGGCGGCTACTACACCTGGCTGGTCGAGGTCTTCGTGCCCGGCGCCGGCATCGTGCGCAACCGGGTCACCGACCCCTATTCGCTGAGCCTGGCCGCCGATTCGAAGCGCACCTGGATCGGCTCGCTCGACGATCCGGCGACCCGGCCCGCCGGCTGGGACGCGCACCCGCGACCCGACCGCGTGCGGGCGGCGGTCGACATCGTGATCTGGGAACTGCACGTGCGCGACTTCTCGATCGGCGACCAACGCGTGCCGGCCGACCGCCGCGGGCGCTACCTCGCCTTCGCCGAAGGCGACTCGCACGGCGTGCGCCACCTGCGCGCACTGTCGGCCGCGGGCGTCACCGACGTGCATCTCCTGCCGGCCTACGATATCTCGACCGTGCCGGAGGTCGGCTGCGTCACGCCGCAGGTGCAGGGCCCGCCCGACGGCATGCAGCAGCAGGCTGCGATCCGCGCGGTGGCGGCGCAGGACTGCTTCAACTGGGGCTACGACCCGCAACACTTCACAGCGCCCGAGGGCTCATACGCCTCGGATCCAGCCGACGGCGCGGTGCGCGTGCGCGAGTTCCGCGCCATGGTGCAGGCGCTGCACGCGCTGGGCCTGCGCGCGGGCATGGACGTGGTCTACAACCACACCAGCCACGCCGGACAGCACGAGCGCTCGGTGCTCGACCGCATCGTGCCCGGCTACTACCACCGGCTCGACGCCGCCGGCCGCATCGAGCGCAGCACCTGCTGCGAGAACACCGCCACCGAGCACCGCATGATGGCGAAACTGATGATCGACTCGGCGGTAGTGTGGGCGCGCGACTACCGCATCGACTCGTTCCGCTTCGACCTCATGGGCCACCAGCCGCGGCGCGCAATGGAGGATCTGCAGCGCGCGGTGGACGGCGCGGCGGGGCGACGCATCCACCTGATCGGCGAGGGCTGGAACTTCGGCGAAGTGGCCGATGGGCGGCGCTTCGTGCAGGCCTCGCAGCGCTCGCTGTACGGCTCGGGCATCGGCACCTTCAGCGACCGCGCGCGCGACGCCGTGCGCGGCGGCGGGCCCGGCGACAACGACGAGCGCCAAGTGTCGCGCCAGGGCTGGGCGAGCGGCCTGCACTACGCGCCCAACGCCATGGCGCCGCGCGAGGCGGGCATCGACGCCCTGCGCCGCGCGGCCGACCTGGTGCGGGTCGGCCTGGCCGGCAGCCTGCGCGATTACCGCATGCCGGCCCAGGACGGGCGCGAGGTGCCGCTGTCGGCCATCGACTACAACGGTCAGCCGGCGGGCTACGTGGCCCAGCCCGGCGAGGTGGTCAACTACGTCGAGAACCACGACAACCAGACGCTGTACGACGTGCTGGCGTTCAAGCTGCCGCGGGACACCACGGCCGCCGACCGCGCGCGGGTGCAGGCGCTCGCGCTGGCCACGGTCGCCTTCAGCCAGGGTATCGCCTACTTCCACGCCGGCGGCGAGATCTTGCGCAGCAAATCGATGGACCGCAATTCCTACGACTCCGGCGACTGGTTCAATCGCGTCGACTGGTCGGGTCAGGACACTGCCTTCGGCAGTGGCCTGCCACCGGCGCCCGACAACGAACGCTCGTGGCCACTGATGCGCCCGCTGTTGGCCGACCCCGCGCTGCGCCCGCAGCCGGCGCAGATCGCCTGGACGCGCGGGGCCTTCCTCGATCTGTTGCGCATCCGCGCCAGCACCCCGCTGTTCCGCCTGCGCACCGCGGACGCGATCGCCGCGCGCCTGCGCTTTCCGGACGCCGGCCCCGCGCAGTCGGGTTCGCTGCTGGTCGGCCGGCTCGACGGCGCGGGCTATCCGGACGCTCGCTTCGGGGCCGTGCTCTACGCGCTCAACGCGGACGTCCGCGCGCAGGTGATCACCCTGCCGGAGGAAGCCGGCCTCGGCTGGCGGCTGCATCCGGTGCACGCCGAGGGCACCGATCCGCGCCCGCGGGAGCAGGCGCGCTTCGACGCTGCGAACGGCACCTTCAGCGTTCCGCCACGCACCGCCGTGGTCTGGGTGCTGATGTAGCGCGCCGATTCGGCACCTTGCCGCCCATGGGTCGCTCACCGGCCTCCCGCGGTCGCCGGCCTTCGCAAGGCCGGGACAGCGCGGGAACGGTGCGAGCTTTGCATCCTTGCACTCACGCCATCGCGCTGCACCCGGCGCTGCCACGGGGCCGCCGCAGCGCGGGAGCACCCGGGCGACCTCCGACCGGTGGCGGCGAGCATGCCGTCAATACGGCTTGCGCCGCAGCCCCCACCCCGCCAGCAGCACGCCGACCACGACCCAGGCGGCGATTCCGGCGAGTGAAAGC
>DHLY01000064.1:9658-15354 GCA_002405525.1 Proteobacteria bacterium UBA4656
TTCACGACGCCGGGCATGATCGACATCGGGAACCACAGGCCACCGAGCGCGGCGCTGGGCAGGAACACGAGGTTCACCACGCCGGGGGCGGCGTTGTCGCGGAACCAGGCGCCGATGGCGAGCCCGATCGCGCCGAAGGCGAGCGCGCCGGCGAGCTGCACCGCGGCCATCGCCGCCCACTGGCCCGCGCTCCAGCGCAGGCCCACCGCGCCGATCGCGACCGCGCTCATCACCGCGGCCACCGCGACCGCGAGCAGCAGGGCCGCGACCAGCTTGCCGGCGACGTAGACACCGAACGGCTGCGGCGTGGTGCGCTTGAGTTTCAGCACGCCCTGGTCGCGATCCTGCGCCAGCGGCAGCGCGCAGCCGAACAGCATCGCGCCGATCACGCCGAAGGTGAGGTAGTTGGCGAACAGCATCTCGGCCATCGCCGGATTGCCGCGGCCGAACGGCACCACGAAGGTGAACAGCAGGTAGAACGCGATCGGGAAGCCGATCGCCGGCGCGGTGTAGGCCGGGTCGCGCAGCACGCGGCGGGTCTCGTTGGCGATCTCGTGACGCAGCATCGGAGCCAGCGGCGCGCGGGGGGCGGAGGTGGTCACGGGCGCTCTCCTGCGGTGAGGCCGAGGTAGGCGTCTTCGAGGCTGGCGCGGCGCACCTCGATGTCGCGCGCACCCGCATCCGCGGCCAACAGCGCGCGCAGGGTGGCATCCCCGTCGCGGCTGTCGATCTCCACCCGGTCCTCGCGCCGCTGCACCGCGATCACGGCGGGCAGCGCCGCCAGCGAGCCGTCGGCCAGCGTGGTGGCGAGCAGCAGGCGCGCGGCGCGCAGGCTGGCGGCGGCCTTGACCTCGGCCTGGCTGCCGACCTGGCGCAGGCGGCCGCGCTGCAGCAGCGCGATCCGGTCGGCCAGACGTTCGGCCTCGTCGATGTGATGGGTGGTGAGCACGATCGCTGCACCGGCGCCGCGCAGATCGCCGATGGTGTCCAGCAGGGCGCGACGCTCGCGCGGATCGACGCCGACCGTGGGCTCGTCGAGCAGCAGCAGGCGCGGGTGCCCGACCAGGGCGAGGGCGAACTCGACACGGCGCCGCTCGCCGCCGCTCAGTTCACCCAGCGAGCGCCGCGCACGGTCGCCCATGCCGACGATGTCCAGCACCTCGGCCGCATCGCGCGCACCGGCATAGCAGGACGCGTGCTGGCGCAGCAGTTCGACCACCCGCAGACGTCGCGGGAAGCCGGCGGTCTGCAGCACGGCGCCCACCGCGGCGCGCGTGGCGGCGTCACGCGGGTCGCGACCTTCGATCGCCACCGTGCCGGCGTCCGGCGCGAGCAGGCCGAGCAGCAGATGCAGGGCCGTGGTCTTGCCGGCGCCGTTGGGGCCGAGGACGGCGACCACCTCGCCGGCGTGGACCGCCAGCGAGAAGTCGTCCAGCGCCTGGGTGGCGCCGAGGCGTTTCGAGACGCTGGACCACTGCGCGATCACGGGCATGATGGGCTCCCTCATGAGGTGCGGCCAGCATGCACGCGCGGGCCCGGCGCCGGCAGGGCCGGGCGTCAGTCGGCCAACATGACAGCCATCACGCCTGCGCGGCTCGGCTGGGCGATACTGGCGTCCTGCCCGAGGAGCCGCCGCCATGCTGCTGTTCGAAGCCCCGCACGAGCCGCCCCGCCCCGCCACCACCGCGAAGCCCGGCGTGGCCTTGGTGACGCGCCGGCGCCTCGCGCTGTTCGCGGGCTGCGCCGCGGCCGCACTGGTCGGGCTGGCCCTGGGCGATCCGGCGCCCCGCATGGCGGCCGACCCGGAGATCGCCGTCCTGCTGCGCGGCATGGCGACCATCAAAGCGGCACTGGTGCTGGCCGCGATCGCGCTGATCGCCTGGCGGCTGGGGCGGCCGGAGTCGTCACGATTCGCGACGGTCTACATCGTGGGCGCGGCGGTCATGGCCGGCACCACGGCGCTGATCTGGCAGCTGACGGCGCTGCCGGCCGCTGCGGTCGCCTTCCATGCGGCGGAGATCACGCTGCTCGTCGCCGCCTGGCGCGACCTGGGCTGAGGCGCCGGCATCGCCGCCCGCGGCCGGGCGCCGCACTGGTACGACGCGCGCGAGTCCCATGGCTTCAGGCACGGGGCGCGGCCGCGGCCACGCCCTAGGGTGTGCGCCATCGATCGCCAGGCCGTCGCCCCATGACCTCCGATTCCCGCCCGTTCGTCGCCCGCTGGCGCGCCCTGCTCGGCAGCGCCCCCGGCGATGGCCCGCTGCTCGTCGCCGCCTTCGGCCTGTTCTTCTGCCTGCTCGGCGGCTACTTCGCGGTGCGTCCGGTACGCGAGACCGTGGGCACCCTGCTCGGCAACGAGGCGGTGGCGCAGCTGTGGACCGTGGTCTGGATCGCCTCGCTGGCGGTGGTGCCGCTGTACGGCTGGCTGGTCGCTAACGTGCCGCGCCGCACCCTGCTGCCGTGGCTGTACGGCGCGATCGCGCTCGCCCTGGCGGGGGTCGGCGTCGCCTGGCTGTCGGGCGCGCCGGGCCCCGCGGTGGGGCGCGTGTTCTACGTCACGATCAGCGTGCTCAACCTGTTCATCGTGTCGGTGTTCTGGAGTTTCCTGCTGGAGGCCTTCGACGTCGAGCGCCGCAAGCGGCTGTTCGGCATCGTGGCCGCCGGCGGCACCAGCGGCGCGCTCGCGGGGCCGCTGGCTACCGACCTGCTGGTGGACACAATCGGCAACGGCGGCGTGCTGCTGCTGGGTGCCGCGCTGTTCGTCGCCGCGGTGGGCTTCCAGCGCCTGCTGCTGGCGCGCCTGGACCGGGAACCGGCGCGCGCCGACGCGCCGGTGGTCGACCGCGCGCTCGGCGGCAATCCCTTTGCCGGCATCGGCTCGGTGCTGCGCTCGCCCTACCTGCTGGGCATCGCCGGCTTCGTGGTGCTGTCGTCGACGGTCAACACCTTCCTCTACTTCGAGCAGCAGTTGCTGGTCGCACAGGCCTACGCGGACACCGCCGACCGCACGCGCTACTTCGCGCGCATCGAATGGGTGGTGCAGGGGCTGGCCGTGCTGGCGCAGGTCTTCGCCACCGGCCGGCTCGCGCGGCGCTTCGGCGTGGCCTTCCTGCTCGGGCTGGTGCCGCTGGGCATGGTGGCGGGCTTCTCACTGCTGGCGGTGGGCGGCGGGCTGGCCGCGCTGTCGGTGGTGATGGTGCTGCGCCGCGCTGGCGAGTTCGCCTTCGTGCGCATCGGCCGCGAGCTGCTGTTCGGGCCGATCGACGACGCGACGCGCTACAAGGCCAAGAACGTGATCGACCTGCCGGTGTACCGCGGCGCCGACGCGCTGGCCGCGCAAGTGCAGGCGCTGCTGCGCGGGCTCGAGGGCGGGGCCGCCGCCGTGGCTTGGGCGGGCGCCTGCGTGGCGACGGCCTGGGCGGCGCTCGGCATCGCGCTCGGGCGCCGCCACGCCCGTCGCTGACCGCCGCCGGCCGGGCGCGCACGGCGCGCGCCCGGCGGCGAACGATCACTGCACGCGCTTGTACGCCTCGTAGTCCAGTCCGGGCTTGCGCAGCACCGGCCGCAGCAGCCACACGGTCTTTGCCGGCACGGTCACGCGCAGCGCGCCAGCCGACAGACGCACCTCGGCGCCGGTCAGCGCACAGCGCAGGATCTCGTTGTTGGCCAGTTTCGATTCGCGGGTCATCACGAAGTCGTCGACCGGCGCGTCACCGGGATTGGCCAGCACGATGGCGAGTTCGGCGATGCGATCGGTGTGGCGGCTGAAGGCGAACAGGCGCTCGGCATCCAACCGGCGGAACTCGCCGATGCGCAGCGCGCGCATCTCGCGGCGCAGCGCGGTGAGGTGCTTCACGAAGGCGAGCTGCGGGTTGTCGGCGCTCGCGCGCTCCCAGCGCATCGGCCCGCGGTTGCTGGGATCCTCCGGCCCTTCGAGGCCGAGTTCGACCCCGTAGTAGAGGTTCGGCGCCCCCGGCAGGGTGAACTGCAGCACCTGCGCGAAGCGCTGCGCTTCGGCGCCCGGGATCCACGACGCCAGCCGCGGCTTGTCGTGGTTGTCGAGCACGATCCACGAACGCAGCAGGCCCTCGTAGTCGGTGTCGGCGACCAGCCGCTCCACGATGTCGCCCGCATGCCGGCCGCCCAGGCGACCGGTGGCCATCTGGAAGATCGCTTCCGACGCGGTGATGTTGAGGATGCCGTCGAGGGGACCGTCGACCCAGTCCGGCGGGTAGTTGTAGACCTCGCCGAGCACCAGCGAGCCGGGCTTGGCGGCATGCAGGGCCTGCGTCAGTTCCGTGAGATACGTGAACCCGAGGTCGTAGGCCACGTCGAGCCGCCAGCCGTCCACGCCCTCGCGGAACCAGCCCGGCACCACCGCGTCGGGGCTGCCGTAGAGCCACTCGCGGACCTTCGGGTTCTCCCAGTTCACGTCGGGCAGGTTGGCCACGTCCCACCACGCGCGATAGCCCAACTGCCACTGCGGGCCGATCACGAAGTAGTCGCGCCACGGGCTCGCGGGGTTGGCGAGCGCGTCCTGGAACATCGGGCTGGTGCGGCCCATGTGGTTGAGCACGCCGTCGAGCACGAGGCGCATGCCGCGCCCGTGCAGTTCGTCGGCGAGCCGCTTCACGTCGGCGCGGGTGCCGTACTCGGCGCTCACCGTCGTGTAGTCCTGCGCGTCGTACTTGTGGTTGGTCATCGCCTGGTGGATCGGGTTGAGGTAGAGCACGTCGACACCGAGACCTTCGATGTAGTCGAGCTTGCCGTGCAGGCTCTCGAGGTCGCCACCCCAGAAGTCGAGCTCGTGGCTCCACAGGCCGATCGCATCGTCGCGGGTGCCGCGCGCGGGATTTTCGTTCCAGCTGCGCAGGCGGCGCGGTGCGGCGTAAAGCCCGCGCTTGGCATCGAGGTTTTCGCTCGGCGCGAAACGATCGACCAGCACCTGGTAGACCACCGGCCCGATGCGCCAATCGGCCTCGCGCGCGGCGAGCACGGGGGCGAGCGCGCGGTCGCGCGGCGTGGCGAAGAGATTCGGTTCGGCAGGCATGGTTTCGGCGGCTCCCGCGGCGCTGGCCGCGAACAGGATGGCGGCGAGGCACACGACGCGAGCGAAGGCGCGGTGCATCGGCGGGCTTCCTTCCTTTGCGAGGCGCGCAGTGTGCAACGAAGCCGGCGCCTCAGTCGATGAATTGCGCGACCTACGCCAGCGGCAAGCGCTCGATCGCGGGCACCCGGCAACCCTCGGCCGCATGCCCGACCACCAGCAGCAGATAGGGCATCTCGTTTTTCGGCCGCCCCAGGATCTCGTTGAGGAAGCCCATCGGACTCGGCGTGTGGGTGAGGGTGGCGAGGCCGGCGCCGTGCAGCGCGGCGATCAGCAGACCGGTCGCGATGCCGACCGACTCATGCGGGTAGTAGCGCTTCTCCTTGACGCCGTCGGGGCCGATGCCGAAGCGCTCATAGAACACGGCGATCAGCCACGGCGCGGTTTCGAGGAAGGGCTTGTCCGCGTCGGTGCCCAGGGGCGCGAGCGCATCCAGCCAGTCCTGCGGCGCGCGGCGCGCATAGAACTCGCGCTCCTCCGCTTCGGCGCCTTCGCGGATGCGGCGCTTGGTCGCCGCATCGGCGACCGCCACGAACCGCCATGGCTGCTGGTTGGCGCCGCTCGGCGCGCTGGCGGCCGCGCGCAGGCA
>DHLY01000064.1:15470-21455 GCA_002405525.1 Proteobacteria bacterium UBA4656
TGATGCTGCACGGCGAACCCTCGTGGTCGTGCCTGTACCGGCGGCAGGTGGCGCGTGCGGTGGCTGCCGGGCATCGCGTGGTCGCGCCCGACCTGATCGGCTTCGGACGCAGCGACAAGCCGATGCGGATCGAGGACTACACCTACCAGCACCATGTCGACTGGATGACCGCCTGCGTCGAGCGGCTGGACCTGAACGGCATCACCCTGCTGTGCCAGGACTGGGGTGGGCTGATCGGCCTGCGTCTGGTGGCGGCGATGCCCGGACGCTTCGCGAGGGTGCTGGCAGCCAACACCTTCCTGCCGACCGGCGATTCGAAGATGCCGGAGGCCTTCCTGAAGTGGCGCGACTACGCGCGCACCGTCGACGTGTTTCCGACCGGCGCGATTGTGGCGCGCGGCTGCACCACCCCGCTGCCGCCCGCGGTGCAGGCGGCCTACGACGCGCCGTTCCCCGACGAGACCTTCAAGGCCGGCGCGCGCGCCTTCCCTGGCCTCGTCCCGGCGACCCCCGACGATCCGGCCAGCGAACCGAACCGCGCGGCGTGGCAGTCGCTGATGCGCTTCGAGCGCCCCTTCCGCACCGCCTTCAGCGACCGCGACCCGATCACCGCCGGCGCCGACCGCGTGCTGCAGAAACTCGTCCCCGGCGCCCGCGGGCAACCGCACGTCGTGCTCGCCGGCGGCGGCCACTTCCTGCAGGAAGACTGCGCGGACGCACTGGCCGACGCGCTGCTGGACTTCCTGCGCGCGGCGTGAGGCCGCCCGCATCGCGCCATCTTGGCGCCCTGCGATCGGCCCGGCCCGGAGCGAAGCTGGGCGCAACATCCGCGTACCCAATCGCATGCTCATCCGACCCCGCGCCATCGCCTGTCTCACCGCCGCGCTGCTCGCGGTGCCGATCGTTGCCGAGGCGACCGGTCTGCTGCATGTGCGCGAGGAAGGCTATGCCTTCGTCGACGGGCTCGAAACGTCCCCGCTGCCGGCGGACGGCTGGCTGGCGCTGGTCTGCGCGGACGGCGCCTGCCACCTCGCGCCCGCGCGCGCCTGGGCTGAGCGCGCGCCGGTGGAGACCCACGACGGAACGGTCGATGGCGAAGTGCTGCGCGGCGACGCACCGCCGGGCACGCTGGCGCTGCTGCGTGGCGTCGCCGGCGTGCAGGCCGGGCCGGTCGCGACCGAGTGGATCAACCCGCGGTTTCCCGACTTCAGCGCCGGAGACTGGGCCGGCGAGCACGGCGACGCGGCGCCGCCGGCGCTGGCGTGGCCCGCGATGGA
This sequence comes from Proteobacteria bacterium UBA4656, assembly GCA_002405525.1. Classification (GTDB taxonomy): domain Bacteria; phylum Pseudomonadota; class Gammaproteobacteria; order Xanthomonadales; family Ahniellaceae; genus UBA4656. The sequence goes on from DHLY01000064.1 coordinate 16,748, forward strand.
CGGCGGCCCGCGCCGCCTCAGCCTGATGATCGAGGAGGCATCGCCGGAATCCTGCTGGAGCGGGGACTGCATCGCGCGCTGGTGGCTGCACGGCGACGGCGAACCGGTCGTGCTGTTGCACACCGCTGGCGATCCGGTGTTTGGCCGCGCGGGCTTGCTCGCGCCCGCCGATGCGCTGGTCTGGGCCGGCGATCTCGATGGCGATGGTCGGCTCGACCTGCTGCTGCGCCCGCAGCCGCGGCCGGATTACCTCGACCTGCGCCTGCTGCTCGGCCGTGATCGGCCCGCCACCGGCGAATGGCCGGCCTCATTGCAGTTCTACTGGTGGGACCCGTCGAACCCGGGATGCTGAGCAGCGTCAGGGCGCCACGGGTGCAGGCAGATCGGGCAGCACCTGGCCCGGCGTCCACCCGGCCTGCACCAGGCCATCGAGCCACCGGCTCACGCGCTCGCGCGCCTGCGTGCCGTGGGTCGGCAGCACCACCAGGTCGCCGTCGCGCGCCCAGCCGACGAGGCTGCGCGCGGCCTCGGCCTCGTCGAGCACGGTGTCGATCGCGTCCGGCGCGATGCCGGCGTCGAGCAGCGGCTCGCGGAGGATGGCCGCGATCTCGCCCGGCGCGCGGCCGCGCAGGTAACCCGCGATGTCCTTGAGCACCACGCGATCGGGGCGGTGGCGCGCGGCGACCGCGCCCAGTTCACGCACCGCGTCGTCGTCGCGGTTGCCGGCCTGGCCGAGCAGCAGGCCGAGCCGCCCGCCGCCGCGCAGGCCATCGGCGATGCCGAGCAGCGCGTCGAGGCCTTCCGGGTTGTGCGCGTAGTCGAGCAGCACGGTGGTCGCGCCCAGCGACCAGCGCTGCAGGCGGCCGCGATTGTCGGCGTGGCGCGCGCCGAACCCGGCGTACAGCGCGGCGAGCGCCGAAGCCGGCACGCCGAGCGCATGCGCCGCCAGCGCGGCCGCGGCGAGGTTGCCAATGTTGTAGGTCGCGCGACCGCCGAACGTGAGCGGCATCGCGGCGACGGCGCCGAGGCTCGCCACGTCGCCGCCGTGCGCCAGCAGCAGTTCGCCGTCGTGCACGCCCGCGGTGCGTCCGCCGGCGTCGCGGTGCGCGCGCAGCAGCGGATGCGCGTGCTCGCGCGCGAACCAGGCCAGCGGGCAGCCGAGGCCGGCACCGCGACGGCGCAGGATCGCATCGTCGGCGTTGAGCACCAGCACGCCGCGGGCGTCGATCGCGCGCGCCACGGTCAGCTTGACGTCGGCGAGGTCCTCGAGGCCGTATACGCCGTACTCGCCGAAGTGATCGGCGCTGATCCCGGTCACCACCGCGACATCGGCCCGCGTGACCGCCATCCCGCGGCGCAGGATGCCGCCGCGCGCGGTCTCCAGCACCGCGGCCTCGACGCCGGGATGCCGCAGCACCTGGCGCGCGCCGCCGGGGCCGGACCAGTCACCGCCGGCCACCGCGACGTCGTCGACGAACACGCCGTCGGTGCAGCAGTGGCCGACCGGCGCACCACGCGTGCGCAGCGCGGCGGCGAGCAGGCGCACGGTGGTGGTCTTGCCGTTGGACCCGGTGACCAGCGCCTTCGGCACCGCGCGCAGCGCCTCCCACGGCACCGCATCGGGCGCGGGCAGGTCGTCGACCGCCCACGAACGGCTCCAGCGGCCCTCGCCGATCGACAGCGTCGCATCGTCGATGCTGGCTTCGAGGCCGTGCGTGCGCGCGGCGGCCACCAGCGCCAGCAGCGCCGGCGCGCGTTCGCCGGCGGCGAGGCGGTGCAAGGTGTCCAGCGCGGCGGCTTGGTCCCACGACGCGGGATGGCCCGGGGCGTGGAACCCATCGTGCGCGCCGCTGGCGCGCTGCCACGCCCATTCGTTCACCTCGGTGGCGGCGAACAACTGGTCGAGCGGCGCCGACAGCAGCAGCGAGGCGCCGCCGGGATGCGCGCGCGCCACCCGCTGCGGCGGCGGCCAGCCGAGCGCCGCGCAGGTCTCGCCCACGATCGCGTGCCAGCGTTCGAGCACGCCGGCCGCGATCGGCTGCGCGGACACCGCTTCCAGCACCGCGCCGGGCGCGGCGAAGTCCCGGTGGGGTCCGGTCAGGCGCCGCGAGTCGACGAAGGACGGACTGGCGGCGGGCGCGTTCAGTCGTCGCTCTCGCGCGCGAAGCGGATGCCGCGCTCGTCACGCACCATGCCTTCCATGCCGACGAAAGCCATCTCGCCGGCCGGCGTGCTGGGCAGCGGCACGTCCACGCTCTTCGGGCGTTCCGGGACCGGCGCCATGCCCTCGGGACGGAACTTGATGATCTGCTTCCACGAGCGCACCAGCGCATCGGCGAACACCAGCAGCAGGTCGCCGGGCTGGCCCATGCGCAGCGCGGCGTCGATCGCCTCCTGCTCGTCGGGGATGACCGAGATCGCCGACTTCGGCACGCCCTTGGCTTCCAGCGCGCGCGCCTGGATGCGCGGCACTGCGTCGCCGTCGCGCCCGCGCAACGCGTCGTCGCGGCGGCAGATGTAGTGGTCGAAGCGACCCGCGACCGCATCCGCGATCGCCACCAGGTCCTCGTCGCGGCGATCGCCGGGACCCGCCAGCACCACGATGCGCCGGCCCGTCACGTCGAGCCGCTGCGCGAGGTCGGCCATCACGCCGACCGCGTGCGCGTTGTGGCCGTAGTCGAACAGCACCTTGAACGGATGCTCGTTGAACACGTTCATCCGGCCCGGGGCCTGGAAGAAGGTGCTGTCGAAGGTGCGCAGGCCCTGCCGGATCGCGTCGAGCTTGATCCCCATCGAATACGCGATGGCGGCGGCGAACATCGCGTTCTGCACGTTGTGCAGCGCGCGGCCCTCCAGCGTGGCCGGGATCAGGTGGGTCCACAGCAGCGGGATGTGCCCGCCCTTGTCGTACAGCGCGATCATGTGCCCGTTGACGCCCGCCTCCAGCGCGCAGGCGCGCCCGCCGGCGCGGATGTGCTCGCGCACCAGGCCGTGGGTGGGGTTGAGGGTGACATAGCAGATGGTCCTGGCGTCGGTGTAGGCCGACATGCGCACCACGTTGGCATCGTCGGCGTTGAGCACCGCGCAGTCGTCGGCCACCTCGACCACGATGCGCTTGACCTCGGCCAACTGCTCCAGGGTGTCGATGCCTTTCATGCCGAGGTGGTCGGACTGCACGTTGAGCACTGCACCGACGTTCACGCTGCGCACACCCATGCCGGCGCGCAGCAGCCCGCCGCGCGCGGTCTCCAGCACCGCGAAGTCGATCAGCGGGTTGGACAGCACCATGCGCGCCGACACCGGGCCGGTCATGTCGCCCTCGACCGTGCGCTGGCCGTCGACGTAGACGCCGTCGGTGGTGGTCAGCCCCGGCGTGAAGCCCGCCATCTTGGCGATGTGGGCCAGCATGCGCGAGGTCGTGGTCTTGCCGTTGGTGCCGGTGATCGCCGCGATCGGTACCCGGCTGGGCGATCCCGTCGGGAACAGCATGTCGATCACGGGGCCTGCGACGTCGCGCGGCGAGCCCTCGCTGGGTGCCACGTGCATGCGGAAGCCGGGTGCTGCGTTGACCTCGCAGATGCCGCCGCCGATCTTGCGGTAACTGGCGGCGATGTTGGTCGACAGGAAATCCACGCCGCCGACGTCGAGCCCGATGGCGCGGATCGCGGTCACCGCCATCTCGCGGTTGTCGGGGTGGATGATGTCGGTGACGTCGGTGGCGGTGCCGCCGGTGGACAGGTTGGCGGTCGAGCGCAGGTACACGACCTGGCCCTCGGGCGGGATCGAATCGGCGGTGTAGCCCGCGCGCGCCATCATCATCTCGGCCTGCGCGTCGAGCTGCAGCCGGGTCAGCACCTTCTCGTGGCCGATGCCGCGCCGCGGGTCGAGGTTCACCAGATCGACCAGTTGCGCGATCGTGTGGCGGCCATCGCCGACCACGTGGCCCGGCGTGCGGCGGGTGGCGGCGACCAGTTCGCCGTTGACCACCAGCAGGCGGTGGTCGTCGCCTTCGAGGAAGGTCTCGACGATCACCGAGCGCGAGATCTCCTGCGCCTTCTTGAAGCCCTCGATCACTTCCTCGTCGGTGGTCAGGCGGATCGAGATGCCGCGCCCGTGGTTGCCGTTGTAGGGCTTGGTCACCACCGGGAAGCCGATCCGGCGCGCGGCGCGCACCGCGCCCGCCTCGCTCTGCACCAGTTCCTGGCGCGGCACCGGCAGGCCGAGCGCGGCGAGGATCTTGTTGGTCTCCTCCTTGTCGCTGGCCAGTTCCACCGCGATGTGCGAGGTGCGCCCGGTGACCGTGGCCTGGATGCGCTGCTGGTACTTGCCCTGCCCCAGTTGCACCAGCGACTGGTCGTTGAGGCGGAACCACGGGATGCCGCGCGCCTCGGCGGCCTTGACCAGCGCGGCGGTCGACGGGCCCAGCGCGCGGCGCTGCGCGAAGCGGATGAAGGCATCGCGCGCCTCGACCCAGTTCCAGCCCTCGGGCACGCTGCCCGCCGGGCGCAGGGCGTCGGGCAGCAGCGAACACAGCAGGCGCAGCGAGAGCTCGCCGGCCTCGATGCCTTCTTCCTTCTGCGCGTACTCGTAGACCACGCTGTACACGCCGGGCTTGCCGGTGCCGCGGGTCTTGCCGAAGCTGACGTCCTCGCCGGCGACGTTCTGCACTTCGATCGCCACGTGTTCGAGCACGTGGCCGAGCCAGGTG
>DHLY01000064.1:21585-25261 GCA_002405525.1 Proteobacteria bacterium UBA4656
TCGTCCTCGCGCATGCGGCGGATCAGGCCGCCAGGCTCGCGGTAGGAACAGCCGTGCTCGGCCAGCCCCGGCAGGGCGGCGACCAGCCCGTCGATGAAGCCCGGTCCGAGCCGGGCGGTCGGCCACTGCTCGAGCTCGCCGAGGTCGAGCTCCAGCCGGATGACCGGGAAATGCGCATACAGCGAAGGACCGACGTAGACCGCACGATCGAGGATGCGCATTCGGGGCTCCTGGCGGTTGGACCCTCAGGTCTTGCGGCTGGCGAGCGCGTTCGCCTGCGCCTTCCGAGTATGCAAATTGAAACTCGCACCGGCAACCAGGATATGCACGGTCAGGCCCAGCAGGCAGACCGGCTCGCCCTCCTCCACCGCGGCCATCGACGAGAACTCCAGTGCGGCGGCGTCGACCACCGTCACCGCGCCGCTGCCGACCACCTCCAGTTCGTTGTCCGGCGCGATGAAGGCGGCCGTGTCCTCGTCCAGCCCGATGCCGATCGCGAACGGGTTGTAGGCCAGCGCGGTGACCAGGCGGCCCAGCCGGTCGCGCTGGCGGAAGTGCTGGTCGATGATGAAGCGGTTCGTCAGGCCCAGCCCCGGCGCGAGGCGCACGCTGCCGGCCATCGGGGAGGATCCTTCGTCGCCGAAGGCGATCATGTGCTCGCTGAGCACGCTGGCCCCAGCGCTGGTGCCGCCGACGGCCACACCCGCGGCGTTGCGCGATCGAATCGTGCGCGCCACGTCGGTGCCGCCGAGCAGGGTGGTGATGCGCAGCTGGTTGCCGCCGGTGAGGAAGATGCCGGTCGCGCGCTTGAGCGGGGCGATGCGTGCAGGATCAGCGGCCTGCTCCCGCGATTCGACGTCGACCACCGCGGTTTCCAGCGCGCCGAGTTCGCGGAACAGCTTTGCGTAGCGAGGCCCGGTGTCGGCCAGCCGGCTGGCGGTGGGGATCACCGCGATGTTGGCCTGCGCGCCCCCGCAAAGATCCACGAAACGCTGGAGGATGCGCGGATCGTCTTCCTTTTCCTCCGCCCCGCCGATCGGGACGATCCAGCCGCGTTCCTCGCCGTCGGGGACCTTGCTCGGACTCATGCACCACCTGGAACAGTGTAGAGGTGGTGAAGGATAGCAGCGCGGTTGACGCCTCCGCGCGCGGCAACGCGCAGCTACTTCCGGGACGCACCGAAGCCGGGGCGGCGACGATCGTGCCGGGGCCGATCGTGCTTGACGACAAGCACGAGAATTCCCTGCGGAACCTCCCTGTACACGACCGTGTACGGAAACCCCGAGGTTCAATACCCGCGTCGACCACGGGCACGGAGAGTGCCGAGCCCAGGAGTGACCGCGAGCAATCTCACCACGCGCTCGAACTCGGCAATGAAGCGCGCTGCAAGCGCTGGAGAAGCTTCCGCCTCGTAGAACGACGCGGCTTCGAGAAGATCCCGCTCTGCGCCCGAATGAAGCGCGACGCTCACCCGGGAAACCGGGCCCGGAGCCTCGCCATCGCGTCTTCCAGCGACACCGCGACAGATTGACCCGACGTCAGTTCAAGCTCGCGGGTCTCGGCGATCTGCTCCCACTCCTCCTCGGCCTGGGTGTCCACGTCGAGGCTGGCGACCAGGCGCTCGAGCAGGCGCGCCCGATCCGACTTCGAAAGGCTCAGGACCTGGGCTTGCAGCGTTTCGAGCGTTGTCGGCGAGGGCATGTACGTCTCCAGCCAGAGGCAACTCGACACTCAGTTTGCCAGAACGTGGCGGCGTTACCGAACGGCGGACCGCCCCGATTTCCTTGACATGCGCACATTCGCCATTCGACTCGGCCGAAGACGCAGGATAGCAGCGCCGACAGGACGCGATCGGTCATACTGCGGGCCCACGGCACGGTGTCCGCGATGCGCATTCCCCCGGGACTCCAGCCCCTGATCGACGACGGCGTGATCGACACCGTCGTGCGCCCGCTCAAGAGCGGCAAGGAGGCGTCCGTGTGGGTCGTGCGCTGCGGCGACGCGGTGCGCTGCGCCAAGGTCTACAAGGACATGGCCCAGCGCAGTTTCCAGGCGCGCACGGTCTACCAGGAGGGCCGCAAGGTCCGCGGCAGCCGCCAGGCGCGCGCGCTGTCCAAGGCCACGCGCTTCGGCCGCCGCGAACTGGAGGAGAACTGGAAGAACACCGAAGTCGAGGTGCTCTACCGCCTGCACGACGCCGGCGTGACCGTGCCGCGGCCGCACGGCTACTTCAACGGCGTGCTGGTGATGGACCTGGTGGTGGACGCCGAGGGCGACAGCGCCCCGCGCCTGGGCGAGGTCGACCTCACGCCCGAGGTCGCGCGCGCCTGGCATGCGCGGCTCGTCGCCGACGTGGTGCGCATGCTCTGCCTCGGCCTGATCCACGGCGATTTGTCCGAATACAACGTGCTGGTCGGCGCCGACGGCCCGGTGATCATCGACTTCCCGCAGGTGGTGAGCGCAGCCGGCAACAACGCCGCGCGCCAGATGCTGCTGCGCGACGTCCACAACCTGCGCGACAGCCTGGCGCGCTTCGCGCCGGAACTGGCGACCATGCGCGTCGGCGAGGAGATGTGGGCGCTGTACGAGAAGGGCGAACTGCGCCCCGACAGCCCCTTGTCCGGCGCGTTCATCGATGCCACCGGGGACGGCGACGTCGAAGCCGTGCTCGACTCGATCGCCGAGGCGCGCCGCGAGGCGCAGATCCGCCAGCAGGGGCGGGAGGACGCCGCGGCGCAGGATTGAGCCCGATATCGCGGCGCGAGGCCCGGCGTACCAGCTCCTCCGGCGCGCACGACGGGCCGGACCACCGCGCGGCGGGACCAAAGCGCCCTCTCGAAGCCCGCCTTGACGAGGGTCAACGAGGCGTTGGTGTCGGCGGCTTACAAGGTGCGCATGGGCCGGGACGATGTTCGCCCCGGGGAGAAAGGCCATGTCCCGCAAACCCACGTCCACCGCCACCGCGCGCCTGCGCTCCACCGCCAGCACGACCACGACGCGCGACACGGGTGGGGGCGGCACCGTTCGCCGCGCCCGCCGCGGCGACGTCGCCCCGCGCGATCCGCGCGCGATGACGGTGTACGAAGCCGGTGCTGCCGCCACTGCCGCGCGCGCCGCCGAAGTCACCGACCGACTGCTGGCTGCGCCGGAAGACACGCCGATCGCCCGCGCCCGCGCCCTGCTCGACGGCGCCTCGCCCGACGACCGCCGTGCGCTTCGCGCCGCGCTGCGCGGCGAGCAGCCAACCGACGAGTCCGCGCCCGACCCCGACGTCGAATTCTCTCCCGACTGGCGCTAAAGCGGCGACCCCTATCGCAAACTGCTGCGCCGCAAGACCTACGAGCGGCACAAGTTCCGCCTGCAGGTCGAGTTGCTCAAACTGCAGGCCGGGGTCAAGGAAACCGGCCAGCGCGTGGTGATCCTGTTCGAGGGCCGCGACGCGGCCGGCAAAGGCGGCGCCATCAAGCGCTTCATGGAGCACCTCAACCCGCGCGGCGCGCGGGTGGTGGCGCTTGAGAAGCCCAGCGAGACCGAGCGCGGCCAGTGTTGGTTCCCGCGCTGGGCGCGGCGAGCCCGCGCTCGAATACCTCTCCCGCTATCTCTACCGCGGCGTCCTCCGCGCGCACGATCTGATCGACCACGATCACGCCCGCGGCACCGTCACCTTCCGCTCTCG
>DHLY01000108.1 GCA_002405525.1 Proteobacteria bacterium UBA4656
GCGCCGCCGGCCTGACCGGCGCAGGAGTCCTCAGCATGGCTTTCTTCGGGCGGTCCAGCGCCGCCGAAGGCGCAGCGTCGGTCGAGTTCGAACGCACCGACGCCGAGTGGCGCCAGCGCCTGTCGCCCGAGGCCTACAAGGTGCTGCGCGGCCACGGCACCGAGCGCGCCGGCACCAGCCCGCTCAACCTCGAGAAGCGGCCCGGCGTGTTCCACTGCGCGGGCTGCGACCTGCCGCTGTTCGATGCCGCGACCAAGTTCGAATCGGGCACCGGCTGGCCGAGCTTCTACCGCCCGCTCGACAACGCGATCGGCACGCGCGAGGACCGCTCGTTCTTCATGGTGCGCACCGAAGTGCACTGCCGCCGCTGCGGCGGCCACCTCGGCCACGTGTTCGACGACGGCCCGCCGCCGACCGGCCTGCGCTATTGCATGAACGGGGTGGCGCTGGCTTTCAGGCCGACTGCCGGGGCCTGACCGGGGATGCTGCGCCGGGCGGCGCACCTCGTGCCTGCCCGCCGCGCCCGGCCGCGAGTGGATTGACCGCGGCACTGGCCGGCGTACGCTGCGCGCATGGCCACGATCGACCTGCGTATCCACGCGCTGGCCCAGCTCTACGACGCGATGGACCCTGCGCCCTTCCACGACAAGGCGCTCGATCCGCGCGCCGAGGAGTGGATCCTGTCCTGCGCGCGCGAGCACGCCGCGCACGAGGACCGGGTGCTGCGCGTGCACGGACCGGAATCCCTGCGCGCCCGCCTGCCCGAGGTGACCGCTGCGGTCCACGCGCACTTTGGGCTGCTGCTGGAAACCGCCGAGCGCCACGGCCGGCAGCGCCTGCGCGTGGGCCGCGCCACCCTGCTGCTGGGCCTCGCGGTGCTGGTGGCCTGCCTGCTGCTGCGCACCCTGGTGCCGGCGACCGAATCCGCCTTCGTGGAAGCGCTGCGCGAGGGCCTGCTCATCCTCGGCTGGGTGGCGATGTGGCGGCCGGTGGAGATCCTGCTGTTCGAACGCTGGGAGAGTCGTCAGGAGCGGCAGCGGCTGGCGGCGCTGGCGCGGGCGGAGGTGGTGTTCGAGCCGGTGCCGGAGGGCTGAGGGCTTGATGAGGGCCCAGGGCCCAGGACCGCTCGCTTCGAACTGCTGCTCGGGCGATTGAGGTGCTGCTGCAGCGGTGTTCCATCAAGCGACGGCCGTGCGACGATTCTCCGGGCCCTGAGCCCTCAGCCAGCAAACCACCCACCCCAAGCCCCCGCCATCATCGCCAGCAAGCCCGGCACCACGCGACGCGCGTAATCGGCACCGCCCGCGGTGATGGCGAGCGCGATCTTGGTGACGGTGTTGGTGCTGAAGGCCAGCAGGATCGCCAGCACCGCCTGGCTGGTCGGGATGGCGCCGCCGGAGGACAGTTCGGCGATCGAGACTGCGGCAGCGTGAGTATCGGCGAAGCCCGCGACCGCGGTGGTCAGGGTGATGCCGGCGCTGCCGAGCCACCGCCCCATCAGCGCGGCCGCCGCCAGTACGAGGGCGATCATCGCCGCGAAGGCCAGTGCGTGGCCGAAGTGGAACGGGCGCGCGGCCACCACCCCGCCGTCGCGCACCGGCTCGCGCAGGGCGCGGGCCCCGAGCCACGCCGAACACGCCAGCACGGCTGCGCCCGAGAGCGCCAGTGGCTGAGCAAGCGCGGCCAGCAGCGCGCGGTCGGCGGCGGCGAAGATCAGCGTGAAAAGCGCCACTGTGGACAGGTTGGACGCCATGCCGCCGGCCGCGCAGGCGCGGGCGAGCGACGGATCGGCGCGCGCACGATGGCCCATGCCGGCGATGGTGGCCGAGCTCGACACCAGGCCGCCCACCAGCCCCGTCAGCGGCAGGCCGAGCCGCGGACCGATGGCGCGGATCGCGATGTAGCCCGCCGCGTTGATCGCCATCACCAGCACGACCAGTGCCCACAGCCGGCGCAGGTTGAACCCGTCGAAGGGGCCGATCGGCGCATCCGGCAGGATCGGCAGCACCACCAGCGCGCTGGCCAGCAGCAGCAGGGCGTCGTTGAGCTCGCTCTCGGTCAGCACCTGGCGCGAGAAGCGGTGCAGCCAGGACTTCGCCTGCAGAAGGATTGCCGCCACCACCGCGATGCCGGCCGCCAGCGCCGGCTGGGTCATCGCCAGCACGCCGATCAGGAAGGTCAGCACCAGCACCACCTCGCTGGTGAGCCCGGGGTCGGTCTGCTGCGTGCCCCAGTAGCTGGTCACCGTGGCCAGCGCGATGAAGCCGCCGGCGATGGCGAGCGTCACCGGACCCAGGATCCAGGCCACGCCGCCGCACAGTGCGACCAGGGCGCAGGTGCGCACGCCAGCCGCCATGCGCTCGGCGTGTTCGGCCTTGTGCTGTTCGCGTTCGACGCCGATCACCAGACCGGCGCCCAAGGCCACGGCGAGGCCCAGCACTTCGTCGGGGACGGACTCCATCATGCCTGTAGCGTAGCGCGGCACGGCCGGTGCGCTGCAACAAATCGGTCGCGGCCCGTTCATCCGCGCGCCGCGTTGCGGCCACGGATTTGAAGCACCCGGCGTTCAATCTCCCGCCCCGTCGAGAACCCAACGAGGACGCCGCCGGATGATCGACCTGCAGCGCACGCTCGCATCGCGATTCCCGCACTGGCTCCAGGGTCCGCGCGCGGCGTTGACGCGTCCGCTGGTGCGCGCCGTGGCGCGCGTGTCGCGGATCGACGAGATCGAAGCATTCCTCGGCCAGAACGCGCACCTGCGCGGCTTGGCTTTCGTCGATGCGGCGCTGGAGCGGCTCGATTGCCGCTGGCTGGTCGACCACGTCGAGCGCGAACGCCTGCCGCAGCACGGTCGGCTGGTGATCGTGGCCAACCACCCGATGGGTGCGATCGACGCGCTGGCCCTGCTCGGCTTCGTGGGCAGCGTGCG
>DHLY01000011.1 GCA_002405525.1 Proteobacteria bacterium UBA4656
CCCTTCCTCAACCCAGACACAGGACTGCCCAGGACTGAGCGCTCCGTCGCGCGACAGACGCCGGTTGCGACCGGCTCAAGGCCGACTTCTCCGTCGACGCTCTGGGAAGTGCCCGTCCGGCGGGCGGCGACCTCGTGGAGGGGCGCGGCGGTCATGGGGGTGCCGACGAGGCGCAGGCGCATGGGGCGGACGGGAACTGGCGGGTCGCCACGACGCGGCCGTGCAGGGCGAAGCTTTCGCCGGCGCTTGACTTGCGGGTTTCGACCAGCGAGTTCTGCACCGGCCGGCGGTGGATGTGGGTGACGACGAAGAAGGCCGCGCGTGTGCCGTCGTCGGGGATCCAGGTGTTCTCCAGGAGCACGGTACAGCCGACGTAGCTATCGGGCACAGTGGGGGCGTAGCTGACGCAGCCTGACGGGAAGCGTGCTGCCGCAATGGCGGCGTGGCGGGCGCTTCTGGCGGCCCGCGGTGCGCGGTCGCACGCGTGGCGTGGGCAAGGCGTCCATGTCCCCCTCCGCGCCGGCCGTCGATGACTGGCCGTCGACTGACGCCCGGTTCGGGCCGGTTGCCAGAGGGGGCATCCGCTTGGGTTGATGCTTGGCGGCGGGGCGGCTGGCGCGCGTGGCGCAGGGTCCGCGGCGGTGGAGTTCGCTGTGCTCATTCCACCCTACGGTTTACGGGCGGCGCGGGGCGCGGCCGAGCGTGAGCCGGGTGGGGCGGCCGAGGCGGGCGGCGAAGGTGACCAGCATGTCGAGGCTGAAGCGCTCGGCCTTGCGGCGGATGAGGTCGGACACCCGGGCCTGGCTCACGCCGAGCAGCTTGCCGGCAGCCGCCTGGGTCAGACCGCGGCGTGCGATGGTCTTTTCGAGTTCGATCATCAGGTCGGTGCGCATGGCCATGAGCTGGGCCTCGGCATCGTCGAAGCCGAGGTCCGCGAACACGTTGCCGCTACTGCGGGTGATGTCGGTCTGCTGCTTCATGGCTGTCGAGGCACCTGCTTGTAGCGCGCGCGGCCTTTCGCAATGTCCTTGGCCGAGGTCTGCTGCGACTTCTTCTGGAAGGCGTGGAGGACGTAGACGGCATCGCCCCGCACCACCACGTAGAACACGCGGAACGCACCGTCCGGCAGCCGATGGCGGATCTCCCGCACGCCGGCGCCGACGGTCGGCATCGGTTTCCAGTCGCGCGGGTCGAGACCGCTCTGCACGCGCCGGAGATCGACGCCGACCTCCCGGCGCGCATCTGCCGGAAAAGCGCGCAGATCTTCAAGCGAGCTCCCGGCGAAGTACAGCTCCTTCATACAAGTAACGATATACCTTTCTGGGTCGGGGCGACAACCGCCTCGTGGGGGTTCAAGGCGGCGCGCGATCGCCGCGCGCTCGAATGGCTGGGCAAAGACACCGTGATCCCGGCGCTCGGGAGCAGGGCTTGAGCGCGCCACGCGGATCGAGTTTCCCTGCGGCCAACACCGTCGGGGGACGGTGCCAGGAATTGCCGTCATGCACGGATCGCATCGCCTTCTTGCACCCGCGTCGGGCGTCCTGTTCGCCGTGCTCGCGGGCCTCGCCACGGCCGCGCCGCCACCGGTCGCCGACTTCGTGCGTTGGCCGGCCTACGACACGCTGGCGATGTCGCCGAATGGGAAGTACCTTGCGGCAACCGTGCCGCTGGAGGATGGGCGCGCCGGCGTGGTGCTGCGACGCGAGGACCTGTCGATCTCGACCACGATCAAGGACGGGCCGGACGCCTACCTCGATGCGCTGTACTGGGCGAACTCGCGGCGCCTGTTCATGCACTTCACCCGGCCGATGGAGTTCTCGGCCGGTCGCGGCTGGCTGCCGGAGATCTACGCCATCGACGCCGACGGCGGGAACAAGGGCACGATGTACGGCTACATCGCGGACCTGCTGCCGGAGGACGAGGACCACGATCTCCTGCAGGTCTGCGATCGCTACGGCTGCGAGCAGCAGGCGGTCTACAAGGCCGATGTGAAGCGCCTGCGCAACACGGTGTTCGCCGACCGCCACGGCGACGTGCGGGTGGCCTCCAGCGCCGAAAAGCAAGGCTTCCAGGTGCTGCACGTTCGCGCCGACGCGGAATCCGAATGGCGCGTGCTGCACGAGGAGGCCAAGGTCGGCATCCGCATCGATCCCCTGCGCATCTCGCCCGACGGCTCGCTCTACGCGCAGGGGACCCGCAGCGGGCCGGACCGCATCGACCGCATCGACAAATCGCCGGGCCGAATCGGGTCGTGCACAGTGGATGCACGGCTTCGCGCTGCGCGCCGCGGTCGGCCGATGGTGCCGCCCAGCCGAGCAGGCTCGGCTGCTGCTGCACGGCGTGACCGCGATGCAACGCAACCAGCGCAGCACGACCGCCCACCCGCAGCCCGTTCCGCAACAGGCCTCACGAGCGGGTGTGGATGCTCGGGCCGCCGGAGCCGGATCTCATCCATGCGCGGCGCCGGCCAGTGCACCATCACGACGCCGAATACCGGTCCGAGTGCTCATTCGGATCGCCGCAGGAAACTGAGGCTTGACCGGGAGCGGCTATGCTCGTTCTGATCTTGGCAGGCTTTCGCAGTTGTCGTTCTGGTTCTTGTTTGCTGGCCGTGCTGGTTGTCGGTCCTGGTCTTCGCTGATCTTCGAATCGGGTTCGGCGTCATCGCAGTCGCAATCCGCTCGGTCCTGGTCTGCGCGCTGCTGGCGTGCGCAACGCCCGGGCCATGCACGTTGTGGCGCGGCGATTGCATCGACCCAAGCGGGTGCAACAGTGCGTTGCAGGGACGTTGCGATCCTTCGACGGCAGGGGTGCGGCATGGGAAAACTCATCATCGGCGCGCTGTTGCTGCTGGGCCTTGCAGTCATGCTGCGTCCGGAGACGCTGCCGGGGCATACCCTGGCGGTGCAGGCGGGCGCGGTGAAGGAGCCTGCCCGCACGGTCGGTGGCGCCTGCAGCGCCGAGCGCTGCCTGACGGTCTACCTCGCGCCGTGGTGCCCGTCGTGTCGGCGTGCGGAACCCATGCTGGCGCAGCTTCGGGCAGCGCTCGCGCGCGACGGCCTGCGGGTCGACGTCGTGGTGGGCATGGATGACGCCGCGGCGCTGGAATCGTATGCGCGCAGTCTCGGCTACCCCGTGCTGCTGGATGTCGACGGCAAGGTACAGCGCGACGGCGGCGTGCGGGGCGTGCCGTACTTCATCGTCACCGACCGCAGCGGAGAGGTTGTCGATCGCCAGGCCGGCGCCTTCGGTGACGTCGAGAGCAACCGCCGCGCGCTCGGCCTGTAGGGAGCGTCCGAGCAAGTGCGCGTGCCCGCGCCGGGCCGGCCGATCCGGCACAGGCTTGGGTTTGCCGGCGCGGTTCGGCCGTCGTGACGCCGTGGGCGCCCGACCGCGGTCGGGGAGGCCCTCGCGGCGAGCGCTGCCGGTCCGGACCGGCATGCCCCGCGGGCCCTCGCGTGGACGCCTCGTCACGGGCACCATGGGGCCCCATGCACCTTGACGCCCTGCGCCAGCGCCTGTGCGCCCTCGATGTCCGGCCGCTGCACGAGCAGACCCTGCTGCGCGCCTGGACGCGCGGCCTGCCGCTAGCCGCCGGCAGCGCCGACCGCGCGCGACCCTATCCCGCCGCGCTGATCGCGGCTCTGCCGCAGCTCGCCGACGCGCTCGACGGCATCGCGCGCGTGCAGTCCGAACACGAGAGCGCCGACGGCTCGGTGCGCCTGCTGGTGCGGCTGGCCGATGGCCAGGCTGTGGAGAGCGTGCTGCTGCCGCGCGAAGGCGTGTGCATTTCCTCGCAGGTGGGTTGCGCGGTGGGCTGCGTGTTCTGCATGACGGGCCGCGAGGGCCTCAAGCGCCAGGTCGGCAGCGCCGAGATGGTGGCGCAGGTGGTGCTGGCACGGCGCCGGCGTGACGTGCGCAAGGTGGTGTTCATGGGCATGGGCGAGCCGGCGCACAACCTGGACGCCGTCATGGACGCGATCGAACTGCTGGCCACCGCCGGCGGGATCGGCCACAAGAGCCTGGTGTTCTCCACCGTCGGCGATGAGCGGGTGTTCGATCGACTGCCGCAGGGGCCGGTGAAGCCCGCGCTCGCGCTGTCCCTGCACACCACCCGCGCCGACCTGCGGCGCACCCTGCTGCCCCGGGCGCCGCGCATCGACCCAGCGGACCTGGTGGAGGCCGGCGAACGCTATGCCCGCGCCACCGGCTACCCGATCCAGTACCAGTGGACCCTGCTCGAAGGCATCAACGACGGCGACGAGGAACTCGCCGGCATCGTCGAGCTTCTCGCCGGCAGGTACGCGGTGATGAACTTCATCCCCTTCAACGCCGGCGAAGGACTGGATTTCCGTCGGCCCGGCAGCAACCGCGCCCGCGAGATGGTGCGCCACCTCCACCGGCGCGGCATCCTCGCCAAGCTGCGCCAATCCGCCGGCCAGGACGTCGACGGGGGCTGCGGGCAGTTGCGCGCACGGGCGCTGGGCGCGACCGGCCGACCGGTACGGCCATCGCGGTCCTGATCCGGCGCACGGCGCACACCGCGCGAACTCCGTCCCCGGCCAGCGCGCCCGCGGCGTCGGGCCCGTCGTAGCCTGAGAAAAAACCCGCATCCTGAGGGTTTTTCCAGTCGCGGGTCCGGCACAGGTCCGGACTCGCTCCCGCAACTCATGCACTGGCGGGCATGACCCGCGCGCAGGCCATCGGTGGCCTGCCTCGGAGGCTGTTTTCCACAGCCTCTCAGCGCAGCACCACCGTCCGCGCGCCGTCGATGAACACGCGGTGCTCGGCGTGCCAGCGCACGGCGCGGTTCAGCACCACGCTCTCGATGTCGTGGCCGATGGCGACCATGTCGGCGGGGGTGACGGCGTGGTCGACGCGCTCGACACTCTGTTCGATGATCGGGCCCTCGTCGAGATCGGGCGTGACGTAGTGCGCGGTGGCGCCGATGATCTTGACCCCGCGCGCGTGCGCCTGGTGGTAGGGCCTCGCACCCTTGAAACTCGGCAGGAAGGAGTGGTGGATGTTGATCGCGCGGCCTTCCAGTGCGCGGCAGGTGTCGTCGCCGAGGATCTGCATGTAGCGGGCGAGCACCAGCAGGTCGGCGCGGCACTCGTCGAACAGGGCGAGCAGGCGCGCTTCCTGCGCCGCCTTGCCGCCGGCCGCGATCGGCAGGTGGTGGAAGGGTACCTCGTGCCATTGCGCCATGCTGCGGAAGGTCTCGTGGTTGGAGACCACGCCGACCACGTCGATCGGCAGGGTGCCGTTGCGCCAGCGGTGCAGCAGGCTGTTGAGGCAGTGGCCCTGCTTCGAGACCGCGACCAGCACGCGCGGCCGGCGCGCGCCGTCCTGCAGCGCCCAGCGCATGCCGAAGCGCGCCGCGACGGGCGAGAAAGCCGCGCGCAGCGCGTCCAGCGGCGGCATGCCGCGGCCGTCGTCGTGGAACGCGGTGCGCATGAAGGAGCGCCGCGCCTCGGCGTCGATGTGGTGGCGCGCCTCGGCGATGTTGGCGTGGTGATCGGCCAGAAATCCCGCGACCGCGGCGACCACGCCGGGGCGGTCGGGGCAGTCGAGGACCAGCACATGGTTGGTGGGCGCACGCATGCGTCGACGCTACGGGCAAGCAATGCGCGGCGCAAGCGCAATCCGCGCCGAGCGGTGAGGGACGCAAGGGGGAACGTGGGCGCGGACGCGTGGCGCCGCGACGGCCGCCGCTCCGCCGACGCAGGCAGGCGCTCGCGCGTGCGCGCGTCCGTCACATCTCGTCGATCCCGCCTTCATCCGCGGACGCACCCGTGCGCTCCGCTCGTGCAGCGCGTGCGCCACTGGTGCGGATTTCACGCGACGTGCGCCCATCGGACGCGCCGTGGCCCCAGGGTTGGTCTCGCCCGCGGCCATCCCGGCCGCGGTCCGACTTGAACGCTGGAGGAAAAGACCATGTGGTGGATCGTGTTCAACGTCCTGGGATTCCAGGCGGTCTGGTGGGTCTGCGTACTGGGCGCCGGCGCCGGCTGGGGCTGGGCGGGGCCGCTGGCGGTGGCCGCCTTTGTCGCCATGCACCTGCGCTGGACGCCGACACCGGCTCGTGACGTGCGCCTGCTGGCCGCAGCCGTGGCGCTGGGCCTGGTGGTCGACGGCCTGCTGGGTGCGAGCGGCCTGCTGGCCTATGCCGCGGCCACCGGACCACTGGCGCCGGCGTGGATCCTCGCGCTGTGGGCCGGTTTCGCCCTGACCCTCACCCACTCGATGGCCTTCTTCGCGCGCCGACCGCTGGCCGCGGCCGTGTTCGGGCTGCTCGGCGGGCCGCTGGCCTACGCCGGTGCGGCGGCGGTGGCGGGCGCGGTCACGTTCCCGGCCGGCAGCGTACCGGCGCTGGCCGCGGTGGCGGTGGGCTGGGCGATCGCGCTGCCGAGTTTGTATGCGCTCGACCGCCGGATGGCCGCCGCGCGCCGGGAGTCGTTCGCATGAGCACGTTCGCGATCCTGCTCACGGTGTGGGCTCTGGCGGCGCTTGGCATGAGCGCTGCGTTCCTCTACGCGCGTTCGCGGCGCAACATGGGCTACGTGGACGTCTTCTGGGCGCTCGGCATGGCGCTGGCCGCCGTGACCGTAGCCGCGCTCGCCGGCGGCGATCCGCTGGTGCGCGCCCTGGTCGCGACCTTCGGGGGCCTGTGGGGGCTGCGCCTGTTCCGCTTCCTGTGGCACCGCGTCGGCGGCGAGGCCGAGGACGGCCGCTATCGCGCCATGCGCGAGGCGATCGGCGACGGCGCTCTGCGCTGGTTCGCGTTCTTCCAGGTGCAGGCGCTGGTGATCGCGCTGTTCGCGCTGCCGTTCGTGGCCGCGGCTTCGGCGCCGGGCGGGCCGGGGAGCGTCGGGGTGTGGATCGCCATCGCCGTCTGGCTGCTGGCGGTGGGCGGCGAGGCGCTCGCGGACCGCCAGCTCCTGGCGCACCGCCGCGATCCCGCGCAGCGCGGCCGCACCTGCCGCAGCGGATTGTGGGCCTGGTCGCGGCACCCGAACTATTTCTTCGAGTGGGTGCACTGGTTCGCCTACGTCGCGCTGGCCGCCGCCGGCCCGCTGTGGTGGCTGTCGTGGACCGGCCCGGTGCTGATGCTGGCCTTCCTGTGGCGGGTCAGCGGCATCCCGTGGACGGAAGCGCAGGCGCTGCGCACGCGGGGCGAAGACTACCGTCGCTACCAGGCGGAAGTCAGCGCCTTCTTTCCCTGGCCGCCGGCGCGCCGCGCGCCCGGCACTCTCGTCAACTGATCCGGAGCATACGCCCATGAACAAGACCCTGATGAGCCTCACCGGCGCCGCGCTGCTCGCGGCCCTGCACACCACCCCCACGCAGGCCATGGTGCAGCGCGAGTACGCGTTCGCCAGCGCGCTGCGCAACGGCACGCCGCTCTACCGCGAGGAGCACCTCGTGCGCCAGTCCGAAGGCAGGCTCGACGAGCGCCTGGTGCTGTACCGCTGCCTCGACGGTTCGGCCTTCGCGCGCAAGCGCGTGCGCTACGGCGAGCATCCGTCCGCACCGTCCTTCCTGCTCGAGGACGCGCGCAGCGGCTACCGCGAGGGCGCCGAGCGCACGGGCGATGGCCTGCGGGTGGCGTGGACCGCGCCGGGCGAGGCGGAAGCCGCCGCGCAGTTGCCGCCTGGCCCGGTGGTGGCCGACGCCGGTTTCGACGAATGGGTGCGTGCGTCCTGGGAGCCGCTGACCGGCGGCCAGTCGCAGTCCATGCAGTTCCTGGTGCCCTCGCGCCTGCGCGCCTATCGCTTCGAGGTCTCGCCGGTGGACTCGGGCGACGACGGCCTGCGCGCGTTCCGGCTGCGGCTGGGCGGCTGGTTGGGCTGGCTGGTGCCGTCGATCGAGGTGGCCTACGACGCGCAGACGCGGCGCCTGGTTCGCTTCGAAGGCCTCTCGAACCTGCGCGACGACGCGGGCGATGCACCGCTCAAGGTGCGGATCGAGTTCCCGGACCCGCCGATGCCGGTGCAGCCTTCGATCTTCGATCGCGCGCTGGCCGAACCGCTGGTGGCCTGTCGCGTGCAGCCCGCGTGAGCGTGGCCTTCATCGCGCCACGATACCGGTCCGTGCATGCTGTTCACTCGAGGAGTCCCGAGCCATGTTTCGCCTTCTGATCCTGATCTCCATGACCCTGCTTATTGCCTGCGCCAGCCCTGCCGGCCGCGAACGGCCGCCGCTGGTCGCCGCGCCGTCGGTCGATCTGCCGCGCTTCATGGGCACCTGGTACGTCATCGCCCACGTGCCGTACTTCTTCGAGGAGGGCAAGGTCGCCACCCGCGACGAGTACCGGTTGCGCGCAGACGGGCGGATCGACAACGACTTCGTGTTCAAGCGCCGCTTCGGCGAGGAGGACCGCCGCTGGCGCGGCGTGTCCACCGTGGTGCCGGGCAGCGGCGGCGCGCGCTGGAAGGTGCAGTTCGTGTGGCCGTTCTCGACCGAGCTGGTCGTGGTGCACGTCGACGACGACTATCAGGGCGCGACCCTGGTCACGCCGGACCGCAAGCTCGCATGGGTTTTCGGCCGCGAGCCGACCATGGACGCGGCCCGCTACGAGGCGCTGGTGTCGAAGATCGCCGCGCAGGGCGTGGATGCCGCGACGCTGCGCATGGTGCCCCAGGTGCCGGAGGGTTCCTGACGCCAACGGCATCGGGCTGGCCCCGTGAGAGTCCTGCTCGCCACCCTCGGCACGCGGGGTGACGTGCAGCCCTTTGTTGCGCTGGCGCTGGGGCTGCGCGCGCGCGGGCACGCGGTGGCCATCGCCACCTGCCGGCGCTTCGCGACGATGCTGGATGCGCACGCCGTCCCGCTGCTGCCGCTGGACGGGAGCCTGCTCGACCTGCTCGACACCGCCGCCGGGCGCGCGCTGTTCGCGGGCCTCGGCGGCGCGATCGGCGTGCTGCGCACCATCCCGAAGGTGACCTGGCAGGCGGGCCCGATCCACCACCGGCTGGTCGCCGACGCCTGGGCCGCGACGCAGGCTTTCGCGCCCGACGTGATCGTCCACCACCCCAAGCTGTTCTGCATGCCGCTGTTCGCCGCGCATCGCGGCATCCCGGCCCTGCTGGCGCTCTTCATGCCGATGCTGGTGCCGACCCGGGAGTCGCCCGCGCCGGGACTGCCGCGCCTGCCGCTCGGACCCGCCTACCGGCGCGCAACCTGGCATGCGCTGCGGCTGGCCATGCGCATGGGCAGCGCGCCCTACCTGCGCGCCTGGCGACGCCGGCACGACCCCGAAGGCCGCAGCGGTGACGCGACACCGCTGCGCCTCGCGCGCGACCGCCCGCTGCCGATGCTGCATGCGTACAGTCCGGCGGTCTGCCCGGCGCCGCGCGACTGGCCCGACCACGCCACGGTGACGGGCTGCTGGTTCCTGCCCGATGCGGCGTGGACGCCGCCGCCGCCGCTGGCGGCCTTTCTCGACGCCGGACCCGCACCGGTCTATGTCGGCTTCGGCAGCATGGCCGGCGTCGATCCGGGCGCGACCACGCGGGTCGTGCTCGAAGCGATCGCACGCGCCGGCGTGCGCGCCGTGCTCGCCAGCGGCTGGGGCGGATTGACGGCACATGAGGTGCCGCCCGACGTGTTCGTACTCGACGCCGCGCCCCATGCGGCGCTGTTTCCGCGCATGACGGCCGTGGTCCACCATGGCGGTGCGGGCACCACGGCGGCGGGTCTGCGCGCGGGCTGTCCGACGGTGGTATGTCCCTTCGCCGTCGACCAGCCGTTCTGGGGCTCGCGCGTGCACGCGCTGGGCGCGGGTCCCGCGCCGATTCCGCAGCGGCGGCTCGATCCGGTGCGGCTGGGCGCGGCGATCCGCACCGCGGTGAACGACCCGGCGATGCGCGCTGCCGCGCGCCGGCTTTCGGCGGCAATCGGCGCCGAGGACGGCACAGGGGTCGCGGTCGCGCGGATCGAGGCGACGGCGAGCTGAGGCCGGCCTTGCGCGGCGCGCAGCGCGGTCAGGTCGCGATGCCGCGACCCGCGATCAACGCACCGGCGCCACGGCCGCAACGGCCTCGATGCGCAGCCGCAGGCTGACCCAGTCGCCGACCGTGGCACGTCGCGCAGCCATGCCGAAGTCGGTCCGGCGGACCGAGCCGTAGACCTCGATCGCGCACGCTTGCGTGCGCGCCGGGTCGCAGCCGCCACCTTCGACCTTCAGGCCCACCTCGCGCGTGACGCCGCGCAAGGTCAGTTCGCCATCGATCGAGCCGCCCTCGCGCAGCACGCGCCACGGGATCGGCCGCGATCGGAACTCGATCAAGGGATGGTTGGCGGCGTCGAAGAATTCCGGCGAACGCGCCCACTCCGCGTGCCCGGGGTTGGCCATGCGCAACTCTCGGCTCGACAGCGTGGCATCGACCCGGGCGTCGGCGCGCGCAGGATCGAACACGATCGCGCCGCGCAGGTCGGTGAACTCGCCGGACATCGGCACCACGCCGAGCAGTCGGATGCGGAACTGCGCGCTCGAGCGCGCGCCGTCGATCCGCCACCGCTGCGCCGCGGGCGCGCCGCCGGCAGCGTTCGCGGCGCCCGGCGCGACGGCGCCGGCGCGGTCCGCGGCCAGGGTGCCGGTGAGGCAAAGTCCGAGCAGCGCGGCCGCAGCGCACACCGCTGGCTGGCGGGCGCCGCGCGCCATCGGTTCAGCGTCCGGCGGCCACGACTGCGGTACCGGCGCTCAGGGCGACCAGAAGGCGCGCAGGCTGGCCACGCCAGGCTCCAGCGCCGCACCGGTCGGTACCGTCAGGCGCGCGACGCCGGCGGTGGGCAGGCCATGGGCGATCTCGCTGCGGCCCTCGGTCAGCAGCGCCACCAGTTGCTCCAGTCCCGGGTTGTGCCCTACGAGCAGCACGCGACCCGCGCCGCGCGCCGCATCCAGCACGTCGATCAGGGTCCCGGGCGTGGCTTCATAGATGCGCGGCTCGATGCGCGCGTCAACGGGGCCGCCGTCGAGCGCAAGCGCCAGCGTCTGCCGCGCGCGCACGGCCGGCGAGCACAGCACAGCGTCGAAAGCCAGGCCATGGACGTCGAACCAGCGGCGCACGGCTTCAGCTTCGGCACGGCCGTGCGCGCTCAGTTCGCGCGCGACATCCGGCTGCCCGGAGGCTCCGGGCTGGGCCTGCGCGTGGCGCAGGATGACGATCTCTCGGCTCATGGCGGTGGGTTTCAGGGCTGCGGGGCGGGTTGCGGCGGCGTCAGCATCTGCAGCGGCAGGTTGCTGCGCAACCAGGTGCCCGACAGCGGCGCCGGCAGATTGATCGACGTGCTGTAGGTACCGGTGGTGCGAGTCGAGAACACGGTGGTGCTGGTTCCGGCCGGTGCGGTCGGCAGATCGACGAGCGCCGGACAACTGGGGCAGTGCACGAAGAAGGCGCGGTGCTGGGCAGTGCCGCCGCCGAAGCCCGGCGTGCCGCCCAGGGTCCAGGTCGGCCGGCCGTCCGCATCGTAGATGTAGTTCAGGACCACCTGCTCCTCCACGCCCGCCACCGGGAACTCATCCTCCAGCAGCACGCCCCAGCCATTCTCGGCCGGATTGAACCACAGGCCGGTGCGCTCGTTCGGCGGCCGGGTCAGCCCATAGGCGAGCACCATCCGCTCGCCGGCCGGCACGCCGTCGATCGTCCAGGTGAGAACCAGATCGGTGGGCGTGATGTAGGTGACCTCGCCGGTGCCGGCGATTTCGTTCTCGACCGTGAACGGCGTGGTCGACGTCCGGCGGAACCGGAAGATCTGCAGCTCGGCCTGGCTGTTGAGCCGGCGATCCCCGAAGTCGCCCTGGATGATGTACCAGATGGGCCGGTGGTCGCGGGTGGCGGTGAACCAGGCGCCGCCGAAGCTCCACTGGTTGCCGTTGGCGAGGGTGAACGCCCCGATGCCGTTGCCGAGGCGGCTGAAATTGGTGAACAGGCCGTCGCGCCGCACCGGCAACGGAGCCGCGTTGGCGTCAGGCACGCACTGCGGCTGCGCGCTGCACACGCCATCGTTGCCGCCGACGCGGCCCTGGACCAGGGTCGCCGGACGCAGCGAATGCGAAACGCGGTCGACGGCGCCGACGTAGCGCACGCCCACCGCGACGCCACAGGCCGCGGCCGGATCGACCGCGAAGTCGACGTCGCGCGCCGTGCTGGCGCCCGGCGCAAGGCTGCCGAGGTCGCGCGATGCGGAAAGCGTGAGGCGTGCCGGTGGCTGCAGCGGCCCGGGCACGGCGGTCGGCGGGAAAAAGCACACCGCGCGACCAGCCGGGGCGCTGCCGGGCGTGCGGCAGCGGTACTCGAGCGCGGTGTTGCCAGCCGCGTTCTGGATCCCGATCGCCGCCCCCGCTCCGGCCTGCGGCTCGGCGTCGCGGTACTGGTAGGCGATCTCGCCGTTGTCGTAGAGCAGCGCCTGGAAGCTGGCGTTGCCACTGGGCGGCGTGGAGGGACTGGTGTAGACGCCGATGTTGCTCCACTGGAACACCGTGCAGCCGATGCCGGCACCGGCCGCCGCCGCGCGCGGACACGCCGCGAAGTAGCGGCGGCGCAGGCCGCCGCCGGCCTGGACGACCAGATCGTTGTGCTGCACGTTGAAGCGCCCGCCGTCGGCCGCCACCGCGCCGCACGCCGGCTCGAAGTCCGCGCCACTGTTGCCCGGCGCGAGCGCGAGGTAGCCGTTGGTCGACATCACGACCTCGCGCACGTTGGCGCCGTAGAACGGCATCCCGGACGGTCCGAGCGGCTGCAGGTCGGTGGCGCGGCCGTCGTCGAAGCCGCCGGTCAGCGGCAGCAGCGGTTCGGCGGCGAGGTCCACGAACGAGAACGCGCAGCCGGCGCCGGTGTTGTCGGTGACCCGGTTGCCGAAGCCGTCCTGACGCACGTTCGGCGCCTCGGACACCCGGGCGAAGATCGCCGCCCCCTCCTGCGTCGCGACTTCGCCCGCGTTGACGAGGCTGACCGGGATGCGCCAGCGCTCGCCGGGGTCGATGTCGCCATCGCCGTTGCCGCAGATCTGCTGCGGCGCCTGCGCGGCGATCGACACGTCGGGCGCCTGCACCACCACCGCGCGGCGGGCGAAGGCGCTGCAGTTGTTGCGGTCGGTGACCCGCAAGCCGACGCTGACGCCGCCGCGCCGCGGGAAGGTCGCCGCCCGCTGGACGGACGTCGCCACATCGGTGGCGACGGCGTCGAAGATGCCATCGTCGTCGTAGTCGAACTCGACGCGGAACGGGCCGGCGCCGGCAGCGTTCACCACGAAGCTCGCATTGGCGCCGGCGGCGACGCTGGTCGGCGCGGCGACGTCGAGCGTCGGCGCGGTGCAGGTGCCGACACCGTCGAGGGTTTCGGCGCCGCCGGCGCCGAGTGGATCGAGCGCATCGCGCAGCCGCGTGACCGGCGTGCCGAGCCCGTCCCAGGCCTTCGCCAGCTGGCCGTACTCGTCCGTCAACTGCGCCTCGGCCACGCCGCAGGCGGATGCGCCGCCGCTGAGTACGCCGACCAGGCGCTGCTGCGCGTTGTACATCGGCGAACCGGAGGACCCCGGCTCGGTCACGCTGGGCGGCAGCGAGGATGGCTGCGGCGCCGGGAGGTTGGGCAGCCGCGCGACGGACGGCGTCGGGTCCCAGGACACGGTCCAGTGCACGCCACTGGCCTGCGAAATACTCCCGAGGACCATCGGCGCCTCGGAGAAGGTGATGCGCTTCTCGTCGCCGTCGGGATGGTGGATCGACGCGCACGGTGCGACGGGCCCACACAGCGGCGGCGCGGCGCGCCGGTCCCAGCCGGCCCACCACAGGTTGAACGCAGGGTTGGCGGGCTGAGTGAGTTCCAGCAGGGTGAAGTCGCTGCGCGTGTCGGGCGTGCCACCGCCGGCGAACGGGTTGTTGGTGGCGGCGAGCACGGTGGCGCCGTTCTGGGTCTGGTTGGTCGGCCCCACGATGGCGCCGGAACCGCTCTGCGCCGAGCCGGGCGTGCGGCAGGTCGGCGATTCGAAGTTCCAGAACACCACCAGCGAGGCGGCATTGGCCGCGGTTACCTCGCAGTGGGTCGCGGTCACGAACAGCATGCGGCGGTCGTTGCGCGTGTTGTTGAGCAGCGAGCCGGTGCAGATGCGCCCTCCGCCCAGGCTGTAGGACGCCACCGAGCGGCGGGGCAGGTTCCACGGGTCGTTGGGACCGAGGCAGGCGACGTCGGTGTTGCACGATCCGGACTTGCAATGCTTCGACTTCAGGCCGAACCCCCGGTAGCCGACGCCGACCTGCGAGAGGTTGAGTTCGAGGCCGGTCCGCAGTCCGGCCGGCACCGCGACCTCGATGATCGCGTCGCCGGCGAACAGCGGCGCGGTCCACAGTTGCCGGTGACGGCTGTTGTCGGCGCTGGTGTAGGGCCCGAGCGCGCCCGCGCCGTCGGCGTCCAGGATGCGCAGCGTCGCACCCTCGGGCAAAAAGAAGCGGTCGAAGCCGAAGTTGAGGTGCAGCGCGTCGGGTGAGCGCACGCGCCAGTGCCAGACCGCGCGGCCATCGGCCGCCTTCTGCCAACGGCCGTCGGCCGCAGCATCGACCGCGAGCTTGGCCGGCAGCGCGTAGCGGAAGCCGCCTGGCGCGCCCTTGCGATCGGCTTCGGCATCCTCGCTGGCGACCTTGGCCATATCGAGCGCGGCGAGCTTGCTCGCGGGCAGCGCGTCGATCGCGAGCTCGACGCCACCGGCCAGCGGCAGCAGGTCGGGGCCATCGGCCGCCGAGACTGCGCCGCTTCCCGCAGCGATCAGCAGGAGGGTGCGGAACGACAGGGCGGTGGTGCGCATGGCGAACGTCCTCGACAGCATGGTCGGAGAATACACCCGGCGTGCGGGACTTCGCCGGGCCTGGCCATGGCCTGCCGCGGGCGACGCGCACCCGTTCAGTCGTCGCTACGCTCCAGCACGTAGCCGCTGTAGGTAATGCGCGGCGGGTCGGACGTAACGTCGATGCGCACCTCTTCGCCGGTGTTGGCGCCACGACCGGCGACCACGAAGAGGTTTTCCGCCACCTCGGCCAGCGGCAGGCGCGGGCGCACGCTGACCACGAAGTCGGCCTCGTAGCCCAGCGCGAGCACGCCGTCGGCGTAATCGAGGAAGGCGCCGTCGAGTTCCGCCAGCTCCGACAGCACGTCGGGGTTGATCAGGCGGTAGGTGCCGGCGAAGCGCGCATAGCGGGACAGGCCCGGGTCGCGCGCGAGCGCGGTGCCGGCCAGCACGTAGCGGTCGCCGCCGAAGCCCAGCAGCACCGGCTCACCGGCCAGCACCACCGGCGCGATCGCCACCCGGTTCAGGCGCGAAAACCCGATCGGCAGCACGCCGAGCAGGTCGTAACGCACGCGGTACCAGCCGTCGCCACGCGGATTCGCGCGGAACCTGAGGTCCGCGAAGTCCAGCTCGAAACCGTCCGCGCGCGGACCGGCGATCACCAGCCCCGCCGGCGTGGCGTAGAGAGCCGACGGCGGCGCGGGCCCGGTGCCGCGCGGCAGGGCGATGCGCGCCGGCAGCGGCCGCTCGCGGTCGCGCGGAGCGGCGCCCGCGCGCTGTTCGAGCAGGGCGTCGAAGGCATCCGCCGAAAGGTCGAAGATCACCTCGTCGACTTCGTCCCAGTTCGCCACCGCCAGCACGCCGACACCGTGGTCGAGCGCGATGCGCAGCGTGGCGCGGTGCTCGGGGAAAGCGCCGACCAGCGTGGCCACGCGGCCCACGCCGGCACGCACGCTGGTGGCGAGATTCCAACCCAGGCCTGCGCCGTTGCCGACGTCGAACGTGACGTCGGCGTTCTGCACGCGGGTCATCTCGGCGCGCGCGGCGGTGTCCAGCGGGCTCGGTGCGCGCAGCGCGCCGGGCATCAGGGCGGCGGCGAAGCGTGCGTAGTCGGCGAGGCTCGCGACCAGACCCAGCGCGGCCTGCTCGCGCGCCACCATCGACGCCGTGGTCTTGCCCTCGCGATGCGCGCGCGCGGTGCCGTCGGACGGCTGCCAGGACAGGCGGGTGAGCGAGAGCGGGCGGCGGATGCGATCGGCGAGCTGCGCCTCCAGCGGCGCACCGCCCGCGACCTCGAGCGCGCGCGCGAGGCGCTCGTAGCCGAGGTTGGACACCAGTTGCACCGTTCCCGTGGGCTGGGCGAGGTACCACGCGTCGTCGGGCAGGGTTTCGACCGGGGCGTCGGCCTTGCGATAGGCGCCGCGCAGGCGCGAGTACGGCAGGCCCGCGTGGTGGGTGAGGAGGTCGCGCACGGTGATGGCGCGCGCATCCGGGAAGCGCGAGCGGATCGGCGGTACGGCGGCAAGGCGGTCGATCGGGTCGTCGAGTGACAGCTTGCCCTGCGCGGCGAGGTCGAGCGTCAACGCCGCCAGAACCAGGCGTGACAGCTCGCCGACGTGGACCGGCGTGTCGACGGTGAACGGCACGCGACGCTCGCGGTCGGCCCAGCCGGCCGCGCGCGTCCAGCGCACCTCGCCATCGACCAGCAGGGCGATGCCCATGCCGCCGGCCTTGCGGCTGTCGACGGCGTCGTCGACCTGCGCGCCGACCTTGGCAGCGAGCGGCGCGAGCGTGGCGGCGTCGAGCGCCGGGCGACCGACCTCGGGCTGCTGCGCGGCGGCCGTGGCGGGCAGGGTGAGCGACAGCATCAGCAGGGCGGCACGGATGGGGCGGTGCATGGACGGTCCGACGGGTCGGCGCGCGGCGCGCGCCGCGGCGACGCATACGATACCGGCGCGGGTCGAGGCGCCGTGATGTGCCGCAGGGCGCAGGCAGCGCCGCGGTTCAGTTGCGGTTGGGGAGCATCGGACAGCGGCTGCAGGGACCGACGGGGCCGGGCGCCGCGCGGCACCGCAGCACCGGCGAGCTGCGGTCACCTCGGCCGGTGCGGTCGCGAGCGCTGCTCGCCCATAGGATCGACAGCCGACGGCGCAAGGTCGAACGAAATGCTGATCCGCTCGCCGGCGCCCGCGAACGGCAGGGTGCGGTGGTAGAGGTAGGACGGGAACAGCAGCAGCGTACCGACTTCGGGCCGCTGGCAGGTGATGTCGTCGGGGGCCGGCTCCGGCAGGCCGCGGTGCGGGCGGCCGAACTCGATCCAGCCGGCGGTGGCGTCCTCGCGCACCGCCGGCGGCAGTTCGACGTAGTAGGCGCCGGACAGCCAGGACTCCTCGTGGATGTGGGTGTCGATCACGCCCTGCTCGGCGACCCGCGTGGCCCACAGGTTGAGGCCATAAGCGCCGCGCGGCACCGCGCGCAGGAAGGGGTGCTCCGGGTCGTCGGGCAGCGCGGCGACATAGGCTTCGATCGCCGTGCGAAGGGCTTGCTCGAAGCCGACGATCGCCGGCGTGCGGTCGGCCATCAGGTCTTCCGTCAGGAACCCCCCCCTGGCCGCCAGGCCGAGCGGTTCGAAGCGCAGCCGGCTGTGGTGCCGGATGTCGTGCGCCAGCGCACGGTTGAATGCCGTCGCGTCGGCGAACCCCGGCGGCGCCACCAGCCGCACCCGCGCCACGAAGCGGGCGGTGCCGAGCCAGTCGCGCGCCGCGGCGGTTCGACCCACGAGCGCCAGCGCCAGTCCACGCTGCGCGATCGCCGACTGGTCCTCCGGCGCGAGTTGCAGCGCACGCGCGAGCGCCTCGACCGCGGCGCCCGGCTCGCCGCAGCGCAGGTGCAGGGTGCCGGCCAGGCGCGCCAGGCGCGCGTCGGCGGGCGCTTCGGGCGCCGCCAGCACCGCGGCCGCCTCCGCCAGCGCACCGTCCTCCTCCAGCAGGCGCGCCAGTGTGTAGCGGACATCGGCATGCGCGGGGGCAATGCGCAGCGCCGCGCGCGCCATCGCGACCGCGTCGGCGCGGCGGCCAAGCTTGCCGAGCACGATCGCCGCGCAATCGCGCGCGCCGGGGTGCCCCGGGTCGGCCTCGAGCACGCGCAGCGCCTCGGCGAGGGCGCGCGAAAGGTCGTCCGCCGCCGTGGCTTTCGACCAGATCGCTGCGAAAGCGGCGCGCTCGGTGGCGTCGGCGCCCGGCGCCGCCAGCGCGCGCTCGATCAGAAGGCGTGCCTCCTGCGGCCGGCGCTGCGCGTCGCGCACCACGGCGAGGTGGTGCAGGGCGCGGCGGTGCGAAGGGTCGGCCGCATGAGCGCGCTCGACCAGCGAGGCGGCGAGCGGCAACAGTCCGGCGGCGAACGCCCGCCCGCCGGCCGCGCACAGCCGGTCGGGGGTCGCCGGCGGCGCCGCGTCCACCGCCCGAGCGGCGGCGCGTGCGGCATCGGCAGGGCGCCCGTCGGCGTCGAGCATCGCCACCAGGTTGTCCCAGGCGTTGCGGTAGCCGGGCCGGGCCGCGACCGCGGCCTGCAGGGCGGCGATCGCACCCGCGCGGTCGCCGCCCTTGAAGCGCGCCAGGCCCAGCAGGTTGAGCGCGTCGGCATCGGCGGCGTCGACCGCCAGCGCCCGCCGCGCCGCGGCCTCCGCGTTGGCGGCGTCTCCGCGCGCGAGCGCCGCGGCGGCCTCGTGCAATGCCAAGCGCAGCAGCGGATCGGCCATCGCCTAGCGCGTCCCCGCTCCGGTGTCCGCGCAGGCGCCGCGGCCATCCCTCAAGACGTGCGCCGCCGGGCGGGCGCCGCGTCGCGGGCACGCTCGGAAGCCTTGCAGTCGCAGACCCCGGTCCAGAGCCGCCCTACGCCATGAACCAACCGGTCACGGCCAGCCGGTCCTCACCCGCCCAGGGCGCGACCAGCGACACCGCGTGGCCCTGCGGCACGCGGAACAGCGACAGGCTGTTGAAGCGCGGCACGAAAGTGTCGAGAACCGCGCCCGATTCGTCGATGAACTGCAGCAAACCGCCCCAGTCGGCGTCCCACTGCCGGCTGAGGTTGATCACGTAGGCGAACAGCCGGCCTTCGCCGCTGTCGATGTCGGTGTGGTACTTCAGAAACTGGCCCGGGCGGTAGCGCGTGGCCTGCGCCGAGGCGCGGCGGATCCGTGGTTCGCCGGTCAGCGCACGCGCGAAGCCGAGGTACTCCGGCCCGTTGAGTGCCTCCAGCACGCGGTGCAGGAGCAGACCGGGATCGCGACCTTCCTTGTAGGCCGTGACCATGTGGTAAGCGTCGTAGGCGAAAGCGTAGCCGTGCACGGCCAGCGCGCGCGCACCGGACAGCAGGGCGTCGCGGCCCGCCGCATCGAGCGCGGCCAGGGCCTCGGCCCGCGTGGTCACCGGGCCCTCGGCGGTGCGATGCGCGAGCCCCCACGGCACCTCCGCGGCGAGACAGCGATGCAGATCCCCGGCGGCGGCCGGCGCCAGCCAGCCGGGGATCTGCACGCGCGTGCGGCGGGCCAGTTCGGCGCGCCAGTACTCGAGGTCGATGCCGGGGTCGATCACGCGGCGATGATAGCGCCGCCGCGCCGGCTGCTACGCTCGCCGGCGCAGGAGGACGTGCAATGCCGGAAGTGCAGGACCTCGCCACCCTGATCCGTGCCGGGACCGGGCTGATCGTGATCGAGACGCCCGAGGAGTCCCGCGTGGTGGAGACTTTCCGCCACGTGTTCGCGCAAGTCATGCGCCCGCTGTGGCGCTGGACCCTGACCGACGGGCTCCGGCGACTCGACGTCGACACCGACACCGAGGCCACGGTGCCGCCGGACGCCACCGCGACGCTGACCGCAATCAAGCAGCATCGGGAACGCGGGGTCTACCTGCTGCTCGACTTCCACGGCCAGCTCCGCTACGCGATGAGCCTGCGCCTGGTGCGCGAGATCATCGGGCGCCAGGGCTGCGCGGCCCACACCCTGGTGCTGATCAGCCCGAAGATCGAACTGCCGCCGGACCTGGGTCCGCTGCACACGCGCTTTGCGCTGCGCCTGCCGGACGCCGAGGCGCTGTCGAAGATGCTGCGCGAGGAGGCATTCGCCTATTCCCGCGAGCATCAGGGCAGGCGGGTGGAGATCGACCCCGGGGCGCTCAAGGCCGCGGTGCGCAACCTGGTCGGGCTCTCGCTGCCCGACGCGCGCGGCATCGTGCGCCAGCTGATCTTCCGCGACGGCGCGCTGTGCCAGGCCGATCTGCCGCAGCTGGCGAAACTCAAGTTCGAGCTGCTCAACCGCGACGGCGTGCTGCACTTCGAGTACGACACCGCGCAGTTCGCCGACGTGGCCGGCATGGCACGCCTGAAGGACTGGGTGGCCAAGCGCCGCGCGGTGTTCCTCGGCGACAGCCCGCCGCCGGGGCTCGATCCGCCAAAGGGTGTACTGCTGCTGGGCGTGCAGGGTTCGGGCAAAAGCCTCGCGGCGAAGGCGCTGGCCGGCGGTTTCGGGGTGCCCCTGGTGCGGCTCGACTTTGGCTCGATGTACAACAAGTTCCACGGCGAGACCGAGCGCAACCTGCGCGAGTCGCTCAAGAGCGCCGAGGCGCTGGCGCCCTGCGTGCTGTGGATCGACGAGATCGAGAAGGGGCTGGCCACCTCGACCAGCGACGACGGCGTTTCGAAGCGCGTGCTCGGCTACCTGCTGACCTGGATGGCCGAACGCAAGGCCAAGGTGTTCCTGGTCGCCACCGCCAACGCGGTGCACGAACTGCCGCCGGAACTGCTGCGCAAGGGCCGCTTCGACGAGATCTTCTTCGTCGACCTGCCGACCGCACTGGTGCGGGCCGACATCTTCCGCATCCACCTCGGCAAGCGGCAGTCTCGCGAGGTCGACTTCGATCTCGACGCGTTGGCGGCAGCGAGCGAGGGCTTCTCGGGGGCCGAGATCGAGCAGGCGGTGGTCGGCGCGCTGTACGCCGCGCACGCCGACGGCGGCGCGCTCGCCCAGTCGCACCTGCTGGCCGAGATCCGCAACACGCGGCCGCTGTCGGTGCTGATGGCCGAGCAGGTGCAAGGACTGCGGGAGTGGGCGCGGTCGCGGACGGTGCCCGCCGACTGAGGCATGATGCGTGCAGGGTGCAATGAGCGCAGCGAATTGCACCGATGGTTTCCGAGGGCCCGGGGGTGAAGCGGGGTTTGCCGCCGCACCGCGGCGGCCCGCTGAACGCCAGCGTGGGCAGCGCTGGCTGGAATCAAGCCCCAGGGCCCAGGAAACGGTCGCGGTACCGCGCGGACCCGCCTGCCATTGCGCCGTCATGATCCGGACCGAACGTGCGATGTCGATTCCCCCGGAATGGTCGCCATGCCCCGCATCACCCTTGGGCTCGCCATCGTCGCGCTCGGCGCCTGCAGCAGCCCGCCGCCGCGCGAGCCGCCGCCGCAGGAGAAGTCCGTCGTGAGCGCCACCACCGTGCCGATCGTGATCGCCCATCGCGGCGCCTCGGGCTACCGGCCCGAGCACACGCTGGCGGCCTACGAACTGGCGATCGAGCAGGGCGCGGACTTCATCGAACCCGACCTCGTGCCCACCGCCGACGGCGTGCTGGTCGCACGCCACGAGAACGAGCTGTCGGGCAGCACCGACGTCGCGTCGCGGCCGCAGTTCGCGGACCGCCGGGCCACCAAGCGCGTCGACGGCGTCGAGGTCAGCGGCTGGTTCAGCGAGGACTTCAAGCTGGCGGAGCTCAAGACCCTGCGCGCGCGCGAGCCGCTGCCCGACCTGCGCCCGACGAGCGCGGCGTTCGACGGCCGCTTCGAAGTGCCGACCTTCGACGAGGTCATCGCGCTGGCGGCCGCCCACGGGGTCGGGATCTATCCCGAAACCAAGCACCCCACCTACTTCCGCGTCGAGGGCCGGCGGCTCGACGGCACGCCGATCGGCATCGACACCTCGCAGGCGCTGGTCGACCGGCTGCGCGCCGCCGGATTCACCGACCCGCGGCGCGTGTTCATCCAGAGCTTCGAGATCGCGAACCTGCTCGACCTGTCGCGGCGCATCCTGCCGGCGGCGGGCGTCGGTCTGCCGCTGGTGCAGTTGATCGGCAACGCCGACCCCGCCACCACGCGCGCCGCCGACGGCTTCTCGCGGCCGTACGACGTGGTCTTCCATGCACGCCGCGGCGACGACCTGGGTATGATCTACGGTGAACTCGACCAGATCGCCGGCGGCCTCGACGACGCGACCGGCTGGTCGGCGCTGATCGAACCGGGCCCGATCTCGTGGATGGCGCGCAACTACGCCACCGGCATCGGGCCGTGGAAGGTGAACCTGCTGCCGCGGGTGGCGCTCGATCCGCCGCGCGAGGTCGACGGACGCCGCTACCCGGCGCGGCTGACCGGTGCGGTGAACCCGCTGCTGGCCGCCGCGCGCGCCGCTGGCCTCGACGTGCACCCCTACACGGTGCGCGCCGAGGACCGCTACCTCGCGCTGGATGCCGACGGCACGCCGATGGATGCCGAATCGGAAGCGCTTCGCCTGTTCACGCTCGGCGCGACGGGCGTCTTCATCGACCAGCCCGACATCGGTGTGCGGGCGAGGCGCGCGTTCGCTGCTGCCGATTGATCATCGGCAACGTGCGGAGGGTGCAACGCGCTCACGCGCTGCTGCCGTGGGAGCGAGCAGCGCTCGCGACTGCGCGGGGCCCTGCGGGCCGCGGTCGCAAGCGGCGCTCGCTCCCACAGGGTCTGCCGCTGCGAGCGGCGGTGCTGCCAGCCACGATGTTCCCGGCGCGGGTCACGCGGGCAGCCCGTTCAGCGCGGCACCGCCAGTGCGGGCTCCTCCGGCAGCAGGGCGAGCCCCTGCGCGGCAGCGGCCTCGACGACCTTGCTGCGCTGCGCGGCGAGTGCCGCGTTCGCGGCGTCCAGCGCGGTCTGGGTGGTCGCCTCGGCGCGCGCGAGGTAGCGCAGCGCCGCTTCGGTCGGTGCGCCATACGAACTGCCGAGGTGCCACTGCGCCTCGCCGACCTGGGCGAAGGCGTCAGTGTCCGGCAGGTAGCCCTTGGTCTTCTTCGGGTCCTTCCACAGGCCGCGGTCGGCCTCGTCGAGCGCCTTGAGCGCCTCGTCGGCGGTCTTGCCGAAGGCCTTGAGCGGGTCCGCGTCGGCGATCGGCGTGGCTGGATCGGCGCGCTGGCGGTCGTCGAGGCGCGCCTGCGCGATCGCCTTGAGGCGCTCGATGTCGGCGCGCGCGGCGGCGATGCGCGCCACGCCCAGCGCCAACGTGTCCTGCAGCGTGGCGGCGCGCGCCAGCGCCGCGTCGCGCGCCTTCAGCGCCTCGAGGTCCAGCGCCACGCGCGGATCGAAGCCGACGCTGAGCGTGGCCTTCGCGGTCGCGCCGCGGAACGCCAGCGTCGCCTCGTAGTTGCCGGGCAGCACCTCGATGCCGGCGGGCCCGCCGAACGGCGAGGGCGGCAGCGGCGAGCGCACGGCGTTGCGGCGCAGGTCCCACCACCAGCGGTTGAGGCCCTGCCTGGGGTCGATCTCCTGCGTGCGCACCACCGCGCCCGCGGCGTCGCGGATCACGATCCGGACCTTGTCATCGCCGGGCTTCTGCGGCGCCGAAGCATCGGGCTTGAGCGCCATGCGGCGCGCGCTCTCGCGCTCGGCGTCCGGGTGCGGTACATCATCGGCGCCGATCCAGAAGGTCAGCGGCGCGCCGCCTGGGCGGTTCTCGCCGGCGAAGTCGCTGTTGCCCGGGAAGCGTGCGTCGGCGCCCTGCGCGGTGTAGCGCACGAAGCCCTGGCCGTCGTACGCGGCGAGCGCCGAAGGCACGCCGTCGCGCGCGATCGCGCGCAGCGCGCGGATGTCGTCGAGCACGTAAATGCCGCGGCTGTGGGTGGCGACGATCAGGTCATGCTCGCGCGGGTGGATCGCGAGGTCGATCGCCGACAGCGACGCCGGCATGCCGGGGTTGAAGCGCGCGAAGGTGGCGCCGGCGTCGAACGACGCGAACAGGCCCAATTCGGTGCCGACGAAGACCAGGCGCGGCTCGACCGGGTCCTCGACCACGCTCAGCGCATGGCCGTCGAAGGCCTCGCTGTCGATGCGGGTGGCGCGAGCGCCGTAGTCGTCGAGGCGCCAGACGTAGGTCTCGAAGTCGCCGTCGCGGTGCGCGTCCAGCACCACGAAGGCGGTGCCGGCGCGGTGGTTGGAGACGTGGATGTGCGGCACGTAGGCGTGCCTGGGCGCGCCGCGCAGCCGGCCTTCGACCGACGTCCACGATGCGCCGCCGTCGCGGGTGACGTGGATGCGGCCGTCGTCGCTGCCGGCCCAGATCACGCCGCGCTCGGTGGGCGAGGGCGCGATCGCGATCAGGGTGGTGCGGTTCTCCGCGCCGGTGACGTCGGGCGTGACGCCGCCGGACTTCGCCGACTGCTGGAAGGCCGGGTCGTTGGTGGTCAGGTCCGGGCTGATCGTGGCCCAGGTGTCGCCGCGGTTGGTGCTTCGGTGCACGAACTGGCTGCCGACGTAGATCGTGGCGGCGTCGAAAGGATCCTGCGCCAGCGCGGTGTTCCAGTGGAAGCGCAGTTCGGCCTGGCCGGGGGCCGCCGCCGGGCGCACCAGCTTGCGCATGCCGGTGACGAGGTCGAAGTAGACGAGGTAGCCCTCCTGGCTCAGCGCCCAGCCGCGATCGGAGTTCTCGACATCCGGCATCGAGTCGAAGCCGTCGCCGAAGTGGCTTTCGATCCAGTGGTGGTTCTGCACCGGGCCCGCTTCCCAGGTGTAGGCAGGGCCGCGCCACGAGCCGTTGTCCTGCAGGCCACCGAACAGGTTGTACGGCGTCTGGAGGTCGAAGCGCACGTGGTAGAACTGCGACAGCGGCAGGTTGGCCGCGTAGCGCCAGGTCTCGCCGCGGTCGTAGGAGAAGCCCACGCCGCCGTCGTTGCCGTTGATCAGCAGCTTGGCGTGCGTGGGATGCACCCACATCGCGTGGTGGTCGGGGTGCAGGTCGTCCCAGCCGATCAGGGTCTCGAAGGTCTTGCCGCCGTCGTTGGACACATCCAGCGTGACGCGCAGCAGGTAGACGCGCTGCGGCTGCTCGGGGTCGACGCGCAGCTCGGAGAAGTAGAACGGCCGGGTGGCGATGTTCACGTCCTTGTTGACCGGCGCGAAGGTGTAGCCGCCGTCGGTGGAGCGCAGCAGCACCGATTCCTTCGCCTCGACCAGCGCGTAGACGATGCGCGGGTCGGACGGCGCGATGGCGACCGCGACCTTGCCGAGCTCGCCGGCCGGCAGGCCTTCCGCCGGGCCGAGTTTCGCCCAGGTGTCGCCGCCGTCGACGCTGCGGTAGAGGCCGGAGCCCGGCCCGCCGCTGGTGAACTGGTGCGCGCTGCGGCGGAACTGCCACATTGCGGCGAACAGCTTGTTCGGGTTCGACGGGTCCATCACCAGTTCCGCCGCGCCGGTGTCGCCGTCGACGTGCAGCACGCGCTGCCAGGTGGCGCCGCCGTCGCGCGTGCGGTAGACGCCGCGCTCGCCGCCCGCCGACCACAGCCGGCCCATCGCCGCCGCGTGGACCACGTCGCCGTCGCGCGGGTCGACCACCACCTTGTGGATGCGTTCGGAGTCGGCCAGGCCCTTGAACTGCCACGAACGGCCGGCGTCGGTGCTGCGGTAGATGCCGCGGCCGTAGGACACCGAATTGCGCACGTTGGTCTCGCCGGTGCCGGCCCAGACCGTGTTCGGGTTCGAGGGATCGATCGCCAGCGCGCCGATCGAGTGCACCGGCTCCTTCTCCCACACCGGGGTCCAGGTGATGCCGGCGTTGGTGGTCTTCCACACGCCGCCGGCCGCGGTGCCGACGTAGACCACGCGCGGGTCGTCGGGCACGGCTTCGATGGCGGTCACGCGGCCGCTCATGGTGGCCGGGCCGATGCTGCGGGCATCGAGGCCGGCAAGCAGGGCCGGGTCGGGTGCCGCGGCGGACGCAAGGTGGGCGGCCGCGAGCAGGGCGGCGGCAAACAGGTGGCGCATGCTGGTCTCCCCGTGAAATGCGCATCGACTCCGGGTCGGCGCATGAAATCGGACTCTAGCGGTTAGCATCGGGGACGTCAGCCGCGGAAACCGACCGATGACCTACCTCTGGACCAAGACCTTCCACGCCCTGTTCGTGATCGCCTGGATGGCCTGCGTGTTCTACCTGCCACGGATCTTGGTCAACCTCGCCGAGACCCAGGGCCGGCCCGCGGTGCAGGAACGCGTGGCGCTGATGGGCCGCCGCCTGTACCGCTTCGGCCACGTGATGTTCGCGCTGATGCTGGGCCTCGGCCTGCTGCTGTGGTTCGGCCGCGTGGTGGCACCGGAACTGTGGCCGCACGTCACCGCCGGCCGCGGCTGGATGCACGCCAAGTTCCTGCTGGTGCTGGTCCTGCTGGGCTACTTCCTGTGGACCGGCCGGATGCTGAAGGCGATCGCCGCCGGTGCCACGCCGAAGTCGTCCACCTGGTACCGCTGGTTCAACGAGATCCCGCTGCTGCTGGCGATCCCGATCCTCTTCCTGGTGATCGCCAAGCCGTTCTGAGACCCGGCGCCGGCGTCACGTCAGCGCGCGTCGGCGGCGTAGCGCGGCAGGCCGCTGACTTGCCACCAGCGCTCGGCGGTCGAGTCCCAGCGCCACTCGCTGATCTCGAGCGTGCTGCGCATCTGCTGGGTGTTGACGTTGACCAGGTCGACCTGCGCGGCCTGCCGCGCGCGGCCTTCGGCGATGACCACGGGCGGATCGGCGCGGAAGCCGGCCACGCGCAACTGGCGCAGGCGCTCGAGGTCGAACTCGCGCAGCGGGCGGCCCTGCAGCACCTGCGGGTCGATGAACGCCACGATCTGCTCCGGCGTGCCCCAGCGCACGGTCGAGGCGTATTCGTCGAGCGTCTTCTCCAGCAGCTTGAGTTCGCTGCGCTGCGGATTGCCGCAGGCGGCGAACAGCATGACGAGGACGGACACGGCGAGTCGGCGGTTCATGCGCGATCTCCTGCTCCCAGCGACCATGCTAACCGGACGCCGCCCTGGCGACGAACCGGGCGTCCTGCCGCGCCGCGGTGCCGGCGCCGCCGGCGCCGGCGATCTCGGCGAACACCACAATGCGCGCTCGACCCCGTTCGCGCAAGGCGGCGAGGAATCCGGGCCAGGCGCCGTCCTCGGCATAGGCCTCGGCGATCAGTTCACCCCACACCGGCGCGAGGTACGACAGGTTCGCCTGCTGGACGTAGACATCGGCGACCAACCCGGCTTCGGCCATTTTCAGGTTGACCAGGCCCCAGGCCGCCAGCGTCAGCAGGCTCGACAGGCTGCCGCCGAAGGCATTTCCCTTGTCGTTGACGTTCGGCGCCAG
Source organism: Proteobacteria bacterium UBA4656 (assembly GCA_002405525.1). GTDB lineage: Bacteria > Pseudomonadota > Gammaproteobacteria > Xanthomonadales > Ahniellaceae > UBA4656. Next base: position 27,179 of record DHLY01000011.1, read on the forward strand.
CGGCGCGCCCAGCGCGAGCCGGTGGCCATCGTAGTCGAGCGCACGAACGTCCATCGCGCGGGCCAGCGGAATGCCCTCCCGCAGCGCGCGCTCGAGGGCACGGAGGTCGCCGGCTTCGATCATGGCGGACTGCGCAGGGAAGGGATCGCGAGTCTGCCCGGTGCGGCCAGCGCGCGGCAACCGGGCGGACGCGACGGAACAAGTGTGGATACTTGTTCACAGGTTCCCGGGCGGGCTGTCGAGAATTTGCTGTCCTGCGCTTTCCCGAAATCGCGAGTCCGGCGCATGGGCGGACTCGTTCCGGCCGGATCAGCCGCTTGCGCGATCGATTCGCGAGCGCGGCATCCACGCGGCGCGCCGGCAGGGTGTGTACCGACACCCTGCTAGCATCGCAAGCGATGACGCGCCGTCCCCGCCCCGCGCCACTCGCCGGACGCACCGTGGTCGTGACCCGTCCCGCCGGCACCGGTGGAACACTGGCGCGGGCCGCGCGCGCGCTGGGCGCGCAGGCGGTGCTGCTGCCCGGCGCGGCCCTGCGCGGGGCTGCGGATCCGCAGGCCGCGCGGGCCGGGCTCGATCGCGCAGCGCGTGCCGACGCCGTGGTGTTCACCAGCCCCGCCGCGGTGCGCTTTGCCTTCGCCCTGCGCCCCCGCTGGCGGCCGCGGCGCGGCGCAGCGGTCCATGCGGTCGGGCCCGCGACCGCCCGTGCACTCGCGCGCCGCGGGGTCGTCGCGCGGGCGCCCGACCGCCGCTATGACAGTGAAGGCCTGCTCGCAGCGCTGGCGGCGGTGCCGCCGCGCGTGGCGGCGGTGATCGGCGCCCCGGGGGGCCGCGGCCTGATCGCGGACGGCCTGCGGGCGCGTGGCACGCGGGTCGACCTGGTCGAGGTCTACCGCCGGGTGCCGGCACGGCTCGACGCCCGCCACCTGCGCCCGCTGGCGCGGGCGCCCGGCCGCCTCGTGCTGCTGCTGTCCAGCGTGGAAACGCTGGGCAACCTGCGCACGACACTGCCTGCCGACGCGTGGGTACTGCTGCGCGGCGCGGCGGTGGTGGCGAGTAGCGCGCGGGTCGCGGACGCCGCGCTCGCCGCCGGCTTGCGCGCATCGCGCGTCGCCCGCTCCGCGCTCGGCGCCGACCTTCTGGCCGCTGCTGCGCGCTGACGGCGCCGCGCCGCCAGCGCGAGGTGCTGATACGATTCGCGTATCGACTCCGCCGACGTGGAAATGTCCGATCCCGCCGCCGTCTCCGCCGATGCCGCGCCCGCCGCGGCGCCGCGGCGCGCCCCCGCCGCAACCCTTTCGCTGTTTGCCGCCGCCGCCGCGCTCGCGCTGGCGGGCTGGGCCGCCTGGTCGGCCTTCGACACTGGCCTTGCGCTGTCCGCGTCGGAACAGGCGCGGCGCGCGCAAGGCGAGGCGGTGGCCCGCCTCGAGCGCGACCTGGCCGACGCGTCGACCGCGCGCGAGTCGATCGACCGCCGCCTGAAGGATGTCGAAGGGGTCAACCAGAGCCTGCGCGAGGAAGTCCTCGGCCTCGGTGAGCGTGCGCGCCTGCTCGAGGACGCGGTATCGCGGCTCGCCGAGCGCAGCCTTTCCGGCGGAGTGCTGCTGCGACTGAACGAAGCCGAGTTCCTGCTCCGGCTCGGCGCCGAGCGATTGGCCCTGTTCGACGATCCGGACGCGACCATCGCCGCGTTCCGGCTGGCCGATGCCGAACTGGCCGCACTCGACGACCCCCTGTTCGCCGGCGTGCGGCAGACGATCGCCGCCGAGATCGAGGCGCTGTCGGCGGTGCCGCGCCCGGACCGCGGCGCCCTGCTGCGCGGCCTCGATGCGGTGGCCGACGCCCTGCCCGCCCTGCCCATGCGCGGCGCTTCGCCGGGCGCACCGCAGACGCCACTGCCGCCGACCGCCGGCTGGCTCGATCACGTCGCGCAGGCCCTGTCGCGCTTCGTGCGCGTGCGGGAACTGTCGACCGACGCCGCGGCCGGCGCGGTGCCGGAAGCGGTCGCCGGGCGCACCGCTGTGGTGGTGGAAGTCCATCTCGCCAAGGCGGCACTCGCCCGCGGCGACGACGCGGTGCTGCGCGCGGCCGCCGCGCGCGCGCGCGCCGGGGTCGAGTCCGGCTTCGAAACCGCCGACCCCGGCGTGCAGCGCGCGCTGGCCTCATTGGACGCGGTGCTCGCCGTGCCGGCGCGCGGCGATTGGCCCACGGTCGGCGGCGCGCTCGCCGAACTGCGCAACCTGCGCGCGACGCGCGCGCTGGCGGATGCCGGAAACGACGGCGAATGAGGGCGTATCGCATCCTGCTGGGCCTGCTCGGTAGCGCGTTCGCGGCGGCGCTGGCAGCGTGGGCGATCGGTGCCGACCCGGGCTACGTGTTCATCCAGCGCGGGCGCTTCGTGGTCGAGACCTCGCTCGTATTCGCGGTGCTGGCCACCGTCGCCCTGCTCGCCCTGGCGTGGCTCGCGGTGTGGCTGCTGCGCTGGCCGCTGCGGGTGATGGTGGCGCGCGCGCGGCGACGCGGCCGGCGCCAGTTCGCCCGCGGCATGCTGGCGCTGGCCGAAGGCCGCCCGAAGCGCGCAGGCAACTTGCTGGAAGACGCGGCGCGCCTGCGCTCGTTGAACATCCCGGCCCTGGTCGCCGCAGTGGCCGCCGCACGGCAGCACGGCGACGCCGCACGGCACGGCGTGCTCCTTCAGCGACTGGCCGACACCGGCGAGGGCGAGGTCGCGGCCAGCGTGTTGCGCGCCGAGGCGGAGCTCGAAGACGGGCGCGCCGGCGCCGCGATCGAGATCCTCACCCCGCTCGACCACGGGCAACGTCTGCCGCCGGCCGGCGTGCGCACGCTGGTCTCGTCGCTGGCCGCGCGTGGTCGCGCTCGCGAATCGCTGCCGATGCTGGCGCGGCTGCGCAAGGCCCAGGCCTACGCGCCGGCGACCATGGACGCCTTCGAGGCCGAGGTGCTCGGTCAGGCGCTCGCGCAGTGTTCCGATGCGGTCAGTCTGCGCGCGCTGTGGGCGGAGTTCTCGCGCCACCAGCGCAAGGCTGCGCCGGTCGCGGTGGCCTTCGCGCGCCGCGCCACCGCGCTGGGACTCGGCGACGACGTGGCCGACGAGGTCGAATCGGCACTCAAGGCGCAATGGTCGGACCGCGTGGTCGAGGCTTGGGCGCGACTGCCGACCGCGCAGCGCGCGCAGCGGATCGGCCGCGCGGAGGCTTGGCTCAGGGACCATCCCGCCAGCCCGGGCCTGCTGCTGGCGATCGGCCGTCTGTGCCGCGAGGGCGAGCTGTGGACGAAGTCCGAGGAGTACCTGCGGCGCGCGCTGTCCAATGGTGCCGGGCCGGCGGCGTGGGAGGAACTGGGTCTGCTCTATGCCGCGCAGGACGACGCCGCGCGCGCGCAGCGCGCGCTCGCCAACGCACTGGCGGTTGCGCGCGGCGAGGAAGCCACGGCGGTGAATGCGCGCCACGGCCGCGATGACGTCGCTACCCCACTGCCGGCGCCGGAGGTGCGCAACGAACACGGCGTGCCGGTGCTGCCGCGAGCCTGAGACGGGATCGGCCGCGTGTTCGACGTGGTGCTCTGGCGGCCGGAGATTCCACCCAACACCGGCAATGTGATCCGCCTGTGCGCCAACACCGGCGCCCGCCTGCACCTCGTCCGTCCGCTCGGCTTCGACCTCGACCACGCCCGGCTGCGCCGGGCCGGTCTCGACTACCACGAGTTCGCCGACGTCGCGGTGCACGACTCGCTGGACGACTACCTCGCCCGCGAGCGCCCGCCGCGGCTGTTCGCGCTGGCCACCGCCGGCACACGGGGCTTCGACGCCGTGGCCTACGCGGCCGGCGATGCCCTGCTGTTCGGTCCCGAGAGCTGCGGCCTGCCCGACGAAGTGCTGGCGACACTGCCGGCCGGCCATGTGCTGCGGCTGCCGATGCGGCCAGGCAACCGCAGCCTGAACCTGTCCAACGCGGTGGCGGTGACGGTGTTCGAGGCATGGCGCCAGCACGGCTGGCGCGGCGGCGCCTGAACGCCGATGGAATGGAACTTGAACACGTTCTGAAGGCCGCAACGAACCATGACCTTCGACCGCTGTCCGCCGATCACCGGCGGCCGCAGCATGCCGTTGCCGCGACCGCTCGCGTCGATCGGGTTCCGCATCGACCGCCGGCAGCCTGCTGCGACGCCCGGCGTGGCTGGCGCGTCCTGCTGGCGACCCCGGCTGCAATCGGCCACGGCACCGCACCCAACATGGAGAATGGCATGAAGCATCCCCTCGCACTCGCCGCCGCCCTGCTCGCCGGCACCGCCGGCACCGCCTCCGCCGGCGATCTGTCCTACACCTGGCTCGAAGCCGGCTACGCCCGCTCCGATCGCGACATCCTCGACGGCGGCAACGGCTTCGGCGTGCGCGGTTCCGGCGCGATCACCGATTCGTTGCATTTCTTCGGCGGCTACGAGCGCACCGGCCACGACGACTTCGACCTCGCCGACTGGCGCGCCGGGGTCGGCTACAGCCTCGCGATCTCGGACGACGTGGACCTGGTGGCCCGCGTGTCCTACGAGCGGGCCGACTACGACGTGATCGGCGACGGCGACGGCTACGGCGTGGAGGTCGGCGTGCGCGCCGCGCTCTCGCCCGCCTTCGAAGCATCCGCCGGCGTGCGTCACCGCGACATCGGCTTCGATGGCGAGGTCGTCTGCATCGCCATCGTCCCGGTGCCGCCGGCCTGCCGCTTCGCCGCCGACGCCGACGGCAGCGACACGGCGTTCTTCGCCGGCGGCCAGTACAAGTTCAACCCGCAATGGGGCATCGCGGCCGAGGTGAGTTTCTCGGACGCGGACAACCGGGTGTTCGTGGGTCCGCGGATTTCGTTCTGAGCCTCGATGTAGCCGGGGCCGGCGGTAGCCGGTCCCCGGCTCGATCGCAAAACGTCTCGCTGCTCGACGCCTCGAAAGGCGCCCGGCAAACGAGGCCGACTCAATCCCGGAAAGGACTACTCCACCTGCGTGCACCCCCGCGGTGTGCCCGACTTCCGCGATGCGGGAACTTCACTGGTCGACGTGCTCGAAGTCGGCACGCCGGTCGACGAGGGCGTCTGGGTTGTCGTCGTGAAGATCATCGCCCGCCCCCGCGCGAGGTAGATGCTGCGGGCATCCGTCCGTGTCGACCCGTTGGGTCCGTTGGTGTTGGAGATCATCCGAGACCACATCTCTTCCCCGGCATCCCACCCGTAACCGTCAATGCCGCAACCCAGCGACTTCACCGCTTCGCTGGACGGCATAACAGGGACACGAACCACGGTCGGCGAGACCCTTGCCGCTTTGGGGCCAGCCAGATCGACCAGCTCCTCCGACCTTGACGAGGTCGACAGATGGTGCCGCTTTCCGCTGGCATCGACAAAGAACACGTGGACCAGCTCACCGTCGTACACCGCCTCCAGGCAGTCAACCTGACAGGTCTCGCTCGCGACGGCCTCGAGTGTGTCGAGCGCGGCGCCGTTGCTCGGCGTTGAGACGCCAAACCCGCCGATCGCGAGAATGGCTGCATGAAAAACAGTTCGAAACGCGTTCATCGATCAACTCCATGTGATGGATTTTCAGTGCCCCTGACGAGGGCAGGCTAGCAAAGGAAATCCGGGGGGGGCAATATCCCTGTTTACTTCCGAAACCCGTGTGCTTTGGTTCCGAATCAGGTCTCGGCCTGGCATCAGCGGCGACGCGCCAGACGAACGGCAGGCGGCCGGCGCCGTCCGGTCGGGTCGTTGGGCTTTCCTGAGCGCGCAGGGTGCCGTTCGCTGCGCTCGTTGCACAGCACGGTGAGGCTGTCGTTTGCGAGGGTTTGTCGTGATCGCAATCGACGAAGCATTTCGCGCCGCTGCTTCTCCTGTAGGAGCGCGCTTGCGCGCGACCGCCACGTTTCGATCTGGCCGCAGGCGTATAGCGTGCGATGCCTCGACTGTAGGAGCGCTGCGTGCAGCGCGATCGCCACCTGCCGACCTTGCCGCATGCGTCTTGCACCCAAGATTGTTTCGTCCTCGCAAGCGACGAAGCGTTTCGCGCCGCTGCTTCATCGGTGGGAGCGCGCTTGCGCGCGATCGCCACATCTCGATCTTGCCGCAGGCGTCTTGCCTGCTGGGTTGTTCCGCTGTCGCAAGCGACAGCAAGGCAACCCCGCGCTCAAGACGCCTGCGGCAAGATCGAAACGTGGCGGTCGCGCTGCACGCAGCGCGCCTACAACGGAGACCTCGACGCAAGACGCGTAAGGCAGGATCGCGACGTGGCGGTCGCGCGCAAG
>DHLY01000158.1:0-3965 GCA_002405525.1 Proteobacteria bacterium UBA4656
GGCAGCAGCCAGAAGCTGAAGTTGTTGAGCCGCGGCAGCGCCATGTCCGGCGCGCCGACCTGCATCGGCACCATCCAGTTGGCGAGACCCGTCCACGCCGGCATCACGGCGCCGAAGATCATCAGCAGCGCGTGCATGGTGGTCATGGAGTTGAAGAAGCCCGGGTCGACGAACTGCAGCCCGGGCTGGAAGAGCTCGAGGCGGATGACGAGGGCCATCGCGCCGCCCAGGAAGAACAGCACGCAGGCGAACACCAGGTACATCGTGCCGATGTCCTTGTGGTTGGTCGCGTAGAGCCAACGCTTCAGGCCTTGCGGCTTGTGGTCGTGGGCGTCGTGGGCGTGGTCGTGGGTCGCGGTGTTGGCCATGTTCTTCAGCTCTCTATGCGGAATTCTTCGGTGGTCTTGCAGGCGGCTCAGCCGGCCGGCGCGGCAGGCGCCGCGGCGGCGACGGGCGGCATCGCGTCGGCGGCGGTGTCGGTGGGCGCGGCTTCGGCCGCCGGTGCGGCGGGGGCCTTCTGCTGCGCCAACCACTGCGCGTACTCGGCCTTGGTCACGACCTTGACCACCACCGGCATGAAGCCGTGGTCGCGGCCGCAGAGCTCGGCGCACTGCCCGCGGTAGATGCCGGTCTTGCCCTTGTCGACCTTGAACCACAGTTCATTGACGTTGCCCGGGATGGCGTCCTTCTTCATGCCGAAGGCCGGCACCCACCAGGCGTGGATGACATCCTGCGCCGTGAGCAGCACGCGCACCTTGGTGTCCTCGGGGACGACCAGCGGGTTGTCGACGTCGAGCAGGTAGTCGGGGACGGACTTCGGGTCGATGCCCGACTGCAGCTGGCGGGCCTCGTCGCTCGAGCGCGAGAGCGTCGAGAAGAACTTCACATCCTGGCCCAGGTATTCGTAGTGCCACTTCCACTGGTAGCCCGTGACCTTGATGCTGAGCTCGGTGCCGCGGGTGTCCTCGATGGCGATGAGCGTGCGGGTGGCCGGGATGGCCATCAGCACCAGGATGAAGACCGGGATCACCGTCCAGATGATCTCCGCCTTGGTGCTGTGCACCATAGTGACATCCGGCTTGGCGCCCTGCGATTTGCGGAACTTCACCAGCGACCAGATCATCCAGCCGAACACGAACACGCCGATCGCGACGCACCACCAGAAGATGGTCATGTGCAGCGCGTGGATGTCGCGCGACAGCGGCGTGACGCCCTCCGTCATGTTGATGTTGCTCCACTCGGCGCGGGCGGCGGGGGCCAGCGCGGCGACGGCGAGGAGGGCGAGGGAGCCGAGGGCGGTGCGGATGTTGCGGGTCATCGTGCGTCCAGTCGTGTGTTCAAAGATCGAGGTCGCGGCGCCCGCGGACCTGGACGGACCCGTCAGACGGGACCGCCGGGAGACAGCGGGGGGGATTCTTCGAAGCGCCCGATCAGTTGCTTGAGCCTCTGCGCGAGTCCGCGCCGTTCCTGTTCGTTGAGGAACGACCCGATCTCGTGCCGGCGCCCGTGCGATTCGACGGTCAGTCGAGTCGGCTGCAGCGGCGAACCCCCACCGCGGATTCTAACTTGTGCCCAGTGTCGCGGGAACACGACGCGGTCATGCCGTGGCGGGAAGCAGTCCTCGATCTCGATGTCCTGCTCGGTGATGGTGATGACCTGGATATGGTGCCGCCGGGCCATGCTGTCGCGCAGCGCCCACCACAACAGGCCGAGTTCGAGCCCGGCGAACGGCAGGATCGGCCAATAGCCCATCAGGCTGAGGGGCAGGGCGATGGACAGCGAGGCGACGCAGGCGCTGGCGAAGAACCACCGGGCGCCGCGGGGGCTCAGCGAGCAGTTCGGGGTGATCTCGATGCGGGTCGCGGCTGGCACCGGCGGATTATCCCGTGCCGGACACAAAATCTAAATTTTTCAGAGGGTTGCGGTCAGCGACCGAGTGTCAATTTGTCCACCAGGCGGTCGAATAAGGTCTGACCAGCGGCCGCCATCACCTCCGGCGGGTCCCGGAACCCGAAGCGCGCGAGCGGCGGCTCCCCGAACCGGTTTGTCAGCATGCTGACATTCTCCTCGCGCCGAGCCATCTGCGGGTCGACGGCGTTCGCCACCCAGCCGACGAGCGTCAGGCCGGAGCGCCGGATCTCCCGGGCGGTCAGTTCCGCGTGGTTCAGGCAGCCGAGACGCAGCCCGACCACCAGCAGCACCGGCAGCCCGACCGCCATGGCGAGGTCGGCGATCGACCCCCGGGGGCTGAGAGGGGCCAGCCATCCGCCGGCACCCTCGACCACCAGCCAGTCGTTTTCGGGACGGCCACCGGTGAGCCGTCCCCGGGCCATCGTCGCGATGCGGGCGAGGTCGACCTCGACCCCGGCCTCAGCCGCGGCGATGTGCGGCGAGACCGGCGGCGCGAAGCAGTAGGGATTGACGGCGTCGTAGTCGGCCGCCGCCACGGGCGCATCGAGCGCGGTGCCGCGCGCCGCGGCGATGAGCGCCAACGCGTCGTCGTTGCGCAGGCCGAGCGGCGTCGCCTCCGCGCCGGCGGCGATCGGCTTCATGGCGCCGACACGCCGACCGCGCGCGCGCGCCGCCGCGAGCAGCGCGCAGGACACATGCGTCTTGCCGATCTCGGTGTCGGTGCCGGTGACGAACAGACCGACGGGCGCCGGCATCTCTGCGGTGGTCATGGACCTCGGTCTCCTGCGCGGGTCGACGACGGACGACGACGGCCCAGCTGGTCGAGCGGGATGACGGTCTCCGCGGTGGCGGCGTCGCCCGCGCCGCGTCCGCGCGTCCCGCCGGCGAACGCCGCGGCGTGGATGACCTCGACGATCGCGCCCGAGGCCGTGCGATGCCGGTCGACATCGAGCACGGGTTCGGCGAAGCCCGCGCGCGCGAGCGCGCCGCCGAGGTCGTGCATGTCGAGCGGTTCCGCCGCGGCGCCGAGGCCCGGCGTTGTCCAAAGAAAAAGTCCGCCCGGAGCGAGCACGCGGCGCGACTCGGCGAGCACCCCGTCCAGCGCGTGTGCGCCCGGCGCGAGCCAATGCGCGAGCACGACATCGACGCTGCCGTCCTCGAGCGGCAGCCGGTCGGGCGTCGCGGTCAAGCGCTCGACCGGCGACGCGGCGCCCGGCAGCAGCCGGCGCAGCGCATCGAGCGCGCGCCGCACGGGGCCGGGCCCGCGCGACGGCGCACCCTCCCCTTCGGCGGGATCGCGGGTCGTGATGATGCGTGCAGCGGGCAAGGTCCGTCGCAGCGCACCGGCGTCCGCGGCGGTCGTGCCGCCGCCGACATCGAGCACCACGCGCGGCGTCGTCCTGAACTGCGCGAGCCGCTCCAGCAGCTCGCCGCGTGCGGCGTCGGCGGGCCCGGTCATGTCAGGCGCCCGCCCGCGCACCCTTGATGACGCGGCGCATCGCGTAGCCGATCCACGCCGGCGACAGCAGCGCGATGATGCCGAGCGCGACCACCGTTGCGCCGTCGCGGCCGCCGCCGACGTCCGACCCGGCCACGTGGTAGACCGTCCAGAGCAGCAGGTTCAGCACGATGCCGAGCCGTGCCGCGCGGCCCACCGCCGCCGTCCAGCCCGGGGTCGCCGCCCTGCGCGCGTAGGTGGCGACCATGGCGAGCACCAGGAACGGCAGGGACACCAGGATCGCGCGCAGCATCAGCGTCTGCGACAGGGGCATGAAGCGCTCCGGCCGGCCGACGAGGTTCCAGTACGCCCAGTCGACGCCGTGCACGCATAGCAGCGGTGCGAGGGGCACGAGCGACCAAAGAAACCACAACGGCATCCGGTCATCTTACTACCGCGGCGGCGCCGGCGTTATGCTCGCGGCGTGGCGCAGCCGACGGACAGCGTGGATGGGCGTCCTTTCGTGGTGCCGTGCGCGCGGCTCGGGTACGGCGCGCCGCTGCGCTGGCTGCGCCTCGGCTGGCGTGACCTCCGCCGCGCGCCGGCCGTGACGGCC
>DHLY01000158.1:4186-6897 GCA_002405525.1 Proteobacteria bacterium UBA4656
TTCGTCGCGCCGCTGCTGGCGGCCTGCCTGTACGGCGTGAGCCGCGCCCTCGAGCAGGACCGCGCGCCGCGACCCGCCGAGTGCCTGCGGCTCGCGCGCAGCGTGGTCGGGCAGGCGGCGGTGTTCGCATTGCTGCAGTTGGTGGTGCTGTTCACCTGGTCGCGGGCGGGGATGCTGGTCAGCGCCTTCGTGCCCGTCGAGTCCGGCGACCTGCGCTCGCTCGTCGAGTTCCTCGCCGTCGGTTCCGCGCTCGGCACGGTGTTCGCGGCCTTCACCTTCGCGGCCACCGCGTTCAGTCTGCCGATGATCGCCGACCGCGATGTCGACATGGTCACGGCCGTGGTGTCCAGCATCAACGCCGTGCTGCGCAACAAGCGGGTGGCGCTGCTGTGGGCGCTGCTGATCGTCGCGATCACGGTGGCCGGGTTCGCGACGCTCTTCATCGGGCTCGGCGTGTTGATGCCGTGGCTCGCCTACTCGGCGTGGCACGCCTACCGCGAGACCCTGGACGCCTCCGGCTGGCCGCCGCTGGCGGTCAATCCGGCGCCGGCGGACCGAAGCCGAGCGTGAGCTGCGGCGTCGCGGCCTCGACCGCCGTCGTCGTCGCCGCCGTCTTCGTCGGGCGGCGGCGCCTGCCTTCGCGCTGCCGGTCGCGGCTGCCGAGCTTGCGGAACACCTCGCGCGCTTCGTCGCCGAAGCCCTCGCCGCGGCGGTAGGGCGTCATCCGCCGCCGCGCCTCGCGCGCCGCCTGCTCGTGGTCGACGACGGGCGCGGGATATCCGGGCGGCGGCGATGCCGCGCGCCACGGCTCATGCAGCGCGTCGAGCGGCAGGTCGCGCAGCTCGGGCAGATAGCGGCGGATGAACCGGCCCTCCGGGTCGTGGTCGAGGGACTGCTTGACCGGGTTGTAGATGCGCACGGCGTTGATGCCGGTCACGCCCGATTGCATCTGGAACTGGCTGTAGTGGATGCCGGGCTCGTAATCGGTGAAGAGCCGCGCCAGCACCGGCGCGGTCCGACGCCAGTCGAGCCACAGGTGGTAGCTCGCGAACGCGACCAGCATGGCGCGCATGCGGAAGTTGATCCAGCCGTTGGCCGCGAGCGAGCGCATGGAGGCGTCGACCAGCGGATATCCGGTGCGGCCTTCGCACCAGGCGGTGAACAGGTCGTCGCGGTGATGCGGCTCGCGCATGCCCTCGAAGGCCGGATGCATGCAGCGGAACTCGATCGACGGCTGTTGCTCCAGCTTCTGCACGAAGTGGCAGCGCCAGGCGAGCCGCGAGCGGAACGCCTGCAGCTGGCGCGCCCAGTCGTCCCGGCCGTCGCCGAAGAGGGCGTCGATGCGCGCCGCGGCCGCCTGGTCGATCTCGCGCACCGACAGCGTGCCGTAGGCGATGTGCGCGCTGAGCCGGGAGCAGTGCCGCGCCGACACGCCGGGCTTGGAGATGGTGCGCATGTAGCGGTCCGAGCGCGACGCGAGGAACGAGCCGAGCACGGCCAGCCCTTCGCGGCGTCCGCCGCGCTGCACCGAGGCCTGCAGCGGCTCGGGCAGCGCCTCCGGCGCGACCGCCGCGAGCGTCGCGGCGGCCTCGGGGATGTCCGCCGCCGCCGCCACGAAACGCAAGGCCTGCGGCAGCGTGCGCTGCGGCGCCCGCATCACGGCGTCACGCTTCGCGGCCCAGCCGTCGCGGCTGCCGAGGCGCCGCACGACGCCGTTCGACGGCGTCTCCGTCCAGACGACGCCGCGCTCGCGGCACCACGCGGCGACGCGCCGGTCGCGCTGGAAGCTCCAGCCGTTGCCGGTCTCCTCGTGCGACCAGAGCGCATAGCGTCCATGCCGCCGCTCGATCGCTTCGAGCACCGCGAGGATGTCGCCGCGGCGCAGCGCCAGCGCGCCGCCGAGGCCGCGCAGCGCCGTATCGAGGTCGACGAGCGAGTCGCGGATGAAGCGCCAATGCCGGAACGACGCGTCATGCTGCCGCCAGAGATCGGGCTCGACGACGTACAACGGCAGCACGGGGCCGCGTTCGGCCGCGGCGCAGAGCGGCGCGTGGTCGTGCAGACGCAGGTCGCGCTTGAACCAGACGACCTGCACAAGCGCCGTCACCCGACCGCGGCCTCCAGCGCGGCGAGCAGCCCCTCGACCTGCTGCGGCGTGTGCGCCGCCGACAGCGTGATGCGCAGCCGCGCGGTGCCCGCCGGCACGGTGGGCGGGCGGATCGCGGTCACGCGGTAGCCGGTCTCCGCGAGGCGCGCGCTCGCGGCGAGCGCCGCGGCCTCGCCGCCGAGGACCAGCGGTTGGATCGGCGTGCCGGAGGGCATCACCGCCAGTCCGCGCCGGGCCGCGCCCTCGCGGAACTGCGCGATGCGTGCATGCAGCGCCTCGCGCCGCCATGCCTCCTCGCGCACGATGCGCAACGCACGCCGCGTCGCCGCCGCGACCGCCGGCGGCAGCGCGGTCGTGTAGATGTAGCTGCGCGCGCGCTGGATCAGGAGCTCGACGACGTCCTCGTCACCGGCGACGAAGGCGCCGAAGCTGCCGAGCGCCTTGCCGAAGGTGCCGATCAGCACCGGCACATCGCGCGCGGCGAGCCCGAAATGCTCGCAGCAACCGCCGCCGGCGGCCCCCACCACGCCGATGCCGTGCGCGTCGTCGACCATCCAGGCCGCGCCCGCCGCGCCGCCGGCGGCCGCCAGCAAGCGCCGGCGTG
>DHLY01000107.1:0-7480 GCA_002405525.1 Proteobacteria bacterium UBA4656
CGAGTCGCGAGTGGCGAGTCGCGAAACAGGGCTCGCGGGTCGGGCCCAGCTATTCCGCTAGGCGATCAGCAGCGAAGCGACGGACGCTAGGACGGCCTTGGTCGGAAGGCACCTCATCGCCCCATTCGCCATTCGCCATTCGCCGCACTCACCCGATCCCCCCCGCCTTCGACAGCACCCCGGCGATCGTCGCCGTCATCAACGTGGCGATCGTGCCGCCCAGCACCGCGCGCAGGCCGAAGCGGGCGAGGTCGCCGCGGCGCTCGGGGGCCAGCCCGCCGATGCCGCCGATCTGGATCGCGATCGAGGAGAAGTTGGCGAAGCCGCACAGGGCGTAGGTGGCGATCAGGATCGAGTGTTCGGACAGCGCGGCCTTGACGTCGGCCAGCGCGAGGTAGGCGACGAACTCGTTGAGCACGATCTTCTGCCCGATCAGGCCGCCGACGGTCTGCGCCTCATCCCACGGCACGCCGATCACCCAGGCGATCGGGGCGAGGATGAAGCCCAGCACGACCTGCAGGCTCAGGACCACCGGGGTGGCCGAGTCGCCGGTCAACACCGCATTGATCGAGGTGCCGCCGAAGTCGATGCCGCCGAGCCAGGCCAGCGGGGCGTTGATCATCGCGATGATGGCGATGAAGGCGATCAGCATGCCGCCGACGTTGATCGCCAGGCGCACGCCGTCGGCGGCACCGGTGGCCGCGCCATCGATCACGTTGACGGTGTGCTTCTCGACGTCGATCTTGACCGTGCCGCGGGTCAGCGGCTCGCCGGTTTCGGGGATCAGGATCTTGGCGATCACCAGGGTCGCGGGCGCGGCCATGATGGACGCGGTGAGCAGGTGCTTGGCGAAGTACTCCATCGATGCCTGGTCGCCGCCGCCGAGCATCAGCACATAAGCCGCGAGCACGCCGCCCGCGATGTGCGCCATGCCGCCGATCATCATCGTCAGCAGTTCGGATTCGGTCATGCGCCCGATGTAGGGCTTGACGGTGAGTGGCGCCTCGGTCTGGCCGACGAAGATCGACGCCGTGACCGAGGTGGTCTCCGCGCCGGAGACATTCATCACCCGGGTGATGCCCCAGGCGATGCCCTTGACGATCTTCTGCATCACGCCGAGGTGGTAGAGCGCGCCCATCAGGGCGGCGAAGAAGATGATCGTGGGCAGCACCTGGAACGCGACGATGAAGCCCCAGGGCGCCGGCTGGCCGTCGGCCAGCGTGGACGACATCAGCGGCCCGAACACGAACTGCGAACCCTGCTTGGTGAAGTCGAGCACCTGCACGAAGAGCTTGGCCAGCCAGCCGAACACCTCGCGGCCGCCCGGCACCAGCAGCACCAGGGCGGCGAAGCCGACCTGCAGCGCCACGCCGGTGGCGACCAGCGGCCAGTCCACGCGGCCCTTGTTGTTGGAGAAAGCCCAGGCGATCGCGACCAGCACCGACAGGCCGAACAGGCCGAACAGGATCTCGAACAAGGTTTGCATTGAGCCGTATCCCCGGAGCCGGCGTGGAGGTCGGGCCAGCCTAGGGCAAGGGCGCGGCGGGGGGCAAGGCGCCGGTCAGCGTGCGCAGTCGGCGGCGCCGAGGTACTGCCCGGGATCGACGCGCGCATCCGGCGGCGGCTGCGGCGGCAGAGCGTCCAGCCGCACGCGCCACTCGGTCGCGATCGCCGCGGAGGCTGCGCGCTGCGCGGGGTCGAGGGCGGCCTCGACGCGCGCCAGGCGGCGCTCGGCGAACATCCGTTCGGCGCCGTCGCTGCGCCACTGCGCGCGGATCGGCGCCGGCGGTGGCGTGACCGTGGGCGCGCGCGCAGGAGACGGTGGAGCGAGGTCGACCGAAAGGCGGAGCAAGGCATGGCCGCGCACGGGATCGGGTTCGACCACCTCGGCGAGCCGCGAGCGCATGGCCGCTCCGGTGAGCGCGCTGCCCAGCGCGAGCAGCATGCCGCGGTCGCCGGCTGCGAGCGCGGCCTCGGCCATGGCGGGGGCCTCGGTACGGTAGGCCTCCACCAGTGCCGGGTGATGCACGATCGCGGGGTCGTCGAGCCACGCGCCTACCGCGAAGGCCGACATCGACGGCAGGTGCCCTGCGCGCGCAGCACGGTGCAGCCAGGCCGGCGCCTGGCGCGCCTGCTCGCGTTCGATGCCCGCGCAGTGCGTCGCATCGCGCTCGACCGCGTTCTCCATCCGGGCTGCCATGTCGATCTGCCATTCGCGATCCTGCGCCGGCCGGTTGGCCGCTCCGGCCATCGTCGCCGGGTCGAACATCGACGCCGCCTCGCGACGGCGCGGCAGGGTGGCGCAGCGCGACAGTTCGGCGGCCAGCCGGCAGGCGGCCCGCGCATCGCCAGCCAGCGCACGCTTCTCGAGGTCGGCAAGGATGCCGGCCACGGGCCCGTCAAGCGGGGGCAGCGGTAGCGCCGCGGTCGGTGCGGTGGTGGTTGCGACCGCGACGCCGTCTGCGGTCGCCGGGGTGGCGACGGCGCGCGCTGGGGGCGCGGGGGCGGGCGCCGTGTGGCCCGCCGCCGCGGCCGGCGCGGCGACTTCCGGCGCCGGCATCGCCGGGGCCGGCGCACGGCCGACCGCCAGCCAAGTGGCGATGCCGAGCGCCGCCGCGCCGGCCGCGGCGATCGCCACGCGCCGCTTCACGGCGCGTCGTCGTTCGCCGCGGCCGGCGCGTGGGCGTCGAGCACGCCGTCGAGTCTCGCCACCTCGTGGCCGAGCCCCGCCGCGAATCCGCGGAAGCCCACATCGACCTCATCCAGCGTGACGCGCAGCGCCGGCTGTTCGCAGGCCGCACGCCACCAGCGCGCCAGCCGCGGCTGCGTGGCGAGGTCCAGCGGCGCGCCGGTGAGCCGGGTCAGTGCGAGCGCGTAGTAGATCGTCGGCGCCAGTACCAGGTCGGCCAGGGTGAGTTCGTCGCCGAGCAGCCAGCGGTCGTCACCGGCGAAGGCCGCGACCTGGGTGAGCGCCGATTCGATGTGCGCGCGCGCCGTTGCCGGGTCGGCCGGCGCGCCGCGCAGCGCGCCGAACAGCGGGAAGGTCGCCGGACCCAGCACGTGGTCGGCGATCTGGATCAGGGCGCGCATGTGGCCGCGCTGGTGCGGATCGCGCGGGCGCAGTTCGGGCTCGACGTGCAGGTCCTCGAGGTACTCGAGGATGGCCACCGACTCCGGCAGCACGCGGCCGTCGTCCAGCAGCAGCGCCGGCACCTTGCCGGTGGGATTGACCGCCCGGTACTCGGCGGTGCGCAGCCCGCCGGGCGGGGCTTCGATCGCGATCGGCAGGTTCTTGAGCCGGATCTGAGCGCGCACGCGCGCGGCATAGGGTGAGAAGGAACTGGAATAGAGCTTCATGGGGCCTCCGGGTGGAACGCCATTGTAGGCCGCGTGTTCGGTGGCGGTGGCGGTCGCGCTGCAGGGGCCCGTTCGCCGGCGTTGTGCGGCTGCTGCCACCACGCGTGCCGCACGGCGGGGACGCTTTGGCGCGCGCGGGCGGGCACCCGGCGCGGTGCGCCGGACGCCGCGTCCGGGTGCCGGCCCTCAGGCCGCCATGCCTTGCGCCGGCGGTGCGGGCGGCGGCGGCGGCGCAGGCGCGGTCCCGTGCGGCGCCGTGCCGGGCCGGGCGGGCGGTGCAGGTGGTGCGGGCGGCGCCGGCGGCGTCGGGAGGATCACGTCGAAGTCGCTGCCCTTGGGCACATCGACCACCAGCGACTGGCGCTTGCGATCGCGCATGACTTCGACGTCGATGCCGGCCTGTTCGGCGCGCTGCGACAGCGCACGCATCACGTCGCGGCTCGATCCCGTGCGCTCGCCGCCGATCGAGAGGATCACGTCGCCGGGCTGGATGGGCTTGAGCGAATCGGCGTCCTTGTTCAGGACCAGCACGCCCTCGCTGGTGCCGAAGTACTTGCCGAGCGTGGGGTTGACGTCGGCCAGCCGCAGGTCGAAGAAGCCGCCGCCGGCGCCGATCACGATGCGGCGCAGTTCGCCCATCGCCTGTCGCTGCGCGTCGCGGGCTGAGTGCATCGCGTCGCGCGCGGCGGCGTATGCGACCGCGCCCTCGGCGGCCTGCGCCTCGGCGAGCTCGCGCGCCCGGGCGGCGATCTCGCCGGCCTCAGCGGCGTCCATCGCGTGCCGCTCGACGATCACCTGGATGTCGCGCTCGAAGCCCGGCGGGAGCGGGTCGAGCCCTTCGGCGAAAGACGGCCAATCCCACGACTCGCGGCGTTCGGCGGTGGCGACCAGGTCCTGCCGCTTGCCCTCGCGCTCGACGGTGAGCGTGACCCGATCGCCGGCCTTCAGGCGACCGACCCGTTCGCGCGCAGACGCCGGGTCGCCGCCGCGCACCGCCTTGCCGTTGACCGCGACCACGCGATCGCCGGCGCGCAGTCCGGCCTTGTCGGCCGGGCCGCCCGGGGTGACGGCGGCCAGCGCCACGGCATCGCCGCGCGCTTCGCCGAATACCACGCCGATCATCGCCCGGTCGGGTTCGTTCAGGTAGTGGAAGGCAAAGGTGCGCGGCGCCTCGCTGGCCCCGATGCGGGCCGAGATCTCGGCGATGCGGCGCGTGACATCGCGCAGTTCCTTGCGCGCGGCGCGCAGTTCCTCGAGCGCGGCGGCGCCATCGGCGGCATCGACCGCGTCGGGTGCGGCGGCCGCGGGAGTGCCGTCAGCGAGCACGGGTGATGCCAGCGCGACGCCGATCGCGAGGGCCAGCAGGCGGGGCAGGGCGTTTGCGTTCATGGAACCTCCGGAAAAACCACTCGTTTGGGAGCGCGCTTGCGCGCGGGCGACCTGCGGCAGGCGGCGCACGTCGGCGCACCGCCCTGCCTCGGTCAATTCAGCTGCCAGTTCGCCGGCAGCACCTGCGCGTTGTCGGCGGTCACGCGCTCGGGCAGTCCGCCCGCGCGCACGGCGGCAAGTTCCTGCATCAGCGCCAGGCGCTGCCGCCAGAGGTCGCGCGCCTGCGCGTCGTCGCCGGTGGCGGACAGCTCGAGGTCGAGCATGCCGATCAGGTCCTCGAGCTCGGCGCCAGCCAGCGCGCTGCGCGCCGAATGCGCGCGGCCGCCGAAGGCCGCGCTGCGCAGCGCGGACTCGTAGACCTGATTCTGCGCGATCAGGGCGGTGAGGTCGCGGTCGGCGGCGACGGTGGTGACCGCTGGGTGGTCCGGCGCGCCCTGGCGCAGCACCGGGACGAGCGCGAGCGCGCAGACCGCGGCGGCCGCGGCCAGCGGCAGCCAGCGGCGCAAGGTGCGGGTGCGACGCTGCCGCGCCAGCCGCGCCGTGAGCGCAGGCAGGGCGCTGGCCGGCGGCGACGCCAGCGGCAGCGCGCGCAGAGCCTCGCGCAGCGGGGTGTCGTCGCCGTCGCCGGGCCGCGAGTTGAGGGAACGATCGTCAGGCATAGTCTCGCGCTCCCTGTCCCACCTGCAGCAGTTCGCGGAGTTTCCGCGTGCCGCGGGCAAGCTGGGTCTTGGAAAAACTCACGGTGCGCTCGAAGCTGCGCGCGATTTCCTCGTGCGTCCAGCCTTCGACGTGGTAGAGCCATACGATGCTGCGCGCGGTGGGCGATAGCCCCTCCAGCGCGCGCTCGAGGTCGGCGGGTTCGAACGCGGGTTCCAGCGGCCGCAGCGCGACTTCGGGCTCGGGCAGTTCGTCGACGTACTCGAGCCGGCGCTTGCGCAGGCGCATCAGCGACTCGTTGACGCAGATCTGCCGCAGCCAGCCCCAGAACGGCGCGTCGCCGCGGTACTGCCCGATCCGGTCGATCAGGGCCAGCATCGCGTCGTGCAGGACCTCCTGCGCCTCGTCGCGGTCGCCCAGCAGGCGCCAGGCGAGGGTGAACACCGGCCGCTCGAACAGGCGGTAAACCCGCTCGAGGGCTTTCTCATCGCCGTCGCGCAGGCGGGCGATGGTGCTGGCCGGGATGTCGATGGCGAAGGAGGTCATGCAGGGTGAGGGATGCACCGGACGGCCGGAAGGTCGCAGGCCGTGGATTGATCTCATCAAGATACAAATGGGAATGACTTGCATTCCTTTCTGCGTTCACCAACAATTCGCGCCCGGAAGCCCGCCCACCCGTCGACCTGCCCCATGTCCGAGCCCCTGCCACGGCGCGCCCTGGCCCTCGCCATCCTGTCCGTCCTTTCGTTCAGCGCCCCGGCCGCCCACGCCGCTGCCGACGCCGGCACCCAGCGCCGGGATGTCGAGCTGCCGCAGGTCGAGGTGGTCGGCGACGCCACCGCGCAGCGCGAACAACCCGGCAGCGCGGCGGTGATCGAGCAGAAGGAACTCGAACGCAGCCGCACGCTCACCGTCAGCGAGGCCCTGCGCAAGGTGCCGGGCCTCAACGTGCGCGACGAGGAGGGTTTCGGCCTGCGGCCCAACATCGGCATCCGCGGCCTCAACCCCACGCGCTCGACGAAGGTGCTGCTGCTGGAGGACGGCATCCCGGCGGCGTACGCACCCTACGGCGACAACGCGAGTTACTACCACGCGCCGCTCGACCGCTACGCGCGGGTGGAGGTGCTCAAGGGCGTGGGCATGCTGCGCTTCGGGCCGCAGACCATCGGCGGCGTGATCAACTACATCACGCCCGCGCCGCCGGAGGAATTCTCCGGCTACGCGCAGCTCGCCGCCGGCAACCGCGGCTGGAGCAACGTGCACGTCAACGTCGGCGGTGGCGGCTTTCTGTTCGATGCGATGCGCCGCGAGGGCGACGCCGCGCGCGAGAACCAGAACCTCGAGCAGGCTGACCTCAACCTGAAATACGTCGCGCGGATCGGCGACGACCAGGGCATCACCTTCCGCTTCAGCCGCCTGACCGAGGACTCGCAGGTCACCTACAGCGGGCTGACCGAAGCCGAGTACGCCAACTTCGGGCGCGAGTACAACCCGTTCCGCAACGACCACTTCGACATCGAGCGCTATGGCGGGTCGATCACCCACGAGATCGGCTTCAACGGCGCCACGCTCACCACCAACCTGTACGGCTTCCGCTTCGACCGCGATTGGTGGCGGCAGTCGTCGACCACCACCGACACCCAGTGCGGCACGGCCTTCCGCGAGGCGCGGCTGCGCGGCGAGCGGGTGGACGTCGAGGCGTGCAATTCCGCGCAGGGCCGGCTCCGCTACTACGAGACCTGGGGCATCGAGCCGCGGCTGTTCTTCAGCCACGAGGCGTTCGGCATTGCGCAGGATTTCGAGGCCGGCGTGCGCTGGCACGACGAAATGCAGGACCGCCGCCAGGTCAACGCGACCTCGCTGCGCGGGCGCGTGGGCACCGTGGCGGAAGACAACCTGCGCGAGACCGAAGCCTTCGCGGCCTTCGTCGAAAACCGCTTCCGCTTCGGCGGGTTCATCCTCGCCCCGGTCGTGCGCTGGGAGTCGATCGACTACCTGCGCGAGAACCGGCTCAACGGCGCACGCGGAGAGTCCGAGGTCGACGAGGTGGTGCCCGGCTTCGGCGCGAACTGGGCGC
>DHLY01000107.1:7612-10179 GCA_002405525.1 Proteobacteria bacterium UBA4656
CAACGACGCCCTCACCGCGTTCGCCGGTGTGCACGAGGGCTTCGCGCCGCCGCGCGCCGAGGACCTGATCGACAACAGCGGCGGCGGCGTCGAGGTCGACGCCGAGCGAAGCATTAACTGGGAATTCGGCGTGCGCGGCGCGCTGGGTGCGCGCACCNNCGTTCGAGGCCGCGCTGTTCCGCAACGACTTCCGCAACCAGATCGCGGTCGGTTCGATCGCCGGCGGCAGCACGCCGCTGGCCGAGGGCGAGACGACCTATGCGGGCGCGGAGCTGCTGTTGAACTGGGACGGCAAGGACCTCGTCGCCAGTGGCCGGCCCTACGCCAACCTCGCGCTCGCCGCGCTGCCGACCGCGCGCCAGGACGCGCCGCTGACCGCGGTGGCGACCGGACTGCCGGCCGGCGGCAGCGCCACGGGCAAACGCCTGCCCTATGCGCCGCGCTGGACCGCCACCGCGCGGGTCGGCTGGCAGCAGGGCGCGTGGGACGTCTCGGCCGAGGTGCAGTCGGTGTCGGAGCAGTTCAGCGACTTCGCCAACACGCGAGCGCCCGTCGCGAGCGGGCAGGGCGGCGTGGTCGCCGGCTGGGCGGTGTGGAACCTGACCGTGAACTGGATCCCGTCCGATCGGGGCTGGAGCGCGTTCGCGGCGCTCAAGAACGCCGGCGACCGCGACTACATCGTGGATCGCACGCGCGGCATCCTGACCGGCAGCCCGCGCCAGTTCGTGGCCGGCGTGCGCTACGCGTTCTGAGTCCCAAGCGCCGTCCGCGGCCCGCGCGCGGACGCGGCCGGACGCCTGCGGACGTACACCGGACGCTCGAAAAAACGCATTCGAATCAATAGGCTGAAAGACAGTCGCCGCTTGGCATGAGCGGTGCATTGGGGTTTCCCGAAGCCTGTCCACGGGGAACGACCTTGATCCGCGACACCAGCCAGCAGGACCGCATCCTCGCGCCGCCGCCGACCAGCCCGAAACGCTGGCTGGTGCGTGGCGGCATCGCGCTGGCGGTGCTCGGCCTGCTGGTGGTGTTCATGCCCGGCATGGCGCGCTGGTTCACCGCGTCGGCCTCGGTCAGCAGCGAGCGCCTGCGGATCGCCGAAGTGCGCCGCGACACCCTGCTGCGCGACGTCGCCGCGCAGGCGCGCATCGTCGCCGCGCGCAGCCCCACGTTGTACGCGCAGGCCGCGGGCACGGTCTCGTTCGCCGTGCAGGCCGGCCAGGCGGTGGCGGTCGGCGACCTGCTCGCCACCGTCGACAGCCCCGAGCTCGCCAGCGAACTCAAGCGCGAGCAGGCCACGCTGGCCTCGCTGGAGGCCGAGGCCTCGGGCCAGATGATCGCCAACCGCCGCGCGCAACTGACCAAGGCGCGCGAGCTGGAGACCGCGCGCGTCGCGCTGCGCGCCGCCGAGCGCGAAAAGCAGCGCGCCGACAAGGCCTGGGCGCAGCGCGCGATCTCCGAGGTCGACCACCTGCGCGCCGGCGACGAAATCGAGAACGCCACCAACGCCTTCGCCCAGGCCGAGCAGGACGTGGCGCTGGAACGCGACGCGCTGGCGCTCGAACTGTCGACCCGCCGCAAGGCGGTGGAGCGCCAGCAGCTGCTGGTCGCCGACCTGCAGCGCAAGGCCGACGCGCTGGCGATCAAGGCGCCGGTGGCCGGCATGGTCGGCAACCTGCTGGTCGCCGAGCGCGCGCAGGTGGCGGCCAACGCGCCCCTGTTGACCGTGGTCGACCTGACCGAACTCGAGGTCGAGGTGCCGGTGCCGGAGGTGTACGCCAACGACATCGTGGCCGGCCTGTCGGCCGAGGTCGCGCTGGCCGGCGCCAGGCTCGCCGGCGAGGTGCGCACGATCTCGCCGGAGGTGGTCGAAGGCAACGTCAACGTGCGCGTGCGCTTCAAGGACGGCACCCCGCCCGACCTGCGGCAGAACCAGCGCGCGCAGGCGCGGATCCTGATCGAGGAGCGGCCTGGCACCCTGCTGGTCGAACGCGGCCCCTTCGTCGACGTCGGCGGCGGGCGCTTCGCGTTCCGCGTCGAGGGCGACCGCCTGGTGCGCGTGCCGGTGACGCTCGGCGCGCTGGCCGCGGGCCAGGTCGAGATCCTCTCCGGCCTCGAGCCCGGCCAGCGGATCGTGATCTCCGACACCAGCGAGTTCGCCGAGCAGGCGGAAGTGAATCTGACGAACTGACTGTGGCGGGGTGGGGAAATCGCGGCGCATGCGCCGCTCCCACCAAGCCCGCAATGAACCCATCCCGAGTCCTCCCCGCGAAGGAACCCTGAACATGCTGCGGATGCAGAACCTGAAGAAGATCTACCGCACCCACCTCGTCGAGACCCACGCGCTGCGCGATTTCTCGCTCGAGGTCGGTGCCGGCGAGTTCGTCGCCGTCACCGGCCCCTCGGGCTCGGGCAAGACCACCTTCCTCAACATCGCCGGCCTGCTCGAGGAGCACAGCGAGGGCCAGTACGCGATCGACGGGGTCGACGTGCGCGGGCTGTCGGACGACGCGCGCTCGCGCCTGCGCAACGAGAAGATCGGCTTCGTGTTCCAGTCGTTCAACCTG
>DHLY01000107.1:10369-28920 GCA_002405525.1 Proteobacteria bacterium UBA4656
GCGCCGCCGCCGCATCGAGCAGGCACTCGGCCGGGTCGGCCTGGGGTCGCGCATGAAGCACTATCCGTCGGAGCTGTCCGGCGGCCAGCAGCAGCGCGTCGCGATCGCGCGCGCGCTGGCTGGCGAGCCGAAGATCCTGCTCGCCGACGAGCCGACCGGCAACCTCGACTCTGTGATGGCGCGCGGCGTGCTGGAACTGCTGGAGGAGATCAACCGCCAGGGCACGACCATCATCATGGTCACCCACGACCTCGAACTGGCGCGGCGCGCGCGGCGCAACGTGCACATCGTCGACGGGCAGATCGTCGACCTCGACGCATCCGCGCCGCGGGTGGCCGCGCGCCGCGAAGCCGCGGCGCCGGCGGCCTGAGGAGCACGCCATGTTCGCCTACTACGTGCGCATCGCCCTGCTCGGGCTCAAGCGCCAGCCGGTGCTCTCCGCGCTGATGGTGCTCGCCATCGGCGTCGGCGTAGCCACCGCGATGACCGCGCTGACGGTGCTGCAGCGGCTGGGCGGCGACCCGATCCCGCACAAGAGCGAGCGCCTGTTCGCGCTCGGCGTCGACAACTGGGACACCGACGGCAATTCCTGGGGCGAAGTGGACGGCAAGGCCGTCGCCCCCGACCTGCTGACCCACAAGGACGCGATGGCGCTGCTCGCCGCCGACCGCGCGCGGCGCACCGTGATCGCCTACGCGGTGGGCCTCACCGTGCAGCCGGAGAAGGAGGGCCTGCGCCCATACGCCGCCTCCGCGCGCGCCACGGTGCCGGACTTCTTCCCGATGTTCGACGTGCCCTTCCTGCACGGCGGGCCGTGGAGCGAGGCCGACGAGGCGGGCCGCGCGCGCGTGGTCGTGCTCTCGAAGGCCACCAACGACCGCCTGTTCGGCGGCGAGAACAGCGTCGGCCGCCGCGTGCGCCTGTCCGACCAGTACTACACGGTGGCCGGCGTGATCGACGAGTGGGCGCCGCGGCCGAAGTACTACGACCTCAGCACCGGCGCGATGAACGATCCCGAGCCGCTGTTCATCCCGCTCTCGCTGGCGATCGAAGAGGACTTCGGCGTGAACGGCAACATCAACTGCTGGGCGTCGCCCGGCGAGGGCCGCGCGAGCTTCCTCGCCTCGGAGTGCATCTGGCTCAACGGCTGGGTGGAGTTGCCGGACGAGGCTGCGGTGGCCGCCTACCGCGACTTCCTGGCCGGCTACGTCGCCGAACAGAAGCAGGCCGGCCGCTCCTTCTTGCGCCCGGAACTGACCGCGGCGGTACCGCTGCGCGAGTGGCTGCGCCTGCGCCGCGTGGTGCCGGACGACATGCGGCTGTTCACCGTGCTCGGCTTCGCCTTCCTGCTGGTCTGCCTGCTCAATGCCGGCACCCTGCTGCTGGCGAAGTTCCTGCGCCGCTCGGGCGAGATCGGCCTGCGCCGCGCGGTCGGCGCCAGCAAGCGGACGCTGTTCGCGCAGTACCTGACGGAATCGTCGGTGGTCGGCCTGTTCGGCGCCGTCGTCGGCCTGCTGCTGACGGTCGCCGGACTGGCGGGCGTGCGCTCGCTGGTCCCGGAATGGAGCGCGGTGGCCAGCCTCGACCTGCCGATGCTCGGCGCCTGCGTCGCGATCGCGATCGTGACCAGCGTGCTGGCCGGCATCTACCCCGCCTGGCGCGCCAGCAACATCGCGCCGGCCGCCCACCTCAAGACCCACTGAGGACACATCGATGCGCAAGAGCCCGATCCTCGCCGCGCTGCTGCGGCACAAGGTGGCCGCCGGCCTGATCGCCGCGCAGATCGCCCTCACGCTGGCGATCATCGCCAACGCGCTGTACATCGTCATCGAACGCTCGCAACTGATGGCGCGCCCCAGCGGCGTGGCGGAACAGGAACTGTTCGTCCTGGGGCTCACGCCCAACGGCAGTCCGGAGCAGCGTCGCGCCGACCTGCTGGCTGACCTCGACGCGGTGCGCAAGGTGCCCGGCGTGGCCGGCGCCTACCTCACCAACTCGTTGCCAATGTCCGGCGGTGGCTGGTCGAGCAGCGTCAACTTGACCGCCGAGGACACCGGCGGTCGCGACCGCGTTACCGCGCTGTACATGGCCGATGAGTCGAGCATCGACACCCTCGGCCTGAAACTGGTGGCCGGGCGGAACTTCGAGCCGGGCGAACTGCAGTGGCAGGAGGACAACAAGCCGCTGCGCCCGCAGTCGGTGATCATCACCGAAGCGCTGGCCAGGCGCCTGTTCGGCGACCAGCCGGCGGTCGGCCGGATGATCGGCATCTCCGGCGTGCGCGGTGACGTCGGCACGCGGGTCGTCGGCGTGGTCGAGCGCCTGGTCACGCCGTGGGCCGGCTGGGGGCAGTTCGAGCAATCGACCCTGGTGCCGATCCGCAGTGACGGCGGCCCGCGCATCGCGGTTCGGGTGCGGCCGGGCCGGCTCGACGAGACGGTCAAGGCGGTCGAAGAGGCGCTGTGGGCGCGCAATCCGCAGCGCGTGGTGGATGGACGGCGCACGATGCCGGAGATGCGCGCCGAGCAGTACCAGTCCGACCGCGCGCTGGTGATCATCATGGCCGCGATCACCCTGTCGCTGCTGGCGGTGACCGCGCTCGGCATCGTCGGTCAGGCCTCGTTCTGGGTCACCCAGCGCACGCGCCAGATCGGCGTGCGGCGCGCGCTGGGGGCCACCCGCGGCCAGATCCTGCGCTACTTCCAGGCCGAGAACGCGATCATCGCCGGCTTCGGCATCGTGGTCGGCGTGACGCTGGCCTACGTCGTCAACTACTGGATGGCGGAGAACTTCGGCGCCGACCGCTTACCGTGGTTCTACCTGCCGATCGGCGCCGCGATCGTGCTGCTGCTCGGGCAGGTCGCGGTCTATGCGCCGGCGCGGCGCGCGGCCCAGGTGCCGCCGGCGATCGCCACCCGCAGCGCCTGAGCGCTTCGTCGCGCCGCCGCGGCGGCGCGCATGCAACCATCGACCCCCGACGTGCATCCCGTCCGGCAACGGACGGGATGCACGAATGGCTGGAACCCCCACGCAACGCAACGGATCGAGCTCCCGCGCCCGCCGCCCCATGTCGACCATCCTGGTCATCGACGACAATCGCGCGGTGTCGACCGCGCTCGACGTGCTGTTCCACCTCGAGGGCTGGCGCACGCTGTGCGCGCCATCGCCGGACGAGGGGCTCGCCGCCCTGCGCCGCGGCGGCGTCGACCTCGTGGTGCAGGACATGAACTTCACCGCCGACACCACCTCGGGCGAAGAGGGCGTGGCGCTGTTCCGTCGCATCCGCGACGTGGAACCCGACATGCCGGTGATCCTGCTCACCGCCTGGACCCACCTCGAGCAGGCGGTGGAACTGGTCAAGGCGGGCGCGGCCGACTACCTCGCCAAGCCTTGGGACGACGCCAAGCTGGTGGCCACGGTGCGCAACCTGCTCGAACTGGGCGACGCCACGCGGCGCGCGCACCGGCTGGAACGCGCCGCCAGCGGCGCGCGCTCGGCGCTGGCCCGCGACTTCGACCTGCGCGGCCTGGTGTTCGAATCGCCGGCGATGGAGCGCTGCGTGCGCCTGGCCTGCCAGGTGGCGCGCGCCGACGTGCCGGTGCTGGTCACCGGGCCCAACGGCGCCGGCAAGGAGCGCATCGCCGAAATCTTGCACGCCAATTCGCGGGTCAAGGACGGCCCCTTCGTGGCGGTCAACTGCGGCGCGCTGCCGGGAGAACTGATCGAGGCCGAGCTGTTCGGCGCCGAAGCTGGCGCCTATACCGGCGCCGGCAAGGCGCGCGAGGGGCGCTTTGAAGCCGCCGACGGCGGCACCCTGTTCCTCGACGAGATCGGCAACCTGTCGTCCTCGGGACAGATGAAGCTGCTGCGCGTGCTGGAGACCGGGCGCTTCGAGCGGCTGGGTTCCAACAAGACCCGCGAGGTGAAGGTGCGCGTGCTCTCCGCCACCAACGCCGACCTGCACGCGATGATCCGCGCGGGCACCTTCCGCGAAGACCTGTTCTACCGCATCAACGTGATCGAGGTCGCGCTGCCGCCGCTGGCCGAGCGGCCGGAGGACATCGTGCCGCTGGCGCGTCACTTCGCCCCCGACGGCGCGAAGCTGTCGCCGGCCGCCGAGGAGGCGCTGCGCGCCCACGCCTGGCCCGGCAACGTGCGCGAACTGCGCAACGCCATCACCCGCGCCGCCCTGCTGTGCCGCGACGGTGTCATCCAGCCCGATGACCTCGGCCTGCCGCAGGCGCCGCGCTCGATGAGTGTCGACCGCGAGGCGCTGCGCGAGCCGACCCGCGAGGAACTGGAGGACGCGTTGCGCGCGGCCGGCGGCGTGGTCGCCGAGGCCGCGGCCACGATGGGGCTTTCGCGCCAGGCGCTGTACCGGCGCCTCGAGAAGCACGGCATCGCGCCGCGGCGCGATCCTTGAACCCCGGACGCGGCGGCGCCGGGCCCGCGCCGCAGCGCCGCGCGCTCGCCAGACCCTCGTGGCGGGCACGCCGGCATGGATGATGCCCCCATGCTCCGGCACCCACTGCGTCGTTTCCTTCCCTGGGCGCTGGCCTGCGCTGCGGTCCTGGTGCCGCTGGTGCTGGCGGCGCGGGCGCTGGGTGCGGGGCAGGCGGCGGCGCTGGCGATGGCCGCGGCGCTGCTGTTCGGGCTGTGGGTCGCGCAGGCGCGCCATGCGCCGTTCGCGGCGCACTTGCGTGCGCTGTCCACCCTCGTGTCGGCGTGGCGGGACAGCGACTTCAGCGTCACCATCAAGGTGCCCGAGGACCCCGACCTCGCCGAGCTGACGCGCACCCTCAACACGCTCGGCGACGTGCTGCGCGGCGAGCGCCAGCGCCTGGTGCAGCGCGAACTGCTGCTCGACACCGTGATCCAGAACACGCCGACCGCGGTCGTGTTGGCCGATCCGCACGGCCGCGTGGTGTTCTCCAACGTCGCCGCGCGCGCGCTGTTCGGCGACGGCCGCGCGCTGGAGGGCGAGGCGCTGGACGCACTCGCCGCGGTCCTGCCGCCGGCGCTGCGCGAGGCCCTGCGCGACCGCCAGGACGCGCTGTGCACGCTGGCGGGCGAGGGCGGCGAGGAAACCTGGCACGTGGCGCGGCGCGACTTCATGCTGCATGGACGCCCGCACGAACTGTCGATGCTGCGCCACATGACGCGCGAACTCGGCCGGCAGGAGGTGGCGACCTGGAAGAAGGTGATCCGGGTGATCAGCCACGAGTTGAACAATTCGCTGGCGCCGATCAGTTCACTGGCGCACTCGGGCCGCGCGCTGGCGGCGCGCGGGGACGCCGCGCGGCTGGAGCGCGTGTTCGACACCATCGAGGAGCGGACGCGGCACCTGGAGGGTTTCATCCGCGGCTACGCCACCTTCGCCAAGCTGCCGGCGCCGCGTCGCGAGCGCGTGGCGTTGCGGCCCTTCCTCGCGCGCCTCGCCGAGCAGGTCACGGTGCGGATCGGCGAGGTCGACGCCGATGCCGCCGCCGACATCGACCCCGGGCAGGTCGCCCAGGTGCTGCTCAATCTGGTCAAGAACGCGCACGAATCCGGTGCGCCGCCCGACAGCGTGGAGATCACCCTGCGCCGGGTCGGCGCGGATTGGCGCCTGCAGGTGCTCGATCGCGGCAGCGGGATGTCGGACGCGGTGCTGCGCAACGCGCTGGTGCCGTTCTATTCCACCAAGCGCAGCGGCACCGGCCTGGGGCTGGCGCTGTCGCGCGAGATCGTCGAGGCGCACGGCGGCCGCATCGCGCTGGCCAACCGCGAGGGCGGCGGGCTGTCGGTGTCGATCTGGCTGCCCGTCGCGGCCTGACCGCGGGCCCCGGCCGGGGCCTTGTCGCGGCTTCGCGCCGCGGGGGGCGTGGTATATCCTGCGCAAGACCCTGCGCGCCCCCCCGATGAGCCAGTTCTCGACCACCATCCCCGGCTATGAGCTAATCCGCGAACTCGGCTCGGGCGGCATGGCGACGGTCTACCTCGCGATCCAGCGCTCGCTGGATCGCAAGGTCGCGCTCAAGATCATGAAGCGCAACATCGACGACATCGAGAAGTTCGAAAAGCGGTTCCTCGTCGAGGGCCGCACGATGGCGAAGTTGCCGCACCGGAACATCGTCAGCGTCTACGACATCGTCAAGAGCGACGACGCGACCTACATCGCGATGGAGTACCTCGAGGGCGGCACGCTCTCGCAGAAGATGAAGGACGGGCTGTCGCTGGGCGACGCCATCTCGGTGGTGGTGCAGATCGCGCAGGCGCTGCAGTTCGCCCATGAGCACGGGGTCGTGCATCGCGACCTCAAGCCCGCCAACATCATGTACCGGGACGCGCACACCCCGGTGCTGACTGACTTCGGCATCGCCAAGCAGCAGGACGCGACCGCCACCCGGCTGACCCAGACCGGCATGCTGGTGGGCACGCCCACCTACATGAGCCCCGAGCAGATCAACGCGCTGGAGGTGGACGGCCGCTCCGACCTTTACGCCTTGGGCGTGCTGTTCTACGAACTGCTGACCGGCGCGCCGCCGTTCACCGGCGACACGCCGATCGCGGTGCTGATGGCCCACCTCACCCAGCCGCCACCGCCGCTGCCCGCGCAGTTCATCGATTTCCAGCCGGTGCTGGACCGCATGCTGGCCAAGAGCCGCGACGAGCGCTTCGCCAGCCTCAAGGATTTCACCCGCGCGCTGAAGGGCGCGGTGGTCAACAACCAGATGCTGTGGCAGCGCCTGCAGGCCGACCCGGACCAGAGTTCGTCGGAGCAGTTGCGCGCGCTGGGCTTCTCGATCTCCGGTGGCGGCGACAGCCTGCAGGTACAGGTTTCGCAGCAGGTCCGCCTGCCACCTTCGGGGCGCGGCGGTGCGCGGACCCCCACGCCAACCCCCGCGCCGGTGTCCGGCGGGCAAGCGCCCGCGCCCCGGCCCGCTCGTCAACTGCCGTGGATCGCGATCGCCGCAGCGGCGGCGATCGCGGCCGGCATCGGGCTCGGCGTATTCGCGCTGCTGCCCGCCGGTGGGCTCGATCCCGACGTGCAGCGCCGCGCCGACATTGCCATCGCCCAGGTGCGCGACGCGGTGCGGGTCGACGACCTCGACAAAGCGCGCGGACTGCTCGATCTGGTGCCATCCGAAGCCGGCGAATACCAGGCCACGATCGCCGCGCGGCGCGAAGTGGTCGCGGCCTACAAGCAACGTGCGAACACGGCGCTGGGCAAACGCGACCTGGCGACCGCGACCACCGCCGTGCTGACTGCGCAGACCATCGATGAGCGCGACCCCGAACTCGGCGCGATCGTCGAGCGCATCGCCGCCGAGCGCAAGGCGGCGGAGAACGCGGCCCAGGTCGCGGCGCTGGTCGGCCGCGCGGATGAGGCGGCGCGGGTCGGCCGCGACCTCGGCGCCGGCAGTGCGTTCGACTTCCTCAACCAGGCACGCGCGATCGCACCCGACGATGCCGGTGTGAGGGAACGCTACCAAGCGCTGCTGGCGCGGTTGCTGCGCCCCGGCAACGACGCCCTGGCGCGCGGTGACCCGGCGGCAGCGCTGGTGCTGGTGCGCGAGACCGAGGCGGTGCTGGCCAACGAGCCCGCGTGGCAACTGCTCAAGTCGAAGGCGGACGATGCGGCGAGGCTCGCCGCGCAGCGGACGCGGGTTGCGCAGGTGCTGTCCATGCTCGACGCGCAGGTCCGGGCCGGGCGTCTGGACGCGCCGGCCGGCGACAACGCACAGGAGACGCTGGCGCAGGCCCGCGCGTTGGCGCCGGACGACTCCGCGGTTGCACTGCGCCAGGATGCACTGGCGCAGGCGTTGCTGCAGCGCGGCCAGGCCTCGCTGGGCGCCGGCCGCGCGGAGGCGGCGCTGAGTGATGCCAACGCAGCACTCAGCGTGCAGCCGGGACTGGCGGCAGCGCAGGACCTCAAGCGGCGGATCGAGGGGCAGTTGAGTGCCGATCGCGCGCGTGTCCTCGAGGGGCTCGCCGCCGCGCAGCAGGCGCTGGCGGAGGGTCGCTATCTGGTGCCGGCGGAGCGCAGCGCCCGCGCTCTGCTCGAGGGCGTGCGACGCCTCGATCCCGGCAACGCCGAGGCCGCCGCGATGCTCGCCGGCCTGCCGCAACGGATCGCCGATTCCATCGCCGCGCGGGTCGCTGCCGGTGACCTTTCCGGCGCCGAATCGCTGCTTGCCGAGGCGCAGCGCGCGTATCCTGGCAACGCGGCGATCGCGGCCGTGGCCGGGCCTGTCGCGGCCGGCGCGGCGGATGCGCGTGCACGGGCGCAGCGCAACCAGGAGTTCGCGCGCATCACCCAGCTGATCGCCGCCCGGCCGCTGCGCCCCGAGGCGACCGGGGACGCCGCGCGCGCAATCGCGAGGCTGTTGCAGGCCAACCCGCGCGACCTCGACGCCGCGACCCAGCGCCAGCGACTCGTGTCGGCCCTGGCGGAGGCGGTGGCGGGCGCCGACAGCACGGCCGAGATCGACGCCGTGGCGCGCGCGCTGGCGCCGGCGCGCGAGGCGTTGGTCACGGATCCCGCCCTGGCGCGGGTCGGCGCCGACCTCGATGCGGCGCGCGTTCGCGTCGCGGAAGCGGAGCAGGCGCGGCTGGTCGCAAGCCGCGGGGTGCTGGTGATCGACGCTGCGCCGTGGGCCACGGTGCAGTCGGTGGTCGACGCACAGCGCCGCCCCGTCGCGCTGCCGGCGGATGCCACCACGCCGATCCGCCTCGAACTGCCCGCTGGCGCCTACACGATCACCTTCGCGCACCCCGGCGCGCGCCGGCCGGTGGTGCAGGTCGCGCAAGTCCAGGCGCAGCGCAGCGCGACTGCGCTCGCCTCGTTCGCCGGGTCG
This sequence comes from Proteobacteria bacterium UBA4656, assembly GCA_002405525.1. Taxonomy (GTDB): domain Bacteria; phylum Pseudomonadota; class Gammaproteobacteria; order Xanthomonadales; family Ahniellaceae; genus UBA4656. The sequence goes on from DHLY01000107.1 coordinate 19,210, forward strand.
ATCAGCGCCCAGGAGTACCTGCGCCGTGCGGGGTTCTGACGTCGTCCGCGCGCTGGTCGCCGGGGTCGCCCTCGCGGTCGCGGCGGCCGTTCATGCGCAGGCCAACTTCCGCGAGGCCTACGCGCGCGGCAAGGAAGCGGCGGCCAACAGCCGCTGGAGCGAGGTCGAGGCGCGCATGCGCGAAGCGATCGCCGCCGAACCCACGCCGCAGGCGCGCGTGCGCATCTACGGCATGCGCTTCGAGCCGTACGTGCCGCAGTACTTCCTCGGTCTTGCGGCCTACCGGCAGGGCAACTGCGCGGAAGCGCAGCGCCAGTGGACGCACGCGCCCACCGCCGCCGTACTGGCCGGCGATACCACGCTGCAGGGCGTCGTCGAGCAGGGACTCGCCGACTGCCGCCAGCGGCAGTCGCAACTCGCGCAGCAGCCGGAGCGGCCCGCGCCACCGGCGGGCGAGCGCGCGCCGACGCCGGCGGTCGCGCAGCGCGAGGCCGCACCACCCGCCCGTGCGCCTTCGGGCGATGGCGCGCGGACTGCGCCGACGCCGACACCCCGCACGGCGACGCCCTCGCCCGCGGCCAGTCCCGCCGCGGCGAGCACCGCGCCGCCGGCGCTGGTCGCCGCACTGGAAGCCTTCATTGCCGGTCGCCTCGATGTGCCATCCGAGCTCGACCCGGCGCCGTTCGGCGACAAAAGGGCGCGTTTCCACGCCCTGTTGCTGCGATCGGCGGCGCGGCATGCGCTCGCGCAGGCCGACGGCGAGCGCGCCGACGCTCTGCTGGCCGGCGCCACGGCCGACATCCGCGCCGCGCGCGCGCTGGTTCCCGGCCAGTCGCCCGATGCGGCCGTGTTCTCCCCGCGCTTTCGCCGCCTGTTCGATTCGACGCGCTGAGCCTCACCGCCGTCATGCGTCCGGCGCGCAAGCGCCCGCATACCCGTATACTCGGGCCCGGCCGCCACGCGGGAAATCCCGTCCGGAGTACATCTGATGTTCATCGAGATTCTGATCGCCGTTTTCGTCCTGTTCGTGATCATCACCATCGTCAAGGGCGTGCGGATGGTGCCGCAGGGCTTCGAGTACACGGTCGAGCGCTTCGGCAAGTACACCCACACGCTGTCGCCGGGTCTTGCGCTGCTGTTCCCGTATGTCTACGGCATCGGCCGCAAGATGAACATGATGGAGCAGGTGCTCGACGTGCCTTCGCAAGACGTGATCACCAAGGACAACGCGGTGGTCAAGGTCGACGGCGTGGTCTTCTTCCAGGTGCTGGACGCGGCCAAGGCCGCCTACGAAGTGTCCAACCTCGAGCAGGCCACGATCGCGCTGGTGATGACCAACATCCGCACCGCGATCGGATCGATGGATCTCGACGAGTCGCTGTCCAAGCGCGACGAGATCAATTCCCGGCTGCTGGCGGTGGTCGACCAGGCGACGCATCCCTGGGGCATCAAGGTCAATCGCATTGAACTCAAGGACATCCAGCCGCCGCGCGACCTGGTCGACGCGATGGCGCGGCAGATGAAGGCCGAGCGCGAGAAGCGCGCTGCGATCCTGGAGGCGGAAGGGCTGCGGGCGGCGGAGATTCTGCGCGCCGAGGGCGAGAAGCAGGCCGCGGTCCTAGAGGCCGAGGGACGGCGCGAAGCTGCGTTCAAGGACGCCGAGGCGCGCGAGCGCCTCGCCGAGGCCGAGGCGAAAGCGACCATGATGGTGTCGCAGGCGATCGCCAAGGGTGACGTGCAGGCGATCAACTACTTCGTCGCCGACAAGTACACCCAGGCCCTGAAGGCGATGGCGACCTCGCCGAACCAGAAACTGCTGATGCTGCCGATGGACGCGATGGGCCTGATGGGCAGTCTCGCGGGCATCGCGGAGATCGCCAAGGACTCGTTTGCGCAGCAGAAGCAGTCGCGGCCGGCGCCACCGCGCGGCGAGGGTTGATCGGCAGCGGCGGTCGGGGCGGGCCGAATTGGATGAGGGTATAGGGCCCAGGGCTCAGCGCTCAGCGCCCGCCAGGGGCCGGCCGGAACGCTGCGCCGATCCCAGCCCGCCACGCATTGCAAACGAAGCGCCGCTTCTTCTGGGCCCTGTACCCTGGACCCTCGAACGAAACAGCCATCCGTCGCCATCCCCCCACCCCCCAAGACCACCACGAAGCCAATCCGCCGAAATGCCCAACAACGTCATTTTCTGGCTCGCCCTCGGACTGGTCCTGATGGCCGCCGAGACCCTTGTCCCCGGGGCCTTCCTCATCTGGTTCGGCGTTGCCGCTCTGGTGATGGGCGCGGTCGTGTGGCTGCTGCCCGACCTGCACGGTCTCGGACAGGCGCTGCTGTTCGGCGGGCTCGCCCTGGGGGCGGTGCAGATCTACCGCGCCTATTTCCGCCAGCGCGAGCCGGCCGGCGACCAGCCGCTGCTGAACAAGCGCAGCGAGCAGTATGTCGGCAGGGTGTTCGTCCTCGACGCACCGATCGAGAACGGCTTCGGCCGGATCAAGATCGGCGACTCGTTGTGGACAGTGCGCGGCGAGCCGCTGCCCGTGGGAACGCGCGTCGAGGTGGTCGCGGTCGACGGCATGGACCTGCGGGTGCGCGCCGCGCCCTGAGGTCACCCGGCCTTGTGGCGCCGAATGAGAATCACTATCATTCGTCGCCCGACCACCCGATGCCGGCCGCCATGATTCGATCCCTATGCGCCTGCGTGGCACTCGCCGCGTCGCTCGCTGCGCACGCCGCCGGGCCCCTGGTCGTATACTCCGCGCAGAAGGAGCCGTCGATCCGCCCGTTGCTCGACCGCTTCAGCGGCGAAACCGGTATCGAGGTGCGCTTGCTGGTGGACCAGGGTCCGGTGCTCGTCGAGCGCCTGGCCGCCGAGGGCGCGAACACGCGCGCCGACCTGCTGCTGACCGTCGATGCGGGCAACCTGTGGCAGGCCGCAGAACGCGGACTGCTGGCGCCCGCAAGTTCCGCGGTGCTGGACGCGCGGGTGCCGCCCGCGCTGCGCGACCCCGAGGGTCGCTGGTACGCGATCAGCCGTCGCGCGCGGGCGATCGTCTACGCGACCGGGCGCGTGCAGCCGTCGGAGCTGTCCACCTACGAGGCGCTGGCCGCGCCGCAGTGGAAAGGGCGCCTGTGCCTGCGCACCTCGAAGAACGTCTACAACCAGTCTCTGGTCGCCACGCGCATCGCGCGGATGGGCGACTCGGCGGCCGAGGCGATGGTGCGCGGCTGGGTCGACAACCTCGCCGTCGCGCCGACGCCCGACGACACGCTCGCCGCGCAAGCGGTGGCCGGCGGCGAGTGCGACGTGGCGATCGTCAACATGTACTACGTGGCGCGCCTCAAGCGCGCCGACCCTGCGCTGCCGTTGGCGATGTTCTGGCCCGACCAGGACGGCGCCGGCGCGCACCAGAACGTCGCCGGCATGGGTATCACCGCGCACGCCGGCAACGCCGACGCGGCGCGCGCCCTGCTGGAGTGGATCACCGACGTGCCGGCGCAGACCGAACTCGGCCGGTTGAACCTCGAGTACCCGGTCAATCCCGGCGCTCCTGTCGATCCGCTGCTGGCCGGTTGGGGCATCTTCAAGGCCGACGACGCCGACCTTGCCGACGCCGGGCGGCTGCAGCCGGACGCGGTGCGCTTGATGGACCGCGCCGGCTGGCGCTGACCGCCGGTCGGTGAACGCCGACGCCGCCCGCGCGGTCAGCGCGCCACGCAGGCGGCCGGCCTTGTCGTTGCTGGCCGCCGCGCTGGCGGTGGCCGCGCCGGCGCTGCTGGCGATCGGTGCGCTGCTCGCGGCGTGGGTCACGCCGGATCCCGCGACCTGGATGCACCTGCGCGAACACCTGCTGCCCGGCGCCGGCGCGCGCACGGCAGTGCTCGCGCTGGGTACCGGCGCGTGCAGCGCACTGCTCGGCACTGCGTTCGCCGCGCTGGTCTCGCTGTGCGATTTTCGCGGCCGCCGTCTGCTCGAGGTGCTGCTGGTGCTGCCGCTGGCGATGCCGGCGTACGTGCTGGCCTATGCCTGGGTGGCGAGTCTCGACGTGGGCAGTCCGCTGCGTGCTTGGGCGCTGGCGCAGACCGGCAGCGCGGCGTGGCTGCCGTCGCTGCGCAACCTGCCGGGCGCGATCGCCCTGCTGGCACTGGCCAATTACGCCTACGTGTATCTGCTGGTCCGCGCTCGCCTGCTGGGTGGCGGCGGCGCGCTGCTGGAAGCCGCGCGCAGCCAGGGCCTGGCGCCGGCAGCGGCCTTCGTCCGTGGCGTCCTGCCCGCGCTGCGCCCCGCGCTGGCGGCAGGGGTTGCGCTGGTGGTGCTGGAATCGCTGGCCGAGTTCGGTGCGGTCAGCGTGCTCGGCGTCGACACGCTCAGCGTTCTGGTCTACCGCACCTGGTACGGCATGCACGCACTCCCGGCGGCGGCGCAGGTGGCGAGCCTGCTGCTGCTGTTCGCCGTCGCGGTGCGGATCGCGGAGCAAGCGGCGGCCGGTCCGGCGCACCCCGCCAGCGCCGCGCGGGGAACGCGCGCGCCGCCGCTGCGCCTGCGCGCGCGGGCAACCGTCGCCGCCTGGTGCGCCGGCGGGCTGGTGGTGGCGCTCGGCTTCGCGCTGCCGGCCGCGCAGCTCGCAGCCGGGGCGTGGTCGACGCGCGCCGACTGGCAGCGGCTGGTCGACCCGCTGCTCGCGACCGCGTGGGTCGCCGGGGTGGCCGCGCTGGCGATCGTCGGCGCGGGGCTCCTGGTCGCGCTGGCGGCGCGCGCGGCGCGCGCGGGCGCCGTGCTGCGCGACGTCGCCGGCCTCGGCTACGCGGTACCCGGTGTGGTGCTGGCGGTGGGCCTGATGTTCGCCCTGGTGGCGATCGAGCGCGCACTGGCTGGCGCCGGCATGGCGGCGCTGCTGTCGAGTTCCGCGCTGGCGGTCTGGCTGGGACTACTGGCGCGCTTCCTGCGGGTGGGCGCGGCGGCCGCCGACAGCGGACTGGTCGCGCTCCAGCCGGCGATCGGCGACGCCGCGCGCTCGCTCGGTGCAGGCCGCGCACGCCGCGCGGTCGCGGTCCAGCTGCCGCTGCTGCGGCCCGCGCTGGCCGGCGGACTGCTGCTCGCCTTCGTCGAGTGTGCGAAGGAGCTGCCAGCGACGCTGATGCTGCGGCCGTTCGGCCTCGACACGCTGGCGGTGCGCATCTACAACGCGACCTCGGAAGGGCTGTGGGCGCAGGCCGCCGCGCCCTCGCTGCTGCTGTGCCTGCTGGGCCTGTGGCCCGCCGTCGGGCTGCTGCGCCGTCGCGCCTGATCGCGCCGGCTTGGAATGCGCGTGCCCCGCGTCCATAATCGCGCGCCTCCCACGCCGGGCGCCGTCGCCATGCAGCAGACCGTACTCAACGCAGCCCACCGGCGCCTCGGCGCGCGGATGGTCGACTTCGGCGGTTGGGACATGCCCCTGGCATACGGTTCGCAGATCGACGAGCACCACCAGGTGCGGCGCGACGCCGGCATGTTCGACGTGTCTCACATGACCGTCCTCGACATACGCGGCGACCACGCGCGCGCTTTCCTCCGCCACCTGCTGGCCAACGACGTTGCTCGTCTGCGCGTTCCGGGCAGGGCGCTGTACGGGTGCATGCTCACCGAAGGCGGTGGCGTGGTCGACGATCTGATCGTCTACTTCATCGAGGAGACGTGGTTCCGGGTGGTGGTCAACGCCGCCACCCGCGTCAAGGACCTGGCCTGGATCTCCGGCCGCGCAGCCGCGTTCGGCGTCAGCCTGCAGGAACGCCGCGACCTGGCGATGGTCGCGGTGCAGGGGCCGAATGCTCGCCGCCGCGTTCACGGCCTGGTCGATCCGGCCGCGCGCGCCGCGGTCGAGGCGCTGCCGCGCTTTTCCGCCTGCGATGCGGGTGCGCTGTTCGTCGCGCGCACCGGATACACGGGCGAAGACGGCTACGAGGTGCTGCTGCCGGCGCGAGACGCAGAGACCTTCTGGGATCTTCTGCTCGCCGCCGGCGTCAGGCCCTGTGGGCTCGGTGCGCGCGACACGCTGCGACTGGAAGCGGGGATGGCGCTCTACGGGCAGGACATGGATGAAACCACCACGCCGTTCGAGGCCGGGCTGGGCTGGACGGTGGCGATGGATCCCGCCGAGCGCGAATTCGTGGGCCGTGCAGCGCTCGAAGCGCAGCTCGCTGCCGGCGTGCCGCGACAGACCGTGGGCCTGGTACTCGACGACAAGGGGGTGCTGCGCCATGGGCAGCGCGTGGTCACCGCCAAGGGCGACGGCGAGATCCTGTCCGGAAGCTTCTCGCCCACCATGGGCAAGTCGATCGCCCTCGCGCGGATCCCGGCCGGCGACCCGGGCGCGGTGTCGGTCGACGTCCGCGGCCGCGCGCTGGCGGTGCGCGTGGTCCGCTATCCATTCGTGCGCGACGGCAAGGTGCGGGCTTGATCGCGCGCTGGGTTCCCGCGCGTCGCGGGCGTACAATTCGGCCCGGCTCGGGCTGCCCATCCACAGGACCACGGCGATGAACGAGATTCCAGGTGACCTCAAGTTCCTCAAGAGCCACGAGTGGGCGCGGATGGAGGACGACGGCACCGTCACCGTCGGTATTTCCGACCATGCGCAGCGCCAGCTCGGCGACCTCGTGTACGTCGAGATGCCGTCGCCGGGCGACGACGTCGAGGCCGGCAACGCGTGCGCGGTGGTCGAGTCGGTCAAGGCTGCCTCGGACGTCTACAGCCCGGTTTCGGGTCGGATCCTGAAGGTCAACGAGGCGCTCGCGGACCAGCCGGAGACAATCAACGAAGATGCGTTCGGCGAGGGCTGGATCTTCCGCGTCGCGCCGAGCAATGCATCGGAGATGGATGAGCTGCTGTCGCCCGACGAGTACGCGGAGCAGATCGACGCCGAGTCGAATTGATCGCGCGACGATCGTGCGTCGCGGCGCTGCGCGCTCGCATCGAGCGCGCAGAGGCGACTCGCAAGCAAAAAAACCTGTTGACAGTCAAGCCGCGCGGGATTAGTTTTCCCGCCACCATGACAGCTGCAAGTCAACGATGGGTGTGAGCAATCGCGACGGAAGCAACGGCCAACGCGGCTTCAAGACCGCTCTTTCGCCGTCCGTCGATTCCACCCCGATCGCGCTGCGGGGTCTCGCAGATCCCTTCCCCCGCTTCCTCTTCGCGTTCGCCGGCCGGGTGTCGTGCAATTGGGTCGTGCGCTGAGCACGCGGCCCCCGGCAGCGGGCGTTTTTCTCCGGGCAGCAAGCAACACGCCGCAAGGCGACGTCAACATCAACGCGACACCAAACCACAACAGGAGCAATCCAATGAAAGCAGCAACCAAAGGCACGAAGACCGGCACGGTGAAGGCCGCTGCCAAGAAGCCCGCCAAGAAGGCCGCCAAGAAGGCCGCCAAGAAGACCACCGCGAAGAAGGCCGCCAAGAAGCCGGCCAAGAAGGCCGCCAAGAAGGCCGCCAAGAAGAAGTAATCCCTCCCGGGATTTGAAACCATCGCGCGTTTGCCCGGCGCGCGATGGTTCGTTTGAAGGTCCGCCGCACCGACGCTTCACCGCCCGCCGCCGCCCCCGTTTCTCGTCCGCCGCGGCCTGCGAATCGTTGTCGTCTCCCCGCCGCCACCCCATAATCCTTGCCACGGAGGCGCTTCCGAGCGTCGCCTGCCGCCTTGGGGAGCCGATGACCGGCGTGGCGGTCGAAGTCTTCGTGCTCGGGGAGATTCAGAATGGGTCCAGTGAGCCGCCGTTTCGTTCCGCCTTGCGGTTCACGCCGGCGTTCGCCGGCCGGGCTTCTGGTCGTGCTCATGGTGCTGCTGTCGGCTTGCGGCGGCGGCGGGCCGGAGACGCCGCCGGCCGCCGACGCGCAGCCCGCCGCGGGCGTGCCCGTCGCCGCGGCGCCGCAGCCTGATGTCGATGAAGCGCTGCAGCGGGCGCGTCAGGCGCTGGCCGAGGAAAGGCTGGTGACGCCGCCGGGCGACAACGCCATCGAGCATTACCTGCGGGTGCTGGAGCTTGATCCGACGAACCCGCAGGCGACCCAGGCAGTGGTGGACGTGTTCCCGCTGGCCGCTGGCGCGGCCGAGCGCGCGCTCGACCAGCGCGAGGTCGACGAGGCCGAACGCGTGATCGGTCTGCTCGATCGCGTCGATCCGCGGTCCTACACGGTGTCGACGCTGCGCGTGCGGCTCGCCGCCGCGCAACAGCAGCAGCAGCGCGAGGATCGGCAGGCTGCGGCGAGCGCGCAGGCCCTGCAGCGAGCCTCGCAGGAGGCCGCTGCGGCGACCGCGCAGCGGCCCGCGGCAGCTGCGGCACCTGCGCAGACCAGTGCGAATGCCGAACCCGCGGCAGCGCAGGCGGCGCCTGCGCCGAGCACGCCGGCCCCCGTGGCGCAGTCGCCAGTGCCCGCGCCGCCGGCGCCCGCGGCGGCGCGCGGCGAAACGCGCGAGGCGCGCCCGCTGCGCCAGGCGCCACCGGCGTTCCCGGTCGATGCGGCGCGTCGCCGTCAGGAAGGCTGGGTCGAACTTGAGTTCACGATCGGCAGCGACGGCGCGGTGCGCGATGTCGTGGTGATGCGTGCGCAGCCGCCCCGGGTGTTCGATCGCGAGGCGATCCGCGCGATGCAGCGGTGGACGTTCGAGCCGGCATTACGCGACGGCCAAGCGGTCGAGACCCGCGCCCGGCGGCGCATCGAGTTCCGGCTCTGACGGGCCCGGTCCGGCGGCCTGCTGCGCACTCCGCGGGGGGCGGCGCCGGGTTTGCACGCTCCGCGCGGTCGTTGAAACAGGAGAGTGCGAGTGGCGGCCGTGCCGTAAGCGATCGCCGGTCCGGCCCCGCATCGGTCCCTCCGGCCGGCCCGCCCGTCGGCGCTCCCGCGCCCGGCCGGCCCTGATCAACGGCGCGCGGACGCGGCGGCGATGTCGTACAGAAGGCTCAGGTCCGGCCCGCCGGCGACCGGCGCGCGGCGCAGCTCGGCGAGCCGCGCCCGCACGCCAGCCAGTTCCTCGGTCGTCGTTCGTGCCTCGAGCACGCCGCAAGAGTCGGCGACCATCGCCAGTGCGATCGATGGCGCCTGTGGCTGCGGTGCGACGATCAGATCCTGCAGGCGATGGTGGACCTCGTGCAACGCCCGCATCGAGCGAACCGGATACCTCCGCCGCAGCAGCCCGCGACGCTGCCGAACCAGCACGTCGCGCGCCAGCAGGCTGTCGATCAGGCGCGGCAGCACGGACCCGAGTGCCGACCCGACGCCGGCCAGCGCTTCGACGAGGCTGACTTCACGGGCCGGCAGGGACCGCGCTGCCGACTCCAGCAGCGGATGGTAGTCCGGAAGATCGTCGAGACGGGCGATACCGCGCCCGCGCCGCCCGATGCGCCGCGAGATCGCCAGATCGCAGAGCAGGCAGGCGCGTACGCCGCGCTCCAGCGCTTCCCGGCGTACCCGCGGCGCCAGGGAACCCGCCTCGGGATCCAGCGCGAGCAGCACCAGGTGTTCGGCGATGATCATGGGGCGATGGTCGGAGTCCGGTCCGTCGAAGGCGTGCCGATCCGCGCATGGCGCACGCCCGCCGCGCCGGATTCCCGACGCGGCCGGAATCAGCATGGCGCAAGCCGCATGCGGCGGCAAGACCTGCCGCGTCTCCCGCGGCGATGCGTCGCTAGCGGCCGCCGTGCGCCGGTCCGGGCGGGCCCGCCGCGGCCGTGGGGGGGGGG
>DHLY01000107.1:29048-43421 GCA_002405525.1 Proteobacteria bacterium UBA4656
GCGCGGCGCGCCGCGCCGCGCGGGCGTTGCCTGGCGCGCGAGGCGATCGAGCCCCAGCCAGTCGCGCTCGTCGAGCCCGAGATAGGCGTCCAGCAGCGTCGGCAGCAGGCCGGAGGGCACCGCGGACTCGTTGTTCCACAGCAGCACCACGCCGAGATCGTGGTCGGGCAGCAGGGCCAACGCCGCCCGATAGCCCTGCACCGCGCCGCCATGGAACACCACCCGATGGCCGGCATAGTCGTAGACGCGGAAGCCGAGCGCGTACTGTGCATCGCGCAGCCGCTCACGCCGCCACGGCACGCTGCGAATCTCGCCGGGAGTGGACACTTCCGGTGCGTGCAGGTCGGCCAGCAGTTCCGGCGGCAGCACCTCGGGCCGGTGGCCCAACTGGGCGAGCATCCACAGCGCCATGTCGCTTACGCTGGCGTTGGCGCCGGCGGCCGGCATCACCCGGTAGTAGGTTTCCTTCGGCCGCACCGGGCGGAAGCCCTTCGCGCCGCGCACGTGTGGTCGCGCGTAGTCGCCGCTGGCTTCGAGCGCGTCGCGGCCGAAGGTGGCATCGGACATCCCCAGCGGATGGAACAGGCGACGCTCGACTTCGTAGCTGTAGAAGCGACCGGTCGCCGCGAAGGCGATGTCGCCGGCCAGGCTGAAGGCGATGTTCTGATAGGCATAGCAGTCGCCGGGCGCACACGACAGTGGCAGTTCGCGCAGCCGGTGAACCAGCAATGGGTAGGCTTCGTTCGCCTCCAGCACCCGGTCGAGGGCGTTGTACGGCAGGCCGACACGATGGCTCAGCAAATCGCGCAGCGTTACGCGGGTCGCGGCGTGGCTGTCGCTGAGTTCGAACATCGGTACCAGGTCCTGCACCGGCTCGTCCCAGTCCACGAAGCCGTCGCGCACCAGCAGGGCGAGCGTGGTCGACGCGAAGCCCTTGGACAGCGATGCGACCCTGAACGCCGTGCGTTCGTCGAGCGGCGTCTGGCGCAGCGCATCGCCGACCCCGAGTCCGCGCTGGCTGACCACCTCCCCGCGATGCACCACCGCCACCCCGAGTCCGACCAACAGTCCGGTTTCCATCACGCGGTCGGTGTCGCGCTCGAACCGCTCCAGGATGCGGGCGAATTGCGCCGCGTCATGTCCCGGCGCCGGCGTTTCGACGCGCTCGGGGGGCGGCGGCGGCTTCGGGTCTGCACATCGACCCGCGGCCGGGGCGCACGCCAGCAGCATCGCCGCGATGACTCGCCAAACCATCATGCTAAGCTCGAAGTCGCGGCATCGGCCGCGATTGTAGGGCCGGCGCCGCCTCGACGCGCGGGGTCGTGCGGCCCCTGTTCAGCAAGTCCCGGGCCACGGCGTGCGTCCGCCGGGTCCGATTCGGAGGCATCGCATGACGAGCTTGGTCATTCTGGCCCTCATCGCTGCGTTCGCGGTCTGGGTCATCGGCATCTACAACGGCCTGGTCGTGTCCCGCAACGGCTACAGGAACGCGTTTGCGCAGATCGACGTCCAGCTCACCCGCCGCCACGACCTGATCCCCAACCTGGTCGAAACCGCCAAGGGCTACATCAAGCATGAGCGGGAGACCCTCGAGGCGGTGATCGCCGCACGCAACGTCGCGGTAAGCGCACAGAAAACCGCGGCCGGCAACCCGGGCGACCCCGCGGCGATGGGCCAGCTGTCGGGCGCCGAGAACGCGCTCACCCAGACCATGGGGCGCCTGTTCGCGCTGGCCGAGGCCTATCCGGACCTGAAGGCCAACCAGAACATGATGCAGCTCTCGGAAGAACTCACCTCGACCGAGAACAAGGTGGCCTTCGCCCGTCAGGCCTACAACGACGCGGTGATGGCGTACAACAACAAGCGCGAGGTCTTCCCCAGCAGCATCGTCGCCAACCTGTTCAACTTCATCGCCGCCGCGCTGCTGGAAATCGAGAATCCTGCCAAGCGCGAGGTGCCGCAGGTGAAGTTCACCTGAGCAACGCTGCGCCGCGCGACCGCCTGGCGCGCGCCGCGGATGCCGCAGCCGATGGACTTCTTCGCCCAGCAAGCGCTCGCCCGCGGCCAGAGCCGCCGGCTGGTGGTGCTGTTCGTGGTCGCGGTGGCCTGCATCGCCGCGTCCATCGCCGTGGTGCTGATGCTGGTGCTCGACCTCGGGCTGGCTTCGGCGCAGCGGGCCGCGGCCGGCACCACCCTGTTCTCGCGCCATGCGGCCGCCGGCGGGGTCGCCGCAGCCGTGACCTTGCTGGTGATCGTCATCGCCAGTGCGTTCAAGGTCGCGCGACTGCGCGGCGGCGGCGCGGTGGTGGCGCGCGAACTCGGCGGCAGCCTGGTGCCGTCGGACACGCGGGACCACCGCCTGCGCCGCCTGCGCAACGTGGTCGAGGAAATCGCGATTGCCTCCGGCGTGCCGGTGCCGGAGATCTACGTGCTGGAGCAGGAGCCCGGCATCAATGCCTTCGCGGCCGGCTGGAGTCCGGCGGATGCCGCCGTGGCGGTGACCGCCGGCGCGCTCGAGCATCTCGACCGCGACGAACTGCAGGGTGTCGTCGCGCACGAGTTCAGCCACATCCTCAACGGCGACATGCGCCTCAACATCAGGCTGATGGGCCTGCTGTTCGGCATTCTCGTGATCGGCATCGCCGCGCGCGAGGTGCTGCTGCGCTCGCGCGGCAGCGGGCGCGACGGCGCGGCGCTGCTGCTGGTCGCATTGGGGATCATGATCATCGGCTACGTGGGCCTGTTCTTCGGCCGCCTGATCAAGGCCGGCGTGTCGCGGCAGCGCGAGTTCCTCGCCGACGCGTCGGCGGTGCAGTTCACCCGCCAGAACCAGGGTATCGCGGGCGCGCTGAAGAAGATCGCGGCGAACGCCGAAGGCTCGCAGCTCGCCGCGCACGACGGCGAGGAGATCAGCCACATGCTGTTCGGCGATGGGGTCGGCTATTCCCGTCTGTTCGCCACCCATCCGCCGCTGGTCGAACGGATCCGCCGCCTCGACCGCGGCTTCGACCCGCGCGAACTGGCGCGGATGGCGCGCGCCGCCGGCGCGGGCGGCAGCGGGGGGGCGGAGTCCGCTCCGGTGAGCCGGCTCGCCGGCGTCGCGGCGGACGTGGTGCCGCCGCTGCCGCGCGCCGACGCTCGGGTGAAGCTCTCGCCCGGCGCTGTGGCGCGCCAGGTCGGCAATCCCGGCGCCGACGACTTCCGGTCGGCCGCCGCGATCGCCGCCGCCATTCCCGACGACCTGCGCGACCTCGCGCATGCCGCCGAACACGCCGTGCCGCTGGTGCTCGCGTTGGCCGTCGACGGGGCGCCGGGCACGGCTGACGCGCAGCTGACGCGCGTCGAGGCGGTGTTCGACATCGCGCTGGCCGAGGAGGCGCGCGCGTTGCGCGGGCGTGTGGCGGACCTCCATCCGCTGCAGCGCCTGCCGCTGGCGGCGATGGCTTTCCCGCTGCTGCGCCGCAGGCCGCGCCCGTGGCTGCTCCGATTCGCGGTCCTGCTGGAAGAGCTGGCGCGGCTCGATGGCGTGGTGCAACTGCCCGAGTACTGCCTGCTGCGGATGGTGCGCACCCAGGTCGAGGACGCGATGGACCCGCCGCAAGGCGGGCGGGTGGGCCGCCGCCGCGCGGCCGAGGTCAAGGCTGAGGTCGGCACGCTGCTGGCCGTGCTCGCGCGCTCCGGCAATCCGGACGGCGAGGCCGCGCGTCGCGCCTATCTGGCGGGCATCCTGCAGGTGTTCCCCACCGGTGCGCCCGGCTATGCGCCGCCAGCGGCCTGGGCCGAGGCGCTGGACCGGGTCTGGCCCGCGCTGGACCGGCTCAACCCGGCGAGCAAGGCCCTGCTGGTGGAGGGACTGGCCCGCACCGTCACCCACGACGGGCGCTGCGCGCTGTCCGAGGCCGAGCTGCTGCGCACCGTATGCGCCGCGCTGCACTGCCCGCTGCCGCCGCAACTCGCTGCGTGAGTGGGTCCGGCCTCAGAGGCGCACGAAGCGCGCCCAGAAACCGCAGTGCTCGTCGCGGTAGCCGACGCGCAGCGCGATCGCAGCGGCGTTGAACTCCAGCCCGAGCTGCGCGGCCGCCGGGTGGCGCGGCCAGGCCGGTACGCCGGCCGCGTCCGGCACGCCGTCGGTCGCGAAGTCGACCCATAGGCGCTGCAAGGCATCGCCCAGCGCGCGCAGAGACGGCGGCTGTCCGGCGAGGTCGGTGAACAGAAATGGGATCTCGATCGCGTGGAAGGCGCCGAGTTCCGGTGAGGTCGGCAGCGACTGCGTGAAGTAGTACGCATAGACCGGGTTGCCGCGAGCCGCGTGGTCGCGCGCGACCCGCGCCACCGGGCAGATGAAGGCGACGTCGGTGTTGATCGCGGTCCACGCCCGCCACAGCGGCTGGTACGCGGAGGCCGGGTATTGCGCCAGCACCAGGTTGGCGATGGGTGCTGCGCGCGCGCGGACCAGCGCCTCGTATGCGGCCACCGTCGTCGGCCGCTGCGCGACCGGCACCAGGGTCGTCGCCTCGTCCTCGTTGACGCCGACCATCAGCGGCACCGGCGCCGCGCTGCCGTCGGCCAGCGCGGTGCCCGGGCTGCGGCTGAGCGCGAATCCGTCGACGATCTCGTCGTAGCCCTCGCCGGTGCCGGCGAAGCCGATCGAGCCCTCGGCCGCGGCGAGGATGTCCGCCACCGCTTTGCCGCGCAGGCAGGTGCGCCCCTCGGCGCCGGTGGCCGTGCAGCCCAGACGCTGCTTGATGCGCTCGCCCTGGGCGACCGCCGGTTCGATGGTGCCCGCCCCCGTCAGCAGCAGGCGCGAGGTCGCATCGCAGGGGCCGCTCTGGGTGATCGCGCGCGCGAAAAGCCCGCGCGCCAGCGGTGTGGCGAGTAGGGCGCAGACGCTGACCGCGCCCGCGCTTTCGCCGAAGATCGTCACGCGCGACGGGTCGCCGCCGAAGCGGGCGATGTTGTCACGCACCCAGCGCAGTGCCGCGACCTGGTCCAGCAGCCCGTAGTTGCCGGCCGCGGGCTGGTCGGGATGCTCGCCGATGAAGTCGCGGATCGCGGCATAGCCGAGCGCGCCGAGGCGGTAGTTGACCGACACCAGCACCACGCCGCGGCGCGCGAACCGGCTGCCGTCATAGATCGGCAGGCCGTTGAGTTCCTCCGCCGATCCGCCCTGCACGTGGCCGCCGCCGTGGATCCACACCATCACCGGCCGACGATCCCCCGCCTGCGCGGCGTCCGGCGACCAGACGTTGAGCGTGAGGCAGTCCTCGTCCTGCACGGTCGGCGCGCTGGCGAAGAATCCCTGCCCCGGCGACTGCGGACAGGCCGGGCCGAAGCGGGTCGCCGCAAGCACGCGATCGCGCGCCGGCGGCGGCTGCGGCGCGCGCCAGCGCAGCGCACCCACCGGCGCGGCGGCGAACGGCACGCCGCGCCAGGCCGTGGTGGCGGCGGCGTCGGCCGCGCCGGCGACGATGCCTTCGCGGGTCACCGCCGTGCGCGGCGGCGCGATCGCATCGGAGATTCGCACCAGCGGTCCCATGCGCCGCCACACCCCGCCCGCCGGCCCCGGATCGCGGGCGTCGAGGTCGATCCGGTTGCCGGTCGCCTCCGGCAGCGGCGCGACCAGCGACAGTGAGACCGACCCGGCGTCGCGCAACTGGCGCGGCGCGCCGGGACAGGTGCGGCAGTAGCCGCGGTACGACGCCAGTCGTGCCTCGACGCGGAAGGCGTCGAACCCCGCCTGCGCCAGGTTCCAGCGCGGCTCGCCCGCGGCGTCGTAGGCGTAGAGCAGGGCGACCGCGGCGCGCGCGCCGGGCAGGTCGACGAAGTAGGTGGTCAGCCCCCAGCCGGCGTCGGCGGCTCCGCCCCACCACGTGCCGTCCATCGCGGATACCGGCGTGACCGGTTCCGGCAGCAGCGGCTCGACGCACCAGCGGATGCGCTCGCCGTCGATCGTCGCCTCGAAGTCGGCCAGCCGGGCGGCGCCAGGGCGCGACTCGCCGGCCGCGCACGGCGGGGCGCCGCCGGCCGTTCCGAAGCGCAGGCGCAGGCTGCCGGCCGTGCGCGGCTGCGCGTCCGGCCGCTCAGGCGTGCCGGCGTTGCGGAAGCGCAGCAGTGGCGCATCCAGCGTGTCGCCGGCGGGCACGCCCTGGGCCAGGAACCACTCCGGCTCGCCGGCCGCATCAAAGGTGTAGAAGATGACGCCCAGCGCGTCGCCGTAGCGCTGCACGTCCAGTCCGTGGCCGTCGCGGGTGCGGTCGAACCATGGCCCGGTGCGCGGCTGAGCCTGAGCGCCCGGGACGGCGCACAGGGCGAGCAGCAGGGCGAGTACCGGGGAGAGCGCGGCGCGCATGGATCGAGGGTGGCGATGCGGAACGCCGGCGTCAACGCCCGCCGGCGGAATCGGTTGACGCGCGTGGCGTTGACAGGGACCGGGGCGAGGCCCTGTTCCGGCGAGCGATGCCAGGCGCCATTCCGGCCCCGCCACGGACCCGGCCAAGCCTGCGCTGTTCGGGTGCCGGCCAGTCCGACCCGACGACGGCCCGCGCACGGCGCGCGCGGGCGGCCGTCGTTGCGCGGGCCCTCGGAGCCTCGGAATCATGAACTTGCGTGCATGACCCGCGCGCGGGCCATCCATGGCCTGTTCGATAGGCTGGTTCTTGACAGCCTCTCAGGCCGCCAGCACGAGGTCGCCGGCCCGCTCGGCGATCATCACCGTCGGCGCGTTGGTGTTGCCGCCGATCAGCCGCGGCATCACCGAGGCATCGACCACGCGCAGCGCGGCGACGCCGTTGACCCGCAGTTGCGGATCGACCACGGCCCGCGCGTCCGCGCCCATGCGGCAGGTTCCGACCGGGTGGTAGATCGTCTCGGCCTTGCGGCGCACGAAATCGGCCAGCGCGGCATCGTCGCGCGCGTCCTCGCCGGGGAAGATCTCTCCGGCCTGCCAGTCCCTGAAGGCCGGCTGCTGCAGGATGCGCCGCGACAGGCGCACGGCCTCGATCAGCACCCGGAGGTCGAATCCCTGCGGGTCGCCGAGGTAGTTGGCATGGATGCGAACCTTCGCTGCCGGGTCGGCAGAGGCCAGCGCCACGCGTCCCCGCGACAGCGGCCGCAGCGCGCAGGCGTGCAGGGTGTAGCCGTGGCCGGGGAGGCGCTGCCGGCCATGGTCTTCGAGCATGGCCGGGACGAAGTGGAACTGGATGTCCGGGCGCTCGTCGGGCGCAAGGTCCGAGCGCACGAAGCCACCGCTCTCGGCCACGTTGCTGGTGCCGATCCCGCGCCGGTGCAGGTAGTACTCCCACGCCACCGCGAGGTCGTTGGTGTGGTCGTAGGTCACGTCGCGGCTGCAGCGGTGGATCGTGCAGGCGTCGAGGTGGTCGTGCAGGTTGGCGCCGACTTCCGGCGACTCGGCCGCCATGGCAATTCCGTGGCGGCGCAGCTCGTCGGCAGGGCCGATGCCGGAGAGCAACAGCAGCTGCGGCGAATTCAGCGCGCCGCCGCACAGCAGCACCTCGCGCGCGGCCTCGGCGCGGACCACGGAGCCACGATGCGAGTACTCGACCCCGACCGCGCGGGCCCCGTCGAGCAGTACGCGCCGCGCCAGGGCACCGGTGACCACGATCAGGTTGGAGCGCCCGCGCGCCGGGGTGAGGTATCCCGCCGCGGTGCTGCAGCGCGCGCCGCCCTTCTGCGTGACCTGGTAGTAGCCGAAGCCGTCCTGCCGCGCGCCGTTGAAGTCGCCGTTCGATCCGAAGCCGGCTTCGGCGCTGGCGGCGAGGAACACGTCGCTGAGCGGATTGTGGTGGCGCAGGTCGTCGACATTGAGCGGGCCACCGGTGCCGTGGAAGGCGTCCGCGCCGCGCTCGTTGTGCTCGGCGCGCTTGAAGTAAGGCAGGACCGACGCCCAGTCCCAGCCGGTCGCGCCCAGCGCCGCCCACTCGTCGTAGTCCGCCCGGTGGCCGCGGATGTAGCACATGGCGTTGATCGAGCTCGACCCGCCGAGCACCTTGCCGCGCGGCCACCACAGCCGGCGGTTGCCGAGGTGCGGCTCCGGTTCGGTGCTGTAGTCCCAGTTCACGCCCTTCTTGCCGACCAGTTTCGCGATCCCGGCCGGCATGTGGATGAAGGGATGCCAGTCGCTCGGGCCGGCCTCCAGCAGCAGCACGCGGCGCGAAGGGTCGGACGAGAGCCGGTTGGCGAGCACGCAGCCGGCGGAGCCGGCGCCCACGATGATGTAGTCGTACATGGTCGGGCCGGAAGAATGATGCGAGAGGCTAGTCGCGGTGGCTTAGAGTGATCGCTCCATCGCAGTGCAGCGTGACGCGACGCGGTGGGCCTGATCCACGCGGCTCAGGCGGTGGCCTCGACGGCGTCGCCGACTCGCAGGGTGCCGGTTCCGCGGGCGATGAGGTTGACCCCGAAGGTCACTCCGGACGCCGTGCGCCGGTAATGCTTGAGCGTCTGCAGCGGCTCGCCCGAAGGGTCGAAGGCGCCGTTCTCCGGGTCGACGGTAGTAAACACGCAGCGCGTGCAGGGTTTGGCCAGATCGAAGGCGATGCCGCCGATGCGGATGCGTCGCCAGCCGTCCTCGACGTGCGGCGCGGCGCCCTTTACCACCAGATTGGGGCGGAAGCGCGCCATCGGCACCGGGGCCGGGAGCCGCGCGTTGAGCGCATCGAGGCTGGACTGCCCGACCAGCAGTAGGGGGAAACCATCGGCGAAGCTGACCTCGTCGCCGGGTGCGGCGTATTGCGGCGACACCGGGCGGCGGGCTGCATCGTCCATGTGCACCAGCCGCACCGGGCGGCCGAGCGCCGACGACAGCCAGGCATCGGCTCCCGGTGCGACGCGGGCGGCGTCGACGGTGTCGCGCCAGACCACCACCGGCATGCGCGGCGCATCCGGGGCGGGCGGCGCGACCGCGAGGTGCGGCAGCCCGGGCGCCGAGAGCACGAGGCCATCGCCCGCCGGCCGCGCCGCGATCCGCACCAGTGCAGGCAGCTGGCGCCCGGTCAGGAAACGGCCCTCGGCATCGACCACCATCCAGCGGCGGTCGTGGGCCAGCCCGCGCGGTTCGACCACGGCCTCGTCCAGCGCCAACGGCGCGCAGGACTTCAGCGGATGGATGGCGATGGCGGAAAGCTGCAGCGGCATGGGGGTCCCGACGCGGGCTCGACGTGCGGATCGTACCCTTGCCGGATGGAAACGCCGCTGCCGCCCCGCCCCGAGCCGCCGCTGCCATCCGACTGCTGCGGCAACGGCTGCGCGCCCTGCGTCTGGGACACCTACGCCGAGGCGCTCGCCGCATGGGAACGGGCTGGGCGCAGCGCCGGCGGCCCGGGGGCGGCCGCAGACGCTGGCGCCTGAGCGTCGCTGCGGTTACCGTCCGGCGTCGACCGACCGCGGAGCATCGCCTTGTCCCATCCGGCCAGCACCAGTCGCAGTGACGCCTGGCTCGCGCATGCGGTGGGCGCCAGCCGCGCGGAGCTTGCCGCGCTCGCGTGGTCGTTCGTCTATTTCTTCTGCCTGCTCTGCGGCTACTACGTGCTGCGCCCGATCCGCGACGCGATGGGCACCGAGTACGAACTGCGCTGGCTGTTCATGGGCACCTTCTTCGGCATGCTGCTGGCGGTGCCGGTCTACGGGGCGCTGGTGTCGCGCTGGCCGCGGCGGCGCTTCCTGCCGGCGATCTACGCGTTCTTCATCGCCTGTGTCCTGGTCTTCTACGTGCTGCTGCGCGCCGACACCGGCGGCAACCTGCGCGGCGCGGCCTTCTATGTCTGGGTCGCGGTGTTCAACCTGTTCGCGGTGTCGGTGTTCTGGAGCTTCATGTCCGACATCTTCAGCAGCGACCAGGCGCGGCGGCTGTACGGCCCGATCGCCGCCGGTGGCACCGCGGGCGCGCTGCTGGGTCCGATGCTCACCGTGGGTCTGGTCAGCACCGTCGGGGTGGCCAACATGCTGCTGATCTCGGCCTTCTTCCTCGGCGTCTGCCTGCTAGCGATCTCGCGTCTGGTGCCCTGGGCGCGCGCGCAGGAGCAGCGGCTGGGCTGGAAGGCCGGCGAGGACGCGATCGGCGGCTCGATCATCGGCGGTGCGACCCTGATCGCCCGCTCGCCATTCCTGCAGGCCGCCTGCCTGCTGATGTTCTTCGGTGTGGCGGTCGGCACCCTGCTGTACAACCTCCAGCAGGCCTATGCCGCCAGCGAGTTCCCCGACCGCGCCACCCGCGCGGCATTCTTCGGCCGCATCGACCTGACGGTGAATCTGGTCGTGCTGGTGGTGCAGCTCACGGTCACCCGCATCGTGCTGCGCCGCTACGGGCCGGCGCCGCTGGTGCTGATCCCGTCGATCGCGATCGCCATCGGGTTCGCGCTGCTGACCATGAATCCCGCGCCCTTGCTGGTGATCGCGGTGCAGGTGATGACCCGCGCCGGCGAGTTCGCGCTGGCCAAGCCGGCGCGCGAGAGCTACTACACGCGCATCGAGCGCGAACTGCGCTACAAGTCGAAGAACTTCATCGACACCGTGGTCTACCGTGGCGGCGACCTCACCTTTGCCTGGGTCTACGACGGCCTCGTTCTGCTGGGGTATGCCAAGGCCGGCATCGCCGCCTTCGGTGCTGCGATGGCGGCGCTGATGGCGGCGTCCGCGGCGTGGATGGTGTGGGTCGCGCGTGGGCTGCCCGCCGATGCCCACCAGCGCGACGGGGATGGGCCGCGATGACCGTGCGTTTCGCCGCGCTTGCCATCGTCCTGTGGCTCGTCGGCGCGCCGGCGGGCGCGCAGGCGCAGGCCGGCGCGCGCTTCGCCGAGCAGTGGTCGGTCGGTGCGCGCGGCGGCGTGGTGGTGACCGACCAGCAGTTCAACGCCGACGGCAAGGCGTGGGCGCTCACCATCGCGCGCAGCTTCGGGCCGCAGTACGCAGTCGAACTGGAACTGTCCGGCGACGAACTCGATTTCGGCATCGACTACGGACTCAAGCACCGCGCGATCGGCGTCAACCACCTCACGATCAACCGCGAGCCGCTGTGGGATCCGTATTTCCTGATCGGCGTCGGCCTGATCGAGTTCGACGCCCCGCCGGGCAACGCAGTCCGCGAGGGCCGCGACTTCATGTTCAACCTCGGCATCGGCGGCCAGTGGGAACTGGTCGCGCCCGAGCGCGTGATGCTGCGCGCCGACCTCCGCCTGCGCTACGACCGCAACGACACCGGCCAGCCGGGCCAGAACGGTTTCGGCGACGGGATCCTCTCGCTGGGGCTGACGGTGCCGCTGGGCCGCTGAACGCGGCGCACGCGCCGCTTGCACCGGGGCGCCGCCGGGTCCCGCATGCTGCGTATACTCGGTCGCCGCCGCACCCGCCCAGGAATCCCGCGATGAAGACCTCTTGCCTGCGCCTCGCCACCGTCGCGATCCTCGCCGCGGCCGTTTGCGCCGCGCACGCCGCCGACATCGTGCTCGCCGTGCACGGCGGTGCGGGCGCCATTCCGCGCGCGGAACTGACGGCGGAGAAAGAATCCGCGATCCGCGCCGAACTCGAGGCCGCGCTGCGCGCGGGGGCGAAGGTGCTCGCCGGCGGCGGCAGCAGCCTCGACGCGGTGACCCGCGCGGTGGTGATGCTGGAGGACTCGCCGCACTTCAACGCCGGCAAGGGCGCAGTGTTCAACTCCGACGGGATCAATGAACTCGACGCCTCGATCATGGACGGCCACACGCGGCGCGCCGGCGCGGTGGCCGGACTGCAACGGATCCGCAACCCGATCGAACTCGCGCGCGCAGTGATGGAGAAGTCGCGGCACGTAATGATGGTCGGCGCAGGCGCGGAGCAGTTCGCGCGCTCGGTCGGTATCGCCTTCGTCGACCCGTCCTACTTCCGCACCGAGGAGCGCTGGCAGCAGTTGCTGAAGGCGCGCGAGAAAGAGAAGGCCGAGGCCAGCCTGCCGCTGCCGGCGGTGGCCTACTACGGCACGGTCGGCGCGGTGGCGCGCGATCGCGAGGACCGGCTGGCCGCCGCGACCTCGACCGGCGGCATGACCAACAAGCGTTTCGGCCGGGTCGGCGACGCGCCGATCATCGGCGCCGGCACCTGGGCGGACGGGAAGTGCGCGGTGTCGGCCACCGGCTGGGGCGAATACTTCATCCGCAGCGCAGTGGCGCACGACCTCTGCGCGCGCGTGGCCTACCGTGGCGACGCGGTGGCCAAGGCGGCCGACGAGGTGCTGGCCGGGGTGGCGAAGCTCGGCGGCGACGGCGGCGTGATCGTGTTGGACGCCGACGGAAACGCCGCGCTGTCCTACAACAGCGCCGGCATGTACCGCGGCACCATCGATGCCGACGGCACGGTGTCGGTCGCAATCTACGCCGACTGAGACCCGGTTCCATGACCGTTGGCACCCGCCGGCGCCGCATGCACTGCGCGATCATCCGCCGGTGAACCCGACCGACCTCCTGCCGGCGCCTGCCGTGGCGGCCATGGATCCCGATCCGGCGTCGGCGCGCGCGGGCGAAGCGGCGACTGCGTTCCAACTCCACCCGCGCGCCCTTGTCCTGTGGCGCTGGACCGCCTGGGCGTGGATCGGCGTGCTAGCCACGCCCGCGGCGGCGGGGTTCGCCTTCAACGGCAAGCCGCTGCCCGCGCTGCTGCTTGCGTTGGCCGCGCTGCTGCTGGCGCTGTGGCTGCGGCGTTACCTCGGGGCGTACGCGGCCCGCTTCCGCTGCCGGCTGCTGCTCGATGGCCTGTGGATCGAACGCGGGGTGTACTGGCGGCGCGAGACCTTCGTGCCGCGTGCGCGCGTGCAGCACACCGACGTCAACCAGGGCCCGCTCGCGCGCCGCTTCGGCATTGCCGGACTCAAGGTCTTCACCGCCGGAACGCACGCAGCGGGGATCGAGGTCGACGGCCTCGCGCATGCCGACGCCCTGGCCTTGCGCGATCGCCTGCTCGGGCGCGGGGGCGCCGATGGCGTCTGAAGACCAGGGCGGAGCGCGCGCCGACGAACTTCGCCTGCATTCTTTCTCGTGGCTGTTCGTGCTGCTCACCCAGTCACGCCAGGCTGTGGTGCCTCTGCTGGTGCTGCTGGTGCTCGGCCGTGGCGAGGCCTGGGAACTGCTGGCGCTGCTCGGCGCGGCGGGGTTGGCGCTGTACTCGCTGGTCTACTCCTTCGGATTCCGCTACCGGCTGGAGGCCGACGAGATCGTGGTGCGCGAAGGGATCTTCGACCGCACCGAGCGCCACATTCCTTATGCGCGGGTGCAGAACATCGTGCAGAAGCGCAACCCGCTGCACCGCCTGTTCGGGGTCAGCGAACTGCGCCTCGAATCCGCCGGCGGGCTGAAGCCCGAGGCGGTGATGAGCGTGATCCCGCTGGCCGATGCGCTGCGCATCGAGCACATCCTGCGCCGGCACGGGGCCGATGCCGGGACGGACGATGTGGCGGCCGTTTCCGCCACCGATGGCGAGCCGGTATCGTCGCCGATCCTGTTGCGTCTGCCCACCGCCGAACTGCTGCGCCTTGGCCTGGTGACCAACCGCGGCTGGGTCGTCATCGGCGCCGGAGCCGCCGCGATCTGGCAGGTGGTGCCGGAAGAACGCGGTGTCGCGCGCAGCGCCTGGCGTCTGGTCGAACCGCTGATCGGCCGCGGCGCCGAGTACATCCCAGGTCCGTTGGCCTTCGCGGCGAGCGCCGCGCTGTTCCTGCTGGTCGTCATGCTGGCGGTGAAGCTGCTTTCGTTGCTGATGGCGGTGGTCGACTTCCACGGCTTCACCGTGGAGCGCCGCGGCGAACGCGTGCGCACCGAGTCCGGCCTGCTGACCCGCCGCGTGGCCAGCGCGCGCCGCGACAAGGTGCAGCGCCTGCTGTTCGCCGACGGCTGGCTGATGCGGCGTATGGGTCGGCAGGCCCTGTCGTGCGAGGTCGCCGGTGGCCTGATCGCGGCCAACGAGGACGCCGGCGCGCGACTGCGCTGGCTGGCGCCGATCGCGCCGCCCACAGAGATCGAGCGCATCGCCGACGACGTGGCGGCGGGCCTGCTGCCCTCGCGCATGGA
Organism: Proteobacteria bacterium UBA4656; assembly: GCA_002405525.1. Taxonomy (GTDB): domain Bacteria; phylum Pseudomonadota; class Gammaproteobacteria; order Xanthomonadales; family Ahniellaceae; genus UBA4656. Next base: position 43,097 of record DHLY01000107.1, read on the forward strand.
CTGGCAGCCGCTGCACCCGCAGGCGTGGCGGCGCATGTTCAACGCTGCTGCGTTCTGGTGGACCGTGGTTGCCGTGCCGCCGCTGGTCGCCTTCGGGCCGTGGGTGCTGGCCGGCTGGGCGCTGCTGCTCGGATGGACCCTCATCGAGGCGCGCGCCGCCGCGCGCTTCGGCGCCTGGGCCTTCGACGGCGAGGTGTTCGCCGTGCGCGGGGGCTGGCTCACGAGCCGCTGGACGTTGGCGCGGATAGGTCGCGGCCAGTCGGTGAGCCTCGCCTCGACCCCGCTCGACCGCCGCGCCGCCATGGCCTCGGTGTCGAAGGCCACA
>DHLY01000105.1 GCA_002405525.1 Proteobacteria bacterium UBA4656
ACTGGCGGCTGGCCGCGCGGGCCTGGGCGACCTCGGCGGCGGTCGGCAGGTGCGGCGGGCGGCGGCTCTTGGCGACCATGGGCGGGGATCCCCCGGTGAGGCCCGAAACCGTAACACCGAAACGAAGCGAACGAAACATTCGAAGTGAACGAAACCTGAGCAGCCAGGGATGCCGACGCCACGTTCCGTCAACGAGCCTGCGGCGAACTACAGCGAGCGCACGCTCGTCGAAGCGCCGGCCATCGAACTGATCCAGGAACTGGGCTGGACGCCGGGCGACCTGAACCAGGAGCAGCCGGGGCCCGCCAACCCCACGGGCCGCCGCTCGTTCCGCGAGACCATCCTGCCCGCGCGGCTGCGTGCCGCGCTGCGCAAGCTGAATCCGGCCTCGCCTGACGACGCGCTCGACCAGGCCGAGACGCTGCTCGCCGCCGACCGGTCCGCCATGCTGCCGATTGCGGCCAACCGGGAGGTCCACCGCCTGCTGCGCGACGGCGTGCCGGTGCAGTTGCGCCAGCCGGATGGGTCGCTCAAGCCCGATCGGGTGCGGCTGATCGACTGGATCGATCCACTGGCCAACGACTTCTTCGTCGCTGCGCAGACCTGGATCGCCAGCGACCTGTACAAGCGCCGGCCGGATGCGATCGGCTTCGTGAACGGCATCCCGCTGCTGCTGTGCGAATGGAAGGCGCCGACGCAGCCGGTGCAGGAAGCCTACGACGCCAACCTCAACGACTAGCGCGACGTGGTGCCGTGGCTGTTCGACGCCAACGGGTTCACGGTGCTGTCGAACGGGCTGGAGGCCCTGATGGGGCCCTCGCATGCGCCGTTCGAAGCCTTCGCGCCGTGGAAGCGGCTGGACGAAGAGGGGCCCGAGAGCGTGGGGCTGGAGACCCTGCTGCGCGGCGCCTGCGAGCCGACGCGGTTCCTCGACCTGGTCGAGAACTTCCTGATCTTCGAGGACGCCCGGGGCGGGCTGCGCAAGGTCGTGGCCAAGTACCACCAGGTGCTGGGCGTCAACCGGGCCATCGAGGCGGTGCAGCGGCTGGCGCAGAACCGCGGGCGCCTCGGCGTGTTCTGGCACACGCAGGGCAGCGGCAAAAGCCTGTCGATGGTGATGTTCGCCGAGAAGGTGCTGCGTCGCCTCGGCGGCCACTGGACCTTCGTGGTCGTGACCGATCGTCAGGAACTGGATGACCAGATCGCCGGCACCTTCGCCGCCACGGGCGCGCTGACCAAGAAGGTCGAGGACGCCCAGGCCCAGAGCCGGGTGCACCTGCGCGAGCTGCTGTCCGGGCAGGAACGCTACGTCTTCACCCTGATCCACAAGTTCTCGACCGAGCGCGGCGAGCCGATGCCGGTGCTGTCGGAGCGGCGCGACATCATCGTGATCACCGACGAGGCGCACCGCAGCCAGTACGACCAGCTGGCGGCGAACATGCGCCAGGCCCTGCCGAACGCGGCCTTCATCGGCTTCACCGGCACGCCGCTGATCGCCGGCCAGGAGGAGCGCACGCGCGAGGTCTTCGGCGACTACGTGTCGATCTACAACTTCGCGCAGTCGGTGGCCGACGGTGCGACGGTGCCGCTGTACTACGAGAACCGCAAGCCGGAGTTGCAGGTCGACGCCGATGCGCTGCGGGATGAGCTCAACGAGCTGCTGGACAACGCCATGCTCGACGAGGAGCAGGAACGGCGCCTCCAGCAGGAGTTCGCCCGGCAGTACCACCTCATCACGCGCGACGACCGGCTGGACGAGGTCGCGGACGACCTGGTGCGCCACTTCGCCGCGCGCGGCTACCTCGGCAAGGCGATGTTCGTGGCCATCGACAAGGCCACGGCCGTGCGGATGTTCGACAAGGTGAAGGCACGCTGGGCCGTGCTGCTGGCCGAGGAGGAGCGCCGGCTGGCCAGCGCGCCGGTGGAACTGCGCGCCGGCATGGCGGAGCGCGTCCAGTGGATGCGCGAGGTCGACTTCGCCGTGGTCGTGAGCCAGGGGCAAAACGAGGTCGCCGACCTCAAGGCCAAGGGGCTCGACATCCTGCCGCACCGCAAGCGGATGCAGGAGGAGGACCTCGAGGCGCGGTTCAAGAACCCGAACGACCCGCTCCGGCTGGTCTTCGTCTGCGCGATGTGGATCACCGGCTTCGACGTGCCGACGTGCAGCACGGTGTACCTCGACAAGCCGATGAAGAACCACACCCTCATGCAGACGATCGCCCGCGCGAACCGCCGCGCCCCGGGCAAGTCGGCGGGCGTGATCGTCGACTACGTCGGCGTGTTCCGAAACCTCCAGCGGGCGCTGGCCATTTACGGCGCGACCCGCGGCGGGGATACGCCGATCCGCGACAAGGGGGCGCTGGCCGCCGCCCTGGAGGCCGCGCTGGCGCAGGCGGAAGGGTTCTGCGCGGGTGTCGGCGTGGCGCTCGAGCCGATCCGGGCGGCGCAGAAGCTGGAGCGCCTGAAACTCATCGGGGCCGCGGTCGAGGCCCTGATCGCGCCGGACGAGCGGCGCCGCGACTTCCTGCGCCACGCCGGCGCCGCGGCGCGGGCCTACAAGGCGCTGCTGCCCGATGAGCAGGCCGCGCCCTACCTTTCCCGCGTGGCGGTACTGCACGTCCTTGCAGCTGCCGTCCGTGGGCGCATGGGGCCGGTGGACATCTCGAAGGTGTCGGGCCAGATCGAGGCGCTGCTGGATGCCCACGTCGACAGCGTCGCCATTACCGCGCCGATCGTGGTCGGGGACGACCGTGGCGGGCGGGTGGATCTGTCCGGGATCGACTTCGAGCGGCTGGGCGCCCTGTTCGCCCAGAGCCCCCGCACCGCCAACGAGCAGCTCCGCACCACGGCGGAGGCGCGGGCCCGGGCGATGGTCGTCCAGAACCCGACCCGGGCCCACCTGGTGGAGCGCATCGAGCGGCTGGTGGACGCCTACAACGCCGGCACGGTGAACGCCGAGGCGTTCTTCCGTTCGCTGCGTGAACTCGTGGCCGAGATGGAGGACGAGGAGCGCCGGGCCGCCCGGGAGGGCCTGTCCGAGGAGGAACTGGCGATCTTCGACCTGCTGACCCGCCCGGAGCCGAAGCTGACGCAAGCGCAGGAGGTGCAGGTGAAGAAGGTCGCGCGCGACTTGCTCGCCAAGCTCCAGCAACTCCGCGTCGAACACTGGCGGCAGAACCAGCAGACCCGCGCCGCCGTGCAGTCGGAGATCCGGTTCACCCTCAACGAGCTGCCGGAGGAGCCTTACCCGGAGCCGGTATGGAACGAGAAGGTGGATGCGGTGTGGCAGTTTGTGTTTCGGGCCGGCAGCTCGGGCGGCGGCGCGCGCATCGGGGCCTGACCGCTGACTGACGGACGGCAAGTGACAAAGCAGAGCAACTCCAACCCGAGTCCCGACGCAGCGCAGGATCGGCGCCCCGGCGCAGCAGGCGGCACCGTCGGGCTGCTTCGCAAGCGGAAGATCCCGCTGCGCATGAGTGCAGAGGACGTCCAGCGGTTGCGCGCTTATCTGGGCGTCACCGATGGTGGGGGGTGGAAACCTTCAGCGCGTGTGACGCGCGTCGTGACCCATGGCGCGACGATCATCGTCGTGGTGCCGGTGAGCAGGATTCATTTGCGGCCAGGATCGATCGTCGTCGAAGGACTTGGCCGCGTCCCGGCTGACCTCGAATCGCCGGTGCTGCCGCCGGGCTTCAAGGTGCTTAGCGCCGAGTTCCGGTTTCGAGGTGCTACTTCATCTCTCTTGGTGGAGATGCGCCAGTCCGCCCTGCCAAAGGTTGCGCGCAGCAAGCGTGCTGGGGCGAGCGGCGTGATAACGGAGTCACGGGAATCGCGGGCGATCGCTGGAACTGGTTCGGAATCGGAGCCGGGAAGCGCCTCGAGGCAAGTTGACCAATCGGCACGTCCGGCCAGCACCAACGGCGCCCGACTGACCGTGCCGAAGCGACAGCCCCGAGCGGCGTCCCGCGCGGCTTTGCCGCCAGCGCCCAAGAAGAAGGCAAAGAAACGCAAGGCCAAGAAGAAGCGCGGGGCGAGCGTCGGCGGGCCATGGGGTGGCAGGTCGTACCAAGGGCCGCTGGTGTTCAATGCGGGAAGTCCGGGCCTCGGCAAGAAGCGTTGATGCAATAGGGTGCGAGTTCTGTTGATCTGAGCGTGGGGCAGGTGAGCGGTGTTGCCCCGTTCATCGCGCCACACGTGTTCGAGAATCCTGCAATTGCCCAACGACGGAGATCCGACATGCATCGAATCACTCTCGCGGCTGCGCTGTTGCTTCAGGTGGGATATTCATTCGGCCAAGTCGCCCAGGTGCGCGACGCCACCGGCGCGTTGGTTGGCCCTTACCTTGGGTCTGCTGGGCCAGTCCCTGATGCAGTCGCGTTCAATGCCGAGAACCCGGCCTTCACGGTGGTCTCTCCGACCGGTTTCATTGCGTCATACAGCGTCAGCAGCGGACGAGTCGCCTTTCCGATCGAGTTGCCGGGTGTGCGGTTTCGGCCGGATCCGTTCGTGTTCTTTGCATCGGCAGGGTGTACAGGGCAGGCGTACTTCAAGGTGTTCACCGGGACGCCTGCGCGGGTTGGCGTCCCAATCGGCGGATTCGTGTTTAGTGCTCTGGGACTTGAGACGGCTCCGTTTTTCGTCGCCAAGGATGCGGTAACCGTCGTTTTGCAGCCGCAGTCGCGACTCGGCATCGGTGGGGCGTGCGACCCAGTCAACAACCAACCCGCCGACTCATTCGTACCGGCCGGGCCAAACGATCCGGCGGTGACTGGGTTCCCGAATGCCCCGTATCAGCCACCACTTCGGATCGGCGTGGTGGAGCCGGCATGGCGGCTCTTCAGCGACGGATTCGAGTCGGTGAGTGCTTCGAGTGCGGTCCTCGCGCATTGGACGCATGCACAGTGCGCGTGAGTCCATTACACGGCTGCCAGGCCGACCGAGTTTCAACCAGCTAGGGACTGAGCAGGGACTGGGGCGCGCAAGCGACTCGACGCAGTCGGGGCGTCAGCGGATAAGCTATTGATTCGAATGGTGGCCGGGGACGGAATCGAACCGCCGACACGGGGATTTTCAATCCCCTGCTCTACCAACTGAGCTACCCGGCCATCGAGGGGTGCCGGCGCAGGGGCCGGCAGCCCAGTATTAGATCGGTGGCGATGGGGCGGCGTCAAGCCGCGCGCCGGGGTTGCCGACATGCTGAACGGCGGCCCGACGCGCAGGTTCGGCGGCTGCGACGGGTGGCGCGTGCGGCGCGTCCTCGGGACACAATGTGCTGACGTGCCTCGTGCCAGCC
>DHLY01000128.1:0-358 GCA_002405525.1 Proteobacteria bacterium UBA4656
CCGACGATGCCGAACTGCCGGGCTCCACCGCGGGGCGGCGGGTGGGGGAAGGCCACGGCTTCGACGATCTGCATCGGCAGGTTCCACAGGCCCAGCAGGTAGGCGCCGGCGCCGGCATGGGTCGGCAGATCGGCGCCATGCTGGTCGAAGTCCGGCAGGCGGGCATGGTCGAGCCCCAGCCCCGGCAGCAGCAGCCCCACGTCGGCCAGCAGGGCTGCAGTCCCCGCAAGGTCCGCCGCCGCGCGCTGCGGCAGCAGACGGCTGGCGAGGGTGGAGGCGACCAGGGCCTTGCGCTGCAGCGCTTGCGCGTCCCCGGCGCCGGCGCCGGGCCGCGAGAAGGCCTCGGCCGCGAGCGCGA
>DHLY01000128.1:558-1361 GCA_002405525.1 Proteobacteria bacterium UBA4656
CTGGCGACCGCCGCCGAACAGCGCCGAGTTGCACATCTGCAGCACCTTGGCGGCCAGTGCGGGATCCTGTCCGACCAGTTTCGCGATCTGGCCAGCGTCGGAACTGGGATCGTCCATCGCCTGGGTCAGACGCAGGTACAGGCGTGGCGCGGGCGGCAGGCGGTCGACCCGACCCACCGTCCCGCGGATGCGTTCGCTGGAGAGAATGCCGTGCAGGGCGCGCACGCGCTCGACCGCTTCAGCCGTCTCCTCGGCACTGATCGGCTTGGGCAACACGCGGTGGGCGACGTTGAGCGCGCGCAGTGCCTCGTCCTCGTCGTCGTGCCCGGACAGCAGGATGCGCACCGTCTCCGGCCGCCGCGACTGGAACTCCCTGAGCAGGGCAACGCCGTCCATGCCAGCCGCACGAAGGTCGGCGATGACCACGTCCGCCGGGCGGCTCTCGGCGATCGCCAGCGCGGTCTTCGCGTCCGGCGGACACGCGAACTGCCAATCCGGGCGCAAACCGGCCAGCCGCGCCTCCAGCTCGGCGAGTTGCCCCGCGGCTGCATCCACCACCACGACGAACATCGGCGCTGATCTCCCGGTGCCATGCGCGGCGCGCGGCTCGAACAGAGTCGGAAGCAAGCGGCATGCCGGCTGGCGCCCGGCGCGGCGCCACCGCTTCCGGGCGGCGGCAGCGCCGGTTTTCCGGCGTCGGCGACGTCGGCGCCCCGTCCTCGGGGTGCCCGCCGTCGGGCGGGCCGCTAAACTAGGGCGCTTCGACAAACCTTCACCCTCCCAAGGACCCGCCATGGCCATCA
>DHLY01000128.1:1509-9157 GCA_002405525.1 Proteobacteria bacterium UBA4656
GGCCATCAAGGTCGCGATCAACGGTTACGGCCGCATCGGCCGCAACATCCTGCGTGCGCTGTACGAATCCAACCGCACCGACGAGATCTCCATCGTGGCGGTCAACGACCTGGGCGACGCCGAGACCAACGCCCACCTCACGCGCCACGACACCGCGCACGGCCGGTTCCCGTTCGAGGTCGGGGTCGACGGCGGCGACCTCGTGGTCGAGGGCGACCGGATCAAGGTGTTCGCCGAGCGCGACCCGGCCAGGCTGCCGTGGGGCGCTCACGGGGTGGACGTGGTGCTCGAGTGCACCGGCCTGTTCACCGGCAAGGCCAAGGCCGGCGCCCATCTCGCCGGCGGAGCGAAGAAGGTCATCATCTCGTCGCCCGGCGACAAGGACGTCGACGCCACCGTGGTCTACGGCGTCAACCACGGCACGCTCAAGGCCGCCGACCAGGTGATTTCCAACGCGTCCTGCACCACGAACTGCCTCGCCCCGCTGGCCAAGGTGCTGCACGAGAAGATCGGCATCGTGCATGGGCTGATGACCACCATCCACGCGTACACCAACGACCAGGTCCTCACCGATGTCTTCCACAAGGACCTGCGGCGCGCGCGCAGTGCGACCATGAGCCAGATCCCGACCAAGACCGGCGCCGCGGCGGCGGTGGGCCTGGTGCTGCCGGAACTCAACGGCAAGCTCGACGGCTTCGCGATGCGCGTGCCGACGATCAACGTGTCGGTCGTGGACCTGGTGTTCAAGGCCGCGCGGCCGACCACCAAGGAGGAAATCGACGCCGCGGTGAAGGCAGCCAGCGAGGGCGAATTGAAGGGCATCCTCGGCATCAACGCAGCGCCGCTGGTGTCGATCGACTTCAACCACGACCCGCGGTCGTCGATCTACGACGCCACCCTGACCCGCGTGATGGAAGGCGACTTGGTCAAGGTGCTGTCCTGGTACGACAACGAGTGGGGCTTCAGCAACCGCATGCTGGACACCACCGTGGCGCTGATGGCGGCGCGCTGAGCAGCCCGCTGCGCCGGGATGCGTGCGCATCCCGGCGCGCTACCGTCCTGTAGGCGGGAGCGCAGCTCGCGATCCTCCTCATCGACCTTGCCGCACCCAGGGTCGTCCCGTCGGCGCATGTGGCGACCTTCGATGCCGCGGTCGCGAGCGTTGCTCGCTCCCACAAGCGTCAGGCTCCGACCAAGGTCGGCCCCCCGCAAAAAGTTGGGCTCGCCCCAGTGACAAGCCGCCGCGCGAACGGCCTGCAGGAGCGAGCATCGCTCGCGACCGCCCCCTCCACGCTTTCCGCACCCACGGTCACCCCGTCGGCACAAGCGCCGCGAAAGGCGCTCAGCGCATCCCGGAGCGCCCGAAGCCCAGGTGCATGCGGCCGGGCACCCAGGCCCAGCGGGCCCAGGCCATGATGGCGAAATAGAGCATCCCGAAGGCCAGCACGCGCTGCGGTTCCTCCACCCACAGGCCGCTGCCCGGGATCGCGGCCGCGCTGCGCACGGCGTCGTCGATGCCGAGCTGCGGCACCGGGGCGAGACTGGTCAGGAACACGCCGCCCACGTAGGCGGCCAGCGAAGTCGCCATCAGATAGCCCTGGCGCGAGCGCTCGTGGGCGCCGGGCACGGGCGCGAACAGCACCAGCGCGAACTTGCCGAGCAGCAGCCAGCCGAACACCGCCAGCGGCCACCATTCGCCGAAGGCGAGCGAGAACGCGCCGGCGAACAGCAGGTACAGCAGGCCGAAGCCCGTGATCACCCCGACCTTGGTCGCGCGCGACTTGCCCGGGTCGACCACGGTCATGCCGATGAAGCCGCTGGAGTGCACGACCAGGAACTCCAGCAGCATCACGATCATCAGCGACTTGACCCAGCCCGCGCCGACGCTGAGCGGCAACATCCACACCCAGGCGAAGGCCATGGCATTCGCCGCGTCGGGCAGGGCCGAGACCGCACGACCGATCGGGTGGTTGCCGGTCACGGCGCGTCGTCTTCCATCCCGCCGTTCGCCGCGGTCGCGCGGCGCAGGCGGTCGCGCACCGCGGCCCATGCCTCGCCCTCCGGCGGCGCCTGCACCAGGATGCGGTCCGCGCCCTCGGTGTCCATCGCGCGCAGCGCGGCGTACAGGTGCCGCGCATACTCGGTCGGCTGGGCCGGCAGCCCGAGGCCCTGCGCGTCGGTCGGCAACGGCCCGAGCGCGATCACGCGCACCACCTCGCCCTGGCGCGCCAGTGCCGCGCATCGCGCGGCAAGCGACTCCGGCGCCACCAGTTCCGCCGGCGTGCGCGGTGCGTAGTGGCTGTCGTGGCTGCCCGACACGCGCGGGCTCGCCGCCACCGCGCCGGCCTCGAGGCGGATGCCCAGCGCGCCTTCCAACTGGTCGACGCCGATCCGGCCCGGGCGCAGCACGCGCGGCGCACCGGACGACAGGTCCACGATCGTCGACTCGATGCCGACCGGACACGGCCCGCCGTCGAGCACCACCGGCAGTGCCTCGCCGAACTCCTCGCGCACGTGCTGCGCGGTGGTCGGGCTGACGTGGCCGAAGCGGTTCGCGCTCGGCGCCGCCAGCCCGCCGCCGAACGCCTTGAGCAGGGCCAGCGCGACCGGGTGCGCGGGCACGCGCAGGCCCACCGTGTCCTGCCCGCCGGTCACCGCGTCATGCACGCCGCGCGCACGCCGGAGGATCAGGGTCAGCGGCCCCGGCCAGAAGCGTTGCGCCAGCGCGCGCGCCGCGGGCGGGATGTCGCGCGCCCAGGCGTCGATCTGCGCCGCCTCGCCGAGGTGCACGATCAGCGGATGGTCCGCCGGCCGGCCCTTGAGCGCGAAGATGCGCCGCACGGCCTCCGGATTCGCCGCATCGGCCGCCAGCCCGTACACCGTCTCGGTCGGCAGGCCGACCAGCTCGCCGCGGCGCAGCGCCTCGACGGCCTCGACGAGTTGCGGCGGGGCGAGGGGGGACTTCGGGTGCATCGGCGGATTGTAGGGCGCCGCCCGCGCCGCGGCTCAGCCCAGCGCCCCGCCGCAGCTCGAGCCCTGGCCGGCGGTGCAGCCGTAGCAGTGGCCGCTGGTGCGGACCGGTCGGCCCGCCAGCGGGCCATCCAGCAGGTCGCGCAGGTGCGGGCGCTGCGGATCGCCGGCCAGCGGCAGGCCGAGCATCTGGTTGAAGTCGCAGTCGTAGGCGTGGCCCTGCCAGTCGATGCTGAGCAGGTCGCGGCACATCACGTGCTCGAGGTTGTCGTCGCGGTGGTGGTCGCGCAGCAGGCCGAGATAAGCGTCGAAGCGGCCCTTCGACTGCAGCCACGAGCCGAAGCGCTGCACCGGCATGTTGGCCAGCGTGTACAGGCGATTGAAGACGATGCCGTGTTCATCGGCGAGGCGGCGCTTGTAGTCGGCCTCGAGTTTCTCCTGCGATCCGGGCAGGAAGTCGCCGCCGGGGTTGTAGACCAGGTTCAGCACCAGGCCGCTGCCGTCGACGCCGTAGCCGAGCGCGTTCAGTGCGCGCAGCACGCGGATCGAGGATGCGAACACGCCGTCGCCGCGCTGGGTGTCGACATTGGTCTCGGTGTAGCAGGGCAGCGAGGCGATCGCCTCCACGCGATGCGCGGCGAGGAATTCGGGCACCCAGCCGAAGCCGGGGTGCTCGGCCACCGTGGGGTTGAAGCGGTCCATCACGTGCAGTCCCGCCGCGCGCGCCGATGCCACCAGCCAGCGGAAGTGCGGGTTCATCTCCGGCGAGCCGCCGGTGAGGTCCAGGGTGCGGATGCCGTGGCGACGCGCGAACGCCAGCGCGAGTTCCATCGTGTCGCGATCCATCAGCTCCTTGCGCGTGGGGCCGGCATTCACGTGGCAGTGGATGCAGGCGATGTTGCACAGGTAGCCGAGGTTCAACTGCAGCGTGGTCGGCGCGCGGCGCGCGATCGGCGGGAAGGGGATGGCCTCCAGCAGGGGCAGGCTGTCGCGCATTCGATTCAGGCCTCGGTGGCGCGGCCGGTCGCCGGCGGGTCTCGGAACGGATTGAGCAGCAGGGCCGGCAGGGTCTGGTCGGCCGGCGCGCGGAACTCGTGCAGGCCGATCGCCATGCCGGCGTGGCCGTCACGCGGCGCGTCGACGTAGGAGCCGAACAGCCGGTCCCACAGCGAGAGGTGGAACGAGAAATTGCTGTCGGTCTCGGCGCGGTGCACCGAGTGGTGGATGCGGTGCATGTACGGCGTGACCACCAGCCATCGCAGTGTGCGCTCGAGGCGTGGCGGCAGGCGCAGGTCGGCATGCGTGAACAGCGATCCCGCCGACAGCGCGACCTCGAACAGCAGCACCGCCATCGGCGGCGCGCCGAGTGCGGCCACCACGGCGAACTTGATCGCCATCGACAGCGCGATCTCCAGCGGGTGGAAGCGCACCGCCAGCGTCACGTCGAACGCGGTGTCCGCGTGGTGCACGCGGTGCAGCCGCCACAGCAGCGGGATGCGATGGAACAGCCGGTGCTGCCAGTAGATCGCGAAGTCCAGCGCGAGGAAGGCCAGCGCGACCGCGATCCAGCCGTCGATGCCGAGCCACGGCAGCAGGCCGATGTCGCGTGCCGCGAGGCCGGCGGCGAAAGCCACCGCGAGGACCGGGAACACGACGCGCAGCAGCACGGTGTCGATCGCCATCAGGGCGAGGTTGGTCGCCTGCCGCCACGCCAGGCGCGCGTCGCCGCGCAGCGGCCAGGCGCGCTCGGTGATCGCGAGCAGCGCAAACAGGCCCGCGAACACCGACAGGCGCAGCGGGTTTTCCAGCGCGAGCACGGCTTCGGGGGTCATGCGCCGAGGATAGCGTCGGCGACCTGGGCGTCCATCCATGCGCGCAGCGCCGACTGCGCGGGCAAGGGCGCCGGCAGGGTGGTGAGCGCTGCATGGCAGGCGGCGAGGTCGCCCGCGGTGTCGACGTCCGAGAGGACCAGCAGTTCGAGCCATGCGCCCCAGTCACCCGGTGCGGCGCGGAAGCGATCTGCGGTATCCGGCACGCTGTACGGGATGCTTTCCCACAGGCCGAGCGGATGCGCCCGGTTGCTGCCGAACAACCAGAAGCCGCCGTCGGCGGCGCGACCCATCACGCTGCGTGGCTGGGGCTCGTCGAGCCAGACCAGCGCCTCGCGCAGCACCGCGGGATCGATCTGCGGTGCGTCGGCGCCGAGCAGGATGCCCGCGCCGTGGCGCTCCACCAGGGCCCGGTGCACGGCGTGCATGCGCGCGCCCAGCCCGCCTTCGCCTTGCCCCAGCACCGGCAGGCCGTCCCAGCGCGGGTCGGCCAGCGCATCGGCTTCGGCCACCGCCCAGTAGGCGCTGGCTGCGTTCGCGCGGCAGGCCTCGCGCACGACGGCGGCCACGGCCTCGGCCGCCTGCGCGTGCCACTGCTCGGCGAAGGCGCGCCCCACCGTGGCGGCAAGCCGGGTCTTGATCGGCGAATGCCCCGGCGTCTTGACGAAGATGGCGATCGCGGGCTTCATGCGTCGCGCCCCGGCGCGCGCGCGAATCGCCAGGCCTGCATTGCGGTCAGCCCGAGGTGTCGCACGGTGGTGCGCGCCCAGCCGTGCTCGGCGTAGCGGCGCGCGCTGGTGCGGATGCCGGCGCCGGCCGCGCGCAGCGGCACGCCGGCGCGGCGGGCGCGCCAGACCAGTTCATGGTCTTCGGCCGCATCCAGCGATTCGTCGAACCCTCCGAGCCGATCGAAGGTCGCGCGCGCCATGAACAGGCCCTGGTCGCCGAACGGCAGGCCCAGCAAGCGCGAGCGGATCCAGGTGCCGACGGTGTTGAGCGCCGTCGCCGCCGGACCATCGCCGGCGAAACGCAGGTCGAAGTAGCCGAGCGCCCCGGGTTCCCTCGCCAGCGTGCGCTGCAGCGCGGACAGCGCCGACGCCGGATCGCCGAAGCGGCTGTCGGCGTGCAGGAACCAGAGCACGCCGCCCTGGGTGGCGCGCGCGCCTGCGTTCATCTGCCGCGCGCGGCCGCGCGCGGCCAGCAGCCACGCGCGATCGGGCGGCAGTCCCTCGGCGGTGTCCAGCGCGCTCTGGTCGGCGTCTTCCGCGTGGCAGGCGACCAGACGCAACTGCGCGCCGGTCGGCAGCGCAGCGAGCTGTGGGAGCAGCGCCCGCCAGGCGGTGTCGGCGGGTCCGATGGGCACGATCACTGACAGCACGCGGCTCATGGCGGGCATTGTGCGGCGCGACGATCGTCAGCGGCTGCCATTGAGACGCCAGTCGTAGTCGGTCCACGCCAGCGACACCGCGCCGCGGCCGATGCGGCTGCGCGCCTCGGGGATATCGGCGAGTTCGGTGGCATAGCGGGCGATCCAGGCTTCCACCGAGCCGGCCGCGCGCTCGAAGTCGTCGCTATACCAGTCGAAGATCGGCGACACGTACAGGCTTGCGCTGGCAGCAGAGTAGCGATTACGCGTGCGATCGCGCAGGAAGCGGCGGGTCTGGTCCTCCAGTTGCGCCTCCAGTGCGGCGGCGGTGAAGGCCTCCGGCCGCAGCGCCGGGCAGCCGATCGACGCGCAGTTGACCGCGAAGTGGATGCGCGGTTCGTCGAAGTCGGGCGCGCCGCGCAGCAGGCCGTGCTCGACGTCGTCGAGGTGGCGTTGCTCGCCGAGCAGCACGAAGAACCGCTGCTTCCACGGCGAGCGCAGCAGCGAGCCGAGGTCGCGGATCGACTTCAGGCCCGGGTAGCCGGTGAGCACGAGTTCGACCGTGAACGCGTTGTAGGCGTTGATCAGGAAGGCATCGCGGTCGGGCTTCGCCCAGCCGTCGAACTCCGCCCGGGTGACGGCCGACAGCGTGTCGAGGTAGGCCTTGAGCGCCGCGCGGTCGCGCGCGAATCCCGCGTAGTCGATGGAGGTCGTCGTGCCTTCGGCATTCCACGCGACATGGCGCGCGAGCTGCGCAGTCCACGCCGCATGCGTGTGGTCGAAGGCGTCGGCGGCGGTGCTGACGAGCGCGAGCGCGCCGGCCAGCAGGATCGTGGCGAGTTTCATCAGCTCGTCGGTCCGGTTGCGTTCATTGGGGCGCCGGGCGGCGGATCATCCGCGGCGCCAGGCGAAAAAGCGTTGCGCGAAGCGCAGCGCGCCTTGCGGTGCGTTGGCGCGCTTCCAGTTGCCCGCCACGTACTTGTTGGCTTCCATCAGGGTCGGATAGGCGTGGATCGTGCCGAGGATCTTGTTCATCCCCAGCCCGTGCTTCATCGCCAGCACGTACTCGGCGATCAGTTCCCCGGCCTCGGCGTGCACGATGGTGGCGCCCAGGATGCGGTCCTTGCCGGGTTCGGTGAGCACTTTGACGAAGCCCTCGGCGGTGCCGTCGGCGATCGCACGGTCGAGGTCGTCGATGCCGTAGCGGGTGACCTCGTACGCGATGCCCTGCGCCTTCGCCTCGGCCTCGGAAAGCCCGACCCGCGCGACCTGCGGATCGGTGAACGTCGCCCACGGGATCACGCGATAGTCGACGCGGAACGACCAGAACGGCGCGAGCAACTGGTTGACCGACGCGTACCAGGCCTGGTGTGCGGACACATGGGTGAACTGGTAGGGCCCGGTCACGTCGCCGCAGACCGCGATGTTGGGGAAATTGGTGCGCATCAGCGGGTCGGCTTCGATCGTGCCGCGCGCGCCGATC
>DHLY01000128.1:9326-11796 GCA_002405525.1 Proteobacteria bacterium UBA4656
TCGAAGGCGATGCGCACCTCGCCACCGGGTCCTTCGGCGACGAGCTCGCCGGCCACGCCGTCCGCCGCCGGCTCGATGCGGATCGCGCGGTGCCCGGTGCGCACGTCCACGCCCTCGTGGGCGAACACCCGCAGCAGCAGCGTGGACACATCCTCGTCCTCGCGCGGCAGCAGGCGCGGCGCCATCTCGACCTGGGTCACGCTGCTGCCGAGCCGCGCGAACGCCAGCGACAGCTCGCAGCCGATCGGACCACCGCCCAGCACCAGCAGCCGGCGCGGCTGCTCGCGCAGCGCCCACAGGCTGTCGGACGTCAGGTAGCGGACGCCGTCGAGGCCGGGCAGCTTCGGCACCAGCGGCCGCGCGCCGGTGGCGACGATGATCGAGCGGGCGCTGATCCGCCGGCCGGCGACCTCGACTTCCCACGGCGACACGATCCGCGCTTCGCCCACGATGCAGTCGACGCCCAGGCCGGTGTAGCGTTCGATCGAGTCGTGCGGCTCCACCGCGGCGACGACCTGCTGCACGCGTTCCATCACCTCGGCGAAGTCGAACGTCGCCTCGACCTTGCGGATCCCGAGCTTGCCGCTGTCGCGCGCATCGGCCAGCAGGCGCGCGCTGCGGATCAGGGCCTTGGACGGCACGCAGCCCGTGTTGAGGCAGTCGCCGCCCATCTTGTGCCGCTCGATCAGCGCGACCTTGGCTTTCACCGCGGCGCCGATGTAGGCGCTGACCAGGCCCGCGGAGCCGGCGCCGATCACGACGAGGTTGTAGTCGAAGCGCGGGGGCTTGCGGTGGCCGCGATAGACGCGCCGCGCGGCGATCAGGTTGGCGATCCAGCGCATCAGCAAGGGCAGCACGCCGATCGCCACGAACGCGCCGACCAGCCCCGGCGAGAGGATCCCGGCGAGGCTGTCGAGCTGCGCGAGCTGGGTGCCGGCATAGACGAACACGATCGTGCCCGGCAGCATGCCGATCTGACTGACGCCGGCATAGGTGAGCGTGCGGATCGGCGTCAGGCCCATCAGCAGGTTGACCAGGAAGAACGGAAAGGCCGGCACCAGGCGCAGGGTGAACAGGTAGAAGGCACCATCGCGGCGCACGCCTTCCTCGAACGCCGCCAAGCGCTGGCCGAACTTCGCCCGCACCGCGTCGCGGAACAGGAAGCGCGAGGCGATGAAGGCCAGCGTCGCACCGAGCGTGCTCGCGAACGACACCGCGATCGTGCCGGCCACCAGGCCGAACAGGGCGCCGCCGGCCAGGGTCATGATGGCCGCACCCGGCAGCGAAAGGGCCGTCACCGCGACATAGGCGATGAAGAACGCTGCGATGGCCGTGGCGAAGTTCGAGTTCACCCAGCCGGCGAGCGATTCGCGCGCTGCCTTGAGCGCATTCAGGGTCAGGAAGCGGTCGAGGTCGAACGCGAAGAATGCGGCAATCGCGGTGAAGATCAGGGCGAGCAGGACGACACGGGAACGGGTCATGGCGGAAAGGACCGGATAGCCTGCCCGGACCTTACGCCATCTGTGGTGGCGCTGGCATCCCGACCCGCGGTCCGACGCTGACGCGCCGGCGACGCCCGACGTGAAACTCTTTGTGAGAAGCGCCGGTCTACGTCCGGAATGCCGAATGGGAGTCCGCATGTTCGCACGGTCGTTCGGCCCGATTATCGTCGCGCTGCTGGCCGCTCTGCTTGGCATCAGTGCGGCTCGCGCCGCGACTGAAGCCTCGCCCCCCGCGCCCGAAGGGCTGGCCAAGGCGACCTTCGCCGGCGGCTGCTTCTGGTGCATGGAGCAGCCGTTCGAGGCGCTGCCCGGCGTGAAGTCGGCGATCTCCGGCTACACCGGCGGCAGCAAGGCCAACCCGGCCTACCGCCAGGTCTCGGGCGGGTCGACCGGGCATGCGGAGGCCGTGGAGGTGCTCTACGACCCGAAGGTCGTCGGCTACGAGCGCCTGCTCGAGGTGTTCTGGGCCAATATCGACCCGACGGTGAAGGACCGCCAGTTCTGCGACGTCGGCAGCGAGTACCGCACGGCGATCTTCGTGCACGACGCGGCGCAGCGCGCGGCGGCCGAGGCCTCGCTGGCGAAGTGGCAGGCCGATCCGCGTTTCGCCGGCCAGACCCTGTACACGCAGATCGCCGACGCCGCCACGTTCTGGGTGGCCGAGGACTACCACCAGGACTACGCGGCCAAGAACCCCGCGCAGTACAAGTACTACCGCTGGGGCTGCGGGCGCGACGCGCGGCTCAAGCAGGTCTGGGGCCAGGCGCCCGCCGGCTGAGCGGTCTGCTTGAAGCCTGCCCCCGCCCCCCCGATCATCCGATCCACCTCCGGAGTTCCGTCATGGACCGCCGTCACTTCCTCTCGCTCGCCGCCGGCGTGACCGGCGCAGGAGTCCTCAGCATGGCTTTCTTCGGTCGTTCCAGCGCTGCCGAGGGCGCGGCGAAGTTCGAGTTCGAACTCACCGACGC
>DHLY01000083.1 GCA_002405525.1 Proteobacteria bacterium UBA4656
GAAGGGGCTATTCTCAACAGGCTGATAGGCAGGCTCGCGATCGACTGCTGCACGAACGCCGATGCACGGCCGGCCGGCGTGTAAACACCCGGGGTACCCGACGTCCTCCCGACCGCTCCAGGTTCACGAGGACAGCCCCTCGCTACCGTGCCGTCGCGAGCATCGCCAGCGCTGCTCGGCGCCGCGTCGCATCCGCCCCACTGGGAGACATCTTCAAAGGCACAGCCCTCGGGGACGTCACCGCCGACACGCGGCGCAAATCACCTCGGCGCTGCCCGGACGCCGCGCGCCGGGGCGATCGACCGGTCGACTCCCCGCGAAGGACCTTCGCCCCATTCGCCGCCGGATCGCGCGTCTTCTCGACGTGCCGGCCCTGCTGGCACCAGCGCGCCTGCGTGAACTTGCGACACGACGTTTGGTCGCTCTACTGCGCCGACTGCCCCGCAATGAGGCCGAGATCCGCACTCGTCATCAGTTTCTCGATGTCGAGAAGGATCAGCATCCGCTGATCCACCGCCCCGATTCCCGTGATGAAGCGCGTGTCCATGGCGCTGCCGAACTCCGGAGCGGGGCGCAACTGTTCGGAAGTGAGGGCGGTCACATCGGACACCGAATCGACCACCACGCTGACCACGCGGTTGTTCACGTTCAGCACGATCATCACCGTCGAAGCGTCATACTTCGCTTCGCCGAGCTCGAACTTGAGCCGCAGGTCGAACACCGGCACGATGGTCCCGCGAAGATTGATGACGCCTTTGATGTAGTGCGGCGCATCAGGCAGCCGCGTGACGGTGTCATAGCCACGAATTTCCTGCACCTTGAGGATGTCGACCCCATATTCCTCGCTGCCGAGGGTGAAGGTCAGGAATTCGCGTGACTCGGCCGCGGACAGCTGCATCGAAGCGCCGCCGGAGGTTTCGCTGGTCTGGACATACATGGGTGCTCGCTCCTTTCAGGCGGCCTGGGCAAGTCCGCGGGTGATCCCGCCGACATCGACGATCAGTGCGACGCGTCCGTCGCCGAGGATGGTGGCGCCGGAAATTCCGTGAATCCGACGATAGTTCGTGTCGAGGCTCTTGACCACGACCTGCTGCTGGCCGACCAATTCATCGACCTCGAGCGCGATGCGACGCCCTTCGCTCTCGACAATCACCGCGATCGTGCTGGCGCGCTCGTTCAACGCCTGCTGCACCCCGAACGCGCTCGCCATGGAAACCAGCGGCAGGTATTCGCCCCTGACCCGCAGCAGGCGTCCCGTTCCGCTGATCGATCGTATGTCGCTGTCACGCAGCTGCAGCGACTCGATGACGAAGCCGAGCGGAACGATAAAGACCTCCTCGGCGACCGCAACCGTCATCCCGTCGAGGATTGCGAGCGTCAGAGGCAGACGGACCGTGATCTTCGTGCCGCGCCCGCGCTGACTCCAAACGTCAATCGAGCCGCCCAGTGCAACGATGTTCCTCTTCACGACATCCATCCCGACGCCACGGCCGGACACATCCGTCACCGCACTGGCGGTCGACAAACCCGGCAGGAAGATCAACTGGAACAATTCGGCATCGCTGGCGTTGTCAGCGACCGCAATGCCGCGCGATCGCGCCTTCTCGACGATCCTCTGGACATCGAGGCCACGGCCGTCGTCGCCAACCTCGATCACGATGTGCCCTCCCTGATGCGAGGCGCTGAGCGTGATGGTCCCACATTCGTCCTTGCCAGCGGCGCGGCGCTCCGCGGGCGACTCCAGCCCGTGGTCGACGGCATTGCGGATCAGGTGGACGAGGGGATCGGAGATCTTCTCGATCACGCCCTTGTCGAGCTCGGTTCCCTCGCCGAGACTGCGGATGCGCACCTCCTTGCCGAGTTTGCCAGCGAGATCACGCACCATCCGCGGAAACCTGCTGAACACGAACTCGACGGGCAGCATGCGCACGCCCATGACCGCTTCCTGGAGGTCGCGGGTGTTACGGTCGAGCTGGCTCAACCCATTGATCAGCTTTTCGTTCGCGGCAGGGTCGATCGTTTCAGACAACTGCCGAAGCATCGCCTGCGTGATGACCAGCTCGCCCACCAAGTTGATCAAGGCGTCGACCTTCGAGACGGCGACTCTTATCGACGACTCGGTCGCCGCGGCGACTTGCGGCGCGGACCGGTCTTCGTGAAGGGAGACCACCTTGCCGGTCGCGGTCGTCGGCGCCCCGGCGTCACGCTGCAGCGTCGCAGAAGGCGCCGTCCCTGCTTGCGATGCGCCCTTCGACTCCGCCACAGAGGAACCGGCCGTGGTCGGAACGTCTGCAAGGGCCTCGATCGAGAGTTCGCAATCGCCCTCGACCCAGGCGAACAATTCCTCGACCGTTCCGCGAGCGACGCCGCCCTCCAGCTCGACCGTCCAGCCGAGGTGCGAAACCGTCGCGTCGAGATCGCCGAACTCCGGAAGGCGGGAAAGGTCGCAGCAAACCGTGCATCCGCCGAGCGCATGGAGTTCGGTCAGGATGCGCAAGGGATCATTGCCGGTTGCAAACAGCCCAGGGTGCGGCTGGAAGCGAATCCTCCATCCGCCTGGCGCTGGATCGGGCTGCGCCGCCACGGCGGGCGCCGACGTCGCCGCGGGCGCGCCGTCAAGAATCGACCCGAGACGTGCGCAGATCTCGGCGAGACGGCTGGCGTCAACGGGCTCGTTCGCCTGGGCGGCGTGCAGAAGGTGCCTCAGGACATCGACCGACGCGAGCAGCGCGTCCACCGCATCGCGCGAGATCGAGCGCTTGCCGGAGCGCATCTGGTCGAGCAGCGTCTCCAGAAGATGCGTCAGTTCGGTGATCGCCGTGAACCCGAACGAGCCGGCGCCGCCCTTCATCGAATGCGCCGCGCGAAAGATCGCGTTGATGAACTCGACGTCGTGATTCCCTTCGTCGAGCTTCAAGAGACCCGACTCCATCGTATCGAGACCCTCGCTGCTCTCTTCGAGGAAGGTGGCGACGAAACGCGACAGGTCGATTGCCATGGCGAAGTGTCTTGCCTCTCGTTGGACTTCAGGTTCGTTTGAGGGCGCGTGGCGCGACGCGGGCCGGACGTCTCGTGGGACCGCCCCCCAGCCGCGGCGCAAAGCGCCGCAGACGTGGGTCAGGCCAGCACTTTCTTCAGCGTGTTGAGCAGCTGATCCGGATCGAAAGGCTTGACGAGCCAACCGGTGGCGCCGGCTGCCTTGCCTTCCATCTTCTTCTCGGGCCCGGCCTCGGTGGTGAGCATCAGCAGCGGAGTGAAGCGATAGTTCGGCAACTGGCGGAGCTGCCGGATCAACGAGATGCCGTCCATGTTCGGCATGTTGACGTCGGCGATGACCGCAGTGAACCGTTCACCCTTCGCCTTCTCCAGTGCGACTGCGCCATCCTCGGCTTCAATCACGGAATAGCCTGCCGACTTCAGCGTGAAGGCGACCATCTGGCGCATGGATGCCGAATCGTCGACAGCGAGTATGAGGCCGCTCATTGCACAGTCTCCGTGGTGTCAAGTCCGAGTGTTCGCGTCATTCCCAAGGCCCGCGCGGCGTCGCGCAGAATCGGGGCTGGGTCGCTGATTCGAGTGGAGCGACCGGCCGCACTGCGGGCCATCGCGAAGGCCACGAGCACCTGCATCGATGCGCAGTGCAATCGCGCGACGGAGGAACCATCGATGGCCACCGGTCGCCTCGCAGCAACTGCAGGTGCCAGCGTGTCGCGCAAACCGCTCGCGGCCTCGATTCCGAGGTCCGCGTCAAGCACGAATGTTCGCATTGCGTTTCTCCGCCAGAAAAGCGCGTGTCGGACGCACGCGCGCCTGTTGTGTCAGCAAGTCGCGTGCCAAACCCGCATTGCCCGTGCCGATGAACGACATCCCGGCCACGATCTCCCCAGACTCCGCTTGTAGAGCATGGGTTCCACGGCACCATCAGTGCGTGACCAGGCGTGCAGCATCGAGCGCGACAACCAGATCCGCCCCGCGACGCAGCAAACCGCGGAACCAGTCTGAAGGGAGCGCCGCGTGAACCAGACCCGACTGCCTGAATTCGTCGGCACCGGCGTTGAACACTTCGGTCACGGAATCGACCAGCAGGCCGAGAACGATGCCGTCATGCTCCAGCACGATGATGCGAGTCGGTGACGCGATTGCGGCGGCGTCGAGGCCCATGCGTCTGCGCAGACTGATCACCTGAACGATCTGGCCACGCAGGTTCATTACCCCCACGGTGTCCGCATCCGCACCGACCACTGGGGCGATGTCCGGGACGGGAACCACCTCTTGCACGTTCTTGACTGCGAGTGCGTAGGTCTGGCCGGCCAGCGACAGGCCCAGCCACCGGATCGGTTCCGATGTGGCGCTCGCGCCGGTCGGATCCGGAGTGACGACCGCCGACAGCCCGTCCTGCGGTTCGCTCACGAAGGGCGCGCGGTGGTCGGCAGGCGGGCCTCGTTCTTGCGGCGAGCGCGATGCTGCAGGGGCGGGCGCCGGTGTCGGCGACGGCGCCGGCGCGGGTAGCGCTTCGCCCTTCAGCGGTGGCGCGGGGACCACTGCCAGCTTCGACGGGGGCGCGGTCGCCTGCACGATGGTGGAGCCGAGCAACCCGTCGAAGTAATTGTCCAGTGCATCGGCATGGGTCATGCCGCCTTCTCCTCGGGGAATGGCGTGCTGCGGAGCCAGGTCAGCAGCCGCGCGTAGGCAACGACACCGCGCGAAGGCGCGTGAGCGACCGGTATCGCCACATCCGCCCGACTGGCCTCGCGTAGTCGAGTGTCGACTGGAATCTCTTCCTCCCACACGAGGTCGCCGTGGGCCTGGCGAAGGGCCGTCAGCGTGTCCTGCGCGGCCCGGGTTCGCCGGTCGTACAGCGTGGGAACGATACGGATCGGCAGCGCGCGGTTGCGGGAGCGCTCGATCATCTGGGCGGTCCGCAAGAGTCCGGAAAGCCCGTGCATGGCGAGCGGCTCGGTCTGGGTGGGCGCGATCAAAAGGTCGGATGCGGCAAGCGCACTCACCATCAGCAGACCAAGGGTGGGCGGGCAATCGAGGATCAGCGTGTCGTAAGCCGGTGCAACCTCGGCCAGCGCGCGCGACAAGACCAGACCCATGCCCTGCCTGCCGATGCCCTGCCGCTCGACGGTGGCGAGCGCCGCCTGGGCGGGCAATACATCGAGGTTCGACGCGCCTCCCGGCCGCAGCAGGCCGGCCACGGCCGGCGGCGCTGCGGCGAAAAGGTCGGCTGTGCCGCGCGGCTCAGGCCCGTTGCCGCCGCCCAGCCAGTGGCTGAGCGAGGCGTGCGGGTCGAGATCGATTGCGAGCACCCGTTTACCTTCAGCCGCGACGAGGCTGGCTAAAGCGACCGCTGTCGTGGTCTTGCCGACGCCTCCCTTTTGATTGGCTACGCACCAAATGCTCATGGACGCCCTCCGGACATGGCCGGTGCAGGGCTCGTGCCACGATTCGCCAGCGGTCCGGCGGGCGGCAGGTCGTCCACCTCGTCGGCGTCAGGCTCGGCGAGGATCACCAGCACGACGCGGCGATTCTGGTTTCGCCCTTCGGCGCTCGCGTTGCTGGCCTTCGGTCGTTCAGCGCCGTAACCGATCACCGCCACTCGAGATGGCGCGACGCCGCCGGCCACGAACAGTCGCACCACGCTCGCGGCGCGCGCGGCCGAAAGTTCCCAGTTCGAGGGAAACACTGCGCTGGCAATCGGTTGGTCGTCGGTGTGGCCCTCGACCTTGATCGGGTTCGGGAACGGCGCCATTGTCGCGGCGATGCGCCGCACCAGCGCATCTGCGGCCGACTGCAGCGTCGCCGACCCCGACCCGAACAGAATGTCGGCGCGCATCTCGACCTCGAGGAACAATGAGTTGGCGCGTACCGCCACCTCGCCGCTGTCAATCAGCCCCGCGAGCGCGCTGCGCAACTGTTTGGCGAGTGCGCCGAGCTGCTGCTGCTGCATGGCATCGCGGAGACTGCGCGGGTTGCCGATCCGGGCGAAGTCGTCCCGCCGCACGGCTCCCGCCTCCGGACGGCGCGGGACGCCCAGCGACGCCAGCGCGATCGGCGGCGCAATCGGTCCCGAACCGGGAGTCGCTTCGCGCGGAGTCGTCGCCCCTACCTGTACCGGCTCGATCACGCGAGGCGGAGCACCGAACGCCTCGGACAACGAATCGGAGAGCACGCGGTACTTGCCCTCGTTGACCGACGAAATCGCGTACATCACGACGAAAAATGCGAGCAAGAGGGTGATCAAATCGCCGTAGGGAATCGCCCACGCCTCGTGATTGACGTGTTCCTCGTGGCGTTGGTGGCGGCGGGCCATGACCAGCGGTGCTCAGTGCAGGAAGCCCTTCAGGCGCGACTCGATGTTGCGCGGGTTGTCTCCACGCGCGATCGCGATCAGGCCCTCGAGCAGCATCTCGCGTTCGCGGGACTGGTTGCCGATCGCGGCCTTCAACTTGTTGGCCGCGGGCAGGAACATCAGGTTGGCCGACGCAATGCCATAGATGGTGGCGGTGAAGGCGGCCGCGATGCCAGTCCCGAGTTTCGACGGGTCGTTGAGGTTCTGCATCACCGCCATCAGCCCCAGAACGGCGCCGATCAGGCCCATGGTGGGCGCGTATATGCCCATGGACTCGAACACCCGCGCGGCCGCCTTGTCGCGGTGGTCGAGGGCATCGATCTCGATTTCCATGGTGGCGCGGATCGACTCGGGTTCCGCACCGTCGACGAGCATCTGCAGTCCCTTGCGCGCGAACGGATCGGCCTGGGCATCGACCTGCCCTTCGAGACCCAGCAAACCGACTTTGCGTGCGGTGTTGCTCCAGTCGATGATCTGGCGGATCAGTTCGTCGCCATCGTGTGCCGGCGGCCAGAACACCCATCCGAGCAGACGAAAGGCGCGCTTGAAGGTCGACAGCGGCGTCTGCACCAGGATCGCGGCGAAGGTGCCCACGATCACGATCACGAAAGCAGCTCCAGAGGCGAGGCCGGCTACGCCCGCGCCCTTGAGCACGCTGCCGCCGACGATCGCCGCCAGCGCCAGCAGCAGCCCGACGAGCGTAAGGATGTCCATCGTGGCCAATATCGGCGGCAACGCGGCGGAATTGAGATCGGGGACCGCGGAAGAACGGGTCGGGATGTTCCCGACGCGCGGGCCGCCTGTCGGGATGTCGACGCGGTTCACGGCCGGTCGATTGCAGCCGGCGCGCAGCACGTGGAAGCGGATGCGCGGGTAACGCACAGCCCGGCGGCGCGCCGGCGGATCGCCCCCTGCACCTGCCTCGCACGCCTCGCGCGGGCGCGTGGACGAGTTCAGAGGGTTCCTAGCACGCCCCTTGCAGATGCGTCCGCCGTCCACCGGCCCGCCGGGAACCCGACCCACGCCCTCCCCGCCATGCCTTCCTCACTCGACCGCAGCGGCATCGCCGACCTGGTCCGCCTCGGTGGGCGCGCCGCCGGTGCCCCGCTGCTGATCCTGGTGATCCTCGCCATGATCGTGGTGCCGCTGCCGCCGCTGGCGCTCGACACCCTGTTCACCTTCAACATCGCTGTTTCGCTGGTGATGCTGCTGGCGGTGGTCTACGTTGCGCGGCCGCTCGATTTCTCGGCATTCCCTACCGTCCTCCTGATGGTGACCATGCTGCGGCTGGGCCTGAACGTCGCCTCAACGCGCATCATCCTGATGGAAGGCCACACCGGTCCGGGCGCGGCCGGCCACGTGATCGAGACCTTCGGCAACTTCGTGGTCGGCGGGTCCTACGCTGTCGGCCTGGTGGTGTTCATCATCCTCACCATCATCAACTTCGTCGTGGTCACCAAGGGCGCAGGACGCGTCTCCGAAGTGTCGGCGCGCTTCATCCTCGACGCCTTGCCGGGCAAGCAGATGGCGATCGACGCCG
>DHLY01000169.1:0-143 GCA_002405525.1 Proteobacteria bacterium UBA4656
CCGACGAGCTGCTGCACGCGATCCAGGAATTGCTGGCGCACCGCTTCGGCGTGCGCCACGCGACGATCCAGTTCGAACTGCAGGGCTGCGGAAAGGGCTGCTGAACCGCGCGCCGGCGGTGCGCCGCGCAGCACCTGTGGGAG
>DHLY01000169.1:349-1541 GCA_002405525.1 Proteobacteria bacterium UBA4656
CCCCCCCCCCCCCACGGCTCCGGTGCCACCCGATCACAGGGTGCAATGCGCGCGGCGAGTTGCGACCGGTGATCGCGCCAGGCGTCGCGGCGCGATTCGCTGCGCTCATCGCACCGTTGGTGTTTGTCGACATGGTGGCGCCGCCGGGACGACGCGCCGTTCGCCGACCGGCAAGGCGGCCGGCAAACGACGACCACGGAAATCAGGGCTTTTCGGCCTTTTCTGTTTCCTCGATGACGTCTTTCAGGTCGTTGCGGTGGCGGTAGTCGCACCGCTTTTCGACCGACACCGTGCGCAAGGCTTCGTATTCACCCCTCAGACGCGCGTATTCCGACGCCTCGGGGCCATCACCACCTTCGAGAGCGAACAACGCCGGCCAGAACAGGATAAGGCCGACGCCCATCTGCCACTTGTCGGCATCCGCGTCCTTTTTCAGCGACTGGTAAAGCTCGATCGAACGACGCTCAACATGCGCGCTTTCGTCGATGATCTGGTCGCAATCCCACCCTCTGTACTGCGCTGGAGAAACGTAGGCAGCGCTGATCTTCTTTGGATCCGACGCGCAGCCCGTGACACCAACAACGACGGCCGCGAGTGCCGCCAACGCAAGTTTCCGACTGATCATTTCCATTCCCCTGATCGTGATTGAGCTCCAAGCCGTCTGCGGTCCTTAGCACCCCCGACGGCGCATCGAGCGTACAGCGGACGGTGGGGCGCGCCAAGCGCGTTCCCGCTGCTGCGGCGCGCCACGGCGGCTCAGGTAGGCTGGCGACTCCGTGGGGAAAAGTTCGATCGTCCGACCCTACTTATCCGCGATCGAATACCCCGCCAGCTTCTTTTTCACCGCTTTGAACTTCGGCGTCGCATACGCCGGCAGCCCATCCTTGCTCCAGCGCGGGAAGGCCTCGCCCTGGATCAGGGGCGCGAGGTAGCGGCGGGCGGCGGGGGTGATGCCGTAGCCGTCCTCGCGGATGAAGCCGGCGGGCATCTTCTTTTCGTGGTTGGCGATCTGCGCGAGCGGGGCGGGCTCGACGGTCCAGCGGTACGGCGCGCTGGCGCGGCGGCGGATCACCGGCATCACCGCGTTCATGCCGGCGATTGCGTATTCGACCGCCGCGCGGCCCACCGCCGCGGCCTGGTCCGCATCGGTCTTCGACGCCACGTGACGCGCGCTGCGCTGCAGGTAATCGGC
>DHLY01000169.1:1757-2159 GCA_002405525.1 Proteobacteria bacterium UBA4656
CCTTGCCGCCGGCCTCGGCGAGGAAGCGGCCGTCGGGCGTCTTCAGGCCTTCGCTGACCGCCACCGCGCACCAGCCGACGCGCTCGACGCAGGCCTTCACCGCGGCGAGGAAGCGCGCCTCGTCGAACGGCACCTCGGGAAACAGGATCAGGTGGGGGGCCTCGTCCGGCTTGCGGCCGGCCAGGCCGGCGGCGGCGGCGATCCAGCCCGCGTGGCGGCCCATCACCTCCATCACGAACACCTTGGTGCTGCTCTCGGCCATCGAGCGCACGTCGAGCGCGGCCTCGCGCATCGACACCGCGGTGAACTTGGCCACCGATCCGAACCCGGGGCAGGTGTCGGTGACCACGAGGTCGTTGTCGACGGTCTTGGGCACGCCGATGCAGTGGATGGGGAAACCCA